>NZ_WTVN01000030.1 GCF_012910905.1 Aromatoleum toluvorans
GGCGTGGGCGCCGGTTGCGGCGGGGGTGGGGCTCGCCGGTCTCGCGGCAGGCGTGCTGGGCGCGGACTATGCGCTGGCGCAGGCGGCTTTCGTGCTGACCTGGGCGATCGCCGGGCTGGGCGTGATCCTGATCGTCGGCCAGTGCGGCCAGATTTCGCTCGGGCAGGGCGCCTTGCTGGGGCTCGGTGCCTACGCGCAGGCGCTGCTCATGCTGCGTGGCGTGCCGGCGCCCGTGTCGCTACCGCTGGCGGCGGCGCTCGGGGCGGCCGGAGGCTGGCTCGCGAGCCTGCCGGCCCGGCGCCTCGGCGGCCTGTATTTCGCGATGAGCACGCTCGCCTTCGCGCTGATCGTCGAGGAGGGGCTGGTGCGCGCGGAAGCGCTGACCCACGGCGCCGCGGGCCTTGCGGTGCCGCCGCTGGCGCTCGCCGGCCGCGTGGCGGACACCTCGGCCGCGCAGGCGCTGGTGAGTGGCGTCGTGCTGGCGCTGGCCTGGCTGGCGTGCCGGCGCTGGGTGCGGTCGCGGCTCGGGCGCGCGTGGCGCGCGGTGCGCGAGGACGAGGCCGCCGCGGCCGCCGCCGGGATCGACGTCGCGCGCGCCAAGTCGCTGGCCTTCGTGCTCGGTGGCGGCCTGTCCGGGCTGGCGGGCGCGCTCTACGCGCACTGGATCGGCTTCGTGAGCCCCGAGCAGTTCGGCCTGATGCTGTCCTTCGAGCTGCTGATGCTCGCCTTCATCGGCGGGGCGCGACACCTCGCCGGGGCATTGTGGGGGGCGCTGGTGGTCGTCGCGCTGCCGCAAGGGGTGTCGCTCGCGGTCGAGCGCCTGCCGCCGGACATCGCCGGCGCGGCCGGCATCGAGACCCTGCTGTTCGGTGCAGTGCTCGTCGCACTGGTGCTGCTGCGTCCGGCGGGACTGGCGGGGGGCGACGGCGCGGGCGCGGATCGCCGATAATCGGCCCTTTCAATCGGCCTGTTGGCGCCGTCCCGGCGCCGGGAACATCCATGAACCTGATCCGCCGCATCCTCGTCCTGTCGTCCCTGCTCGTCGCGGGCGTGGCGGGCGCGCAGGCGCCCGGCGTGAGCGAGCGCGAGATCGTCGTCGGCAGCATCCAGGACCTGTCCGGCCCGATCGCGCTGCTCGGCGCGCCGGTGCGCGACGGCATGCTGATGCGCTTCGAGGACGCCAACGCCGCGGGCGGCGTGCACGGCCGGAAGCTGCGCCTCGTCGTCGAGGACGCCGGCTACGACCCGAAGAAGGGCGTGCTCGCGGCGAAGAAGCTCATCCAGCGCGACCGGGCGTTCGCCTTCCTCGCCGACCTCGGCACCCCGGTGGTGATGGCGACGATGCCGCTGATCGTCGATGCCGGCCGGCCGCATCTCTTCCCCTTCTCGCCGCACGAATCGACCTACGCGCCGCGCCATCCGCTCAAGTTCCAGCTGTTCGCGCCCTACCAGGACTACATGGACGCGGCGACGCGCCACATGGTGCAGACGCACGGCTACAGGCGCACCTGCCTGCTGTACCAGGACGACGACTACGGCCTGGAGGTGATGAAGGGCGTCGAGGCGGGGCTGGCGAAGCTCAGGCAGGCGCTCGCCGAGAAGACCAGCTACAAGCGCGGCGCGACCGACTTTTCCAGCCAGGTCGCGCGCCTGCGCGGTGCGGGCTGCGACTTCGTCGTGCTCGCGACGGTCGTGCGCGAGACCGTCGCCGCCGTCGCCGAGGCGCGCCGCACCGGCTGGAACGTCGACCTGCTGGTCACCGCGTCGGGCTATTCGGCGCAGACACACGAGCTGGGCGGCAAGGCGGTCGAGGGCCTCTATGGCGTGACCGTGCTGCCGCATCCCTACGAAGCGGGCGCGAACGCGCAGCTCGCCGACTGGATCCGCCGCTACCGCGCACGCTTCGGCGTCGCGCCCAACGTGTGGAGCGTGATGGGCTACGGCGTCGCCGACCTCTTCGTGAAGGCCGCGGACCAGGCCGGGCGCGAGCTCACCGTCGAGCGCTTCACGGCGGCGCTGGAATCGCTGCATACCCCGCGCGACTTCTTCGGCGCCCCGGAGTATCGTTTCAGTCGTGACGACCACCTCGGCAATCGCCAGGGCCGCATCGCGCAGATCCAGGATGGCCGCTGGGTGATCCTGACCGACTACCTGAAGTGAGCCCAGTCCCGATGAGCCTCCCCGCCCCGCAGACCGTCGCCGTCGCCTTCACCGGCGCTTCCGGCATGCCCTACGGGCTGCGCCTCGTCGAATGCCTGCTCGCGGCCGGCTGCACGGTGTGGCTGCTGTATTCGCAGGTCGCGCAGATCGTCGCGCGCCAGGAGATGGGGCTGGACCTGCCTTCGCGCCCGGCCGAGGTCGAGGCCGCGCTCGCCGCACGCTTCCAGGCCACGGAGGGCCGGCTGCGCGTGTTCGGGCGCGAGGAATGGTTCGCGCCGCTCGCCTCCGGCTCCAACCCGGCCGACGCGATGGTCGTGTGCCCGTGCACGATGGGCACGCTCGCCGCGATCGCCGCCGGACTCAGCCAGAACCTCATCGAGCGCGCCGCCGACGTCGCGATCAAGGAAGGGCGCAAGCTCGTGCTCGTGCCGCGCGAGACGCCGTTCTCGGCGATCCATCTCGAGAACATGCTCAAGCTCGCGCGCCTGGGCGTCGTGATCCTGCCGCCCAGCCCCGGCTTCTACAACCATCCGCGGACCGTCGAGGACCTCGTCGATTTCGTCGTCGCGCGCGTGCTCGACCAGCTGCGCGTGCCGCATCGCCTGACGCAGCGCTGGGGCGAAGCGGACGGGGAGGGCGCGTGATGGACGACGCCCGCCTGTCGCCGCCGTTGCCCCCGCTGTTGCCCTTGTTCCCGCTGCACACGGTGCTGTTCCCGGGCGCGCTGCTGCCGCTGCACGTGTTCGAGGCGCGCTACATGGACCTCGCGACGCGCTGCCTGAAGGACGACGCGGTGTTCGGCGTTAACCTCATCGCCGAGGGCCGTGAGGTCGGCGCGCCGGCGCGGCCCTACGAGGTCGGCGTGAGCGCCCGCATCGTTCGTTGCGACATGGTCCGGCCCGGCACGCTCGACCTCGTCACGCGCGGCGAGCGCCGCTACCGCGTGCTGCGCTCCGAGGCCGGACCCAACGGCCTGCTGCTGGGCGAAGTCGAATGGCTCGCCGAGGCGCCGCCGACGCCGATCCCCGGGAACTGCGCACCGCTCGTCGCGCTGTTGCGCGCCATCGTCGCCGACGCCGGCGAAGAACGGCTGCCCGGACCGCACGCCTTCGACGACGCCGGCTGGGTCGGCCTGCGCTTCGCCGAAGTGCTGCCGATCCCGGCGCAGGCCAAGCAGGCGCTGCTGGAACTGGACGATCCGGCCGACCGGCTGGAGATCGTCCGCCAGTTCCTCGACCAGCGCGGACTGCTCGCGGAGCGCCTGGAAAAGGGCTGAAGCGGGGCTGCTGACCGCCGCAGTGTTCAGAAGGCCAGCCGGCCCTGCGGCGCCTCCTGCGGTGCGCGCGCGAGCTCGGTGAGGATGCGCCGCACCGGCGTCGGCAGGCCGGCGCCCTCCAGGTCGGCCAGCGCGAGCCAGCGATGGTCGCCATCCGCGACCGCATGTCCGGCGGGCGCGACATCGACGCGGACCGGCGTGATCTCCAGGCGGAAATGCGTGAATGCATGGTTCAGCGGCGCGAGCGTCGTCGCGCCGCGTGGCGTGAGGCCGTAGCGCGCCGCGACCCAGCGTGCGGCGTCGGCTTCGTGTTCGGGCACTTCCGGCAAGGCGAGCAGCCCGCCCCAGATCCCGCTCGGCGGCCGGCGTTCGAGCAGCACCCGGCCGTCGGCCACGATCACCGCGACGCGCGCGTGCCGCTGCGGCACGGCCTTCTTCGGCCGCGCCGCGGGCAGTTCGGCGACGCGCTCGTCGCGCAGCGCGACGCAGATCTCGGCCATCGGGCAGCGTCCGCAGGCGGGCCGGCCGCGCGTGCACAGCGTCGCGCCGAGGTCCATCTGCGCCTGGATGTAGGTGCCGATGCCGGTCTGCGGCAGCAGCGCTTCCGCGAGCGCCCACAGACGCTGCTCGACCGCGCGCTCGCCGGGGAAGCCGTCGATGCCGAAGGCGCGGCACAGCACGCGCTTGACGTTGCCGTCGAGGATCGCCGCGCGTTCGCCGAACGCGAAGGCGGCGATCGCCGCGGCGGTCGAGCGGCCGATGCCGGGCAGTTCCGCGATCTCCGCGGCGCGGCGCGGGAATGCGCCGCCATGCTGCGCGACCACCGCCTGCGCGGCCTTGTGCAGGTTGCGCGCGCGCGCGTAGTAGCCCAGCCCGCTCCACAGCGCGAGCACGTCGTCGACGGGCGCCGCGGCGAGGCTCGCGAGGTCCGGGAAACGCGCGAGAAAGCGCGCGTAGTACGGGATCACGGTGTCGACCTGGGTCTGCTGCAGCATGATCTCCGACAGCCAGATGCGGTACGGGTCGCGCGTGGCCTGCCACGGCAGGTCGTGCCGCCCGTGCTTGCGGTGCCACGCGATCAGCCGCGTCGCGAAATCGCCGTCCTGCGTCGTGTCGTCCATTCCTTTCCTGTTCCCGATGCCTGTTCCGGCCCTGTCCCGCGTTGCCCAATGCCTTGTGCGCGGCGATAATCGCCGGTTCCAACCAATTTCGCGCCCGTCCCGAGAAGGGCCGGCGCCGATCACAAGAACCCCCATGTCCCAGCCGCCCGTCTCTCACCAGGATTTCACCCGCGCCTTCCGCGACGCCCTCGGCATGTTCGCGACCGGCATCGCCGTCGTCACGACGCGCGCACCCAACGGCGAGGCGATCGGCCTGACGGTCAATTCCTTCAACTCGGTGTCGCTCGATCCGCCGCTCATCGTCTGGAGCCTGTCGCGGCATCTGGCGAGCCTGCCGGTGTTCGAAGCCTGCGAATACTACGCGGTGAACGTGCTCGCGGAAGACCAGCAGGCCCTGTCGCAGCTCTTCGCGACGCGTTCCGACGACAAGTTCGCCGGCCTCGAGGTCGAGGACGGCCTCTACGGCGTGCCGCTGCTGCAAGGCTGCTGCGCGCGCTTCGAGTGCCGCAACACCGCGCGCCACGAAGGCGGCGACCACCTCGTGTTCATCTCCGAAGTCGTGCGTTTCGACCGCGAAGACCGTACCCCGCTCATCTACCACTGCGGCGCCTATCGCCGTCTCGCCGCGGGCTGAGCGTTCCGCGGCCGGCACCCGGGGCCGGCCCCGCAGCGGGGGCGTGACCGTATTCCTTTCGGCGTAGCGATGGATCATGTTGAACTGTAGCCGGCTTGCAGGCCGGCCATCGACATCCTCCCTTCGAGAAAGGACAGAAGAACATGAACGCCCGCTCCCCGATCCTCGCACTGCCCGCAACCCTCCTCGTCGCCGCCTGCAGCGCCCTCGGCCTCGGCGGCCCGGTCACCGCCGAGGCACCCCTCGCTGCCACCAAGGGCAGCACGGTGTCCGGCACCGTCAAGTTTGTCGAAGGCGATGCCGGCGTGCTCGTCGAAGCCCGCGTGACGGGGCTCGCCCCCGGCAAGCACGGCTTCCACATCCATGAGAAGGGAGACTGTTCGGCCCCCGATGCCACCAGCGCCGGCGGCCACTTCAACCCGACCGGCGAGCCCCACGGCAGCCCCGAACGGGGCGCACACCACCTCGGCGACATGCCGATGCTGATCGCCGATGCCGACGGTAATGCCCGGCTCGACACGATCCTCGAAGGCGTGACGATCAATGGCAAGGGCGAGGGCAACATCGTCGGCCGCGGCGTCATCGTGCATGCCGCAGCGGACGACTTCCTCACCCAGCCGACCGGCAACTCCGGCGCGCGCGTCGCGTGCGGCGTGATCGCGCTGCGCAAGTAGCCGCAGGGCGCCCGGCTCCTCATCGGCAAGCCGCTGCCGTTCGACTCGCGTGAACCTTTTCTTTCGGTCGCCTGTCGAACCTGACGTGTTCGGCGTCCGCCGACATGGTTATATATCCTTGTCTTGATCGGTCATTATCCGTGTATCGTTTCCGGCGCCTGCTCGCCCTGCTTCTGATCGTTGCCCTGCCCGCGTATGCGTGGGCGGCCGTCGGTCTGCCGGAAGCATGCGGCATACAGGCCGTGCCGACGGCGCAGGCAGCGGCGCCAGGCCACCCCTGCTGCGCATCCGGGCAGATGGGCGACGACACGTCGCAGCAGTCCGACCACGGCACGCCCTGCAAACTCGGGCAGCAATGCAAGACCGGGTCGCTGTCCGTGCTTCCGGCCGCCTTCCCGGCGCCCCCACTGCGTGCGCCGTACCTGCTCGTCGCCGACGGCGAAAGCCAGGTTTCCGCGCGCCTTCCCGACGCCATCTGGCGACCACCCCGTCTCCTCTGACCCATTTCGGCGGAATGTCTTTGCCGGCGCGCCCCTTGGGCTCGCGGGCGAGCTTTCGACCGTCCTGACCCGGGACCGACCCCCGCGCTGACGTGGCTGTACCGCCGCGGCCGCCGGAACGTGCGCGCCCCGCACGGATTCGGCGGCCGGCCCCGTGGTTCCGCGCATGGAACGACAACGGAGACCAAACATGATCCTGCACCGCTGGTTTGCGGCCCTGGCCGTCCTCGCGTCCGCGGCCGCCGCCTTCGCCGCGGGCGACGCGGCGCGCGGTGCCCAGGCTTTCCGCGCCTGCTCCGGCTGCCATTCGCTGGCGCCCGGAGATCACCGCACCGGGCCCAGCCTTGCCGGCGTCTTCGGCCGCCGGGCCGGCACGGCCGATGGCTTCGGGCGCTACTCCGAGGCGCTGCGCAAGTCGGGCATGGTGTGGAACGCGCAGGCCCTGGACGGATGGCTGCGCGATCCGGCCGCCTTCATCGCGGGCAACGGCATGACGTTCCCGGGCCTGCCCGATGCGCGCGTCCGCGCCGATCTGATCGCCTATCTGCAAGCCGTCTCGGCAGGGAAAATCGCCGCGCCGAAGACGCCAGGCCTGCCCGACCTCAGGGCGGCCGATGCGGGCGACCGGGTGAGCGCCATCGCCCACTGCGGCGACACCTATCGGGTCACGCTTGGCGACGGTACGCGGCGCGCGTTCTGGGAGTTCAACCTGCGCTTCAAGACCGACTCCTCGGCGCACGGCCCGCGCCGCGGCCAGCCGGTGATCGTCGGCGCCGGCATGGGCGGCGACCGCGCCCAGGTGGTTTTCGCCGAGCCGGCCGAGATCTCCAGCTTCATCCGGAGCCACTGCGAATGAACAAATCCGATAGCCCGAATGCCGGCGCTCCGGCGCAGCAAAACCTGTCGGCGAGCGGACCGCGGCGAACGGCCTTCCTGCTGCCGCTAGCCGTGTTCGCCCTCCTCGTCGCCGTGCTGGGCGTGGGCCTGTTCCTCGACCCGCGCGAGATTCCTTCGCCGCTGATCGGCCGGCCCGTCCCCGTTTTCGACCTGCCGCCGGTGCAGGGACGCACGCTGGGCCTGGCGAGCCGCGACCTCCAGGGCGAGGTGTCGCTGGTGAACGTGTTCGCGTCCTGGTGCGTCGCCTGCCGCGAGGAGCATCCGGTGCTGATGGAGCTCGCGCGTACCGGCGCCGTGCCCATCCACGGCCTCAACTACAAGGACAAACCGGAGGACGCGGCACGCTGGCTGAAAGAATGGGGCGACCCCTACACCCGCACCGGTGCCGACCTGGATGGACGCGTGGCCATCGACTGGGGCGTCTACGGGGTGCCGGAGACCTTCGTCATCGGCCGCAACGGCCGCATCGCCTACAAGCACATCGGCCCGATCACGCGCGAGTTCGCGCGCGACAAGCTGCTGCCCATGATCGAGCAACTACGGCAGGCGCCATGAGACTTCCCGCTTCCGTTCGCAATTCGCGCCGCCTGCTCCTCGGCCTCCTTGCCGGCCTGGCCCTGGCCGGCGGACTTGCGGCCTACGCCTTGCACGGCTCCCCGGCGACGGCGGCCGGGGCCGCCGAACGCAGCCTGCCGCGCGGCGTGCACTTCCAGGACGGTCAGGGCAAGGCGCTGAGCCCGGAGGATTTCCGTGGCAGGGTGGTGCTGCTCAACGTCTGGGCCACCTGGTGCGTACCCTGCCGCAAGGAGATGCCCGCCCTCGACCGTCTCCAGAAGCAGCTGGGCGGTCCCGCCTTCGAGGTGGTGGCGGTGTCGATCGACCAGGACGCCAATCTGGTGCGCGAGTTCTACCTCAAGTACGGCATCAGATCCCTCGCGCTCTACATCGATCCCACGACAAGCATCACTTCCACGCTGGGCACTGTCGGCATCCCGACCACCCTGCTGGTGGATCAGGCTGGCCGCGAGGTCTGGCGCAAGGTGGGGCCGGCCGAGTGGGATGCGCCGGCCTCGGTCGCGGAAATCCGCAAGCACTTGCCGGCAGGCGCGAAACCCTGAAGAGGAGTGCGAGGACGATGTGGACACGACGCAACGTACTGCAAGCCCTGGGCGCCGGGGCGGGACTGGTGGCCGTGCCCGCGCCGATCCGGCGTGCGCTGGCGGCGGCCGAGCCGGATCTGATCCTGAGACTCACCGCCCGGCGTGACGAGGTCTCCCTGTGGCCGGGCGCCAGGACCGCGGTGCTGAGGTACTTCGGCCAGGTGCTGCACGGCCGCACCGACGCCCTCAAACCCTCCCCGGGCTACCTGGGGCCGACGTTGGAACTGCGTCGCGGAGAGCGTGTGCGCATCGAATTTCGCAACGGTCTGGCCGAGCCTTCCATCATCCACTGGCACGGCATGCTCGTGCCCGAATCCGCCGACGGCCACCCGCGCTTCGCCGTCGGGCCGGGCGGCGAATATGTCTATGAATTCACCGTCCGCAATCCGGCCGGCACCTACCTCTACCACCCCCACCCCCATGGCCGCACCGGCAGCCAGGTGTACCGGGGGCTCGCCGGGTTGCTGATCGTGCGCGAGGACCGGGAGCGGGCCTACGGGCTGCCGGCAGCGGAGCACGAGTTGAGTCTCGCCATCCAGGACCGGCGCGTAGACGACAACCAGTTGGTGTTCAAGCGCACGATGATGGACGACATGAACGGCGTGTTGGGCGACACCGTGCTGGTGAATGGCATGCCGGACGCCGCTTTCCGGGTCACGCCGCGCCCCTGGCGGCTGCGGCTTGCCAATGTGTCGAATGCGCGCGTCTACAAGCTTGCCTGGTCCGACGGCCGACCGCTTAGCGTCATCGGTACCGGCAATGGCCTGCTGTCTGCCGGCGAAGGCATTCAGACACGACCCTACGTCGTCCTCGGTCCCTTCGAGCGCGTGGAACTGCTGGAGGATTTCGGTGCGCGCCGCCCGGGGGCAGAGATCGCCCTCGTGAGCCGCGACTTCGCCGGTGTGGGGATGATGGACATGATGGGCGGCGGCGCCGACGGCATGATGGACGGCATGATGGGCCGCGGCATGGGTGGAATGATGGGCCGTGGCATGGGCGGGATGATGGGTCCTGGCCAGGGCGAGGAACTGAACCTCGCCCGCTTCGCCGTCGCCGCCGCCGCGCGCAGCCCCGGCGAAACATCGCGCCTCCCGCCCGCCGAGGCACCGCCACAGGGGCGGCACGAGTTGCGCACCCGGCTTGCCTTTCGCCACATGCAGGGGTTCCTCAACGGTCGTCGCTTCGAGATGGCGGCGGTGGCCGGCGACGAGCGCCTGCCCCTCGGCAAGGGCACCGTATGGACCTTTGTCAATGACGGAGGAATGATGGCGATGCCCCATCCCATGCACGTCCACGGGGTTCGCTTTCGCATCCTGGAGCGCAGCGGCGGCGCCCCGGCGGACCTGGGCGAGGGGCTGGTGGACGCCGGCTTCAAGGACACCGTCCTCATCTTTCCGGGCGAGACCGTGCGCCTGCTGGTGGCGCCTACGGAGCCGGGGCTCTTCATGTACCACTGCCACAACCTCGAGCACGAGGACGGCGGGATGATGCGCAACTGCCTGTTCGGTCCACCGGTTCGCGGACAGGACCGCGCTCGCCGGGGATCGCTTCAACAAAGAAGGAACAAGGAAATGGAAACGTCCACAGCAGCTTCTCAACGCACCTCATTCGCGTACGGATCGGGGCGCCGGCCATGACCGACGCCTCCACCCTGAGCCTGGCGACGGCCGCCGCCGCGGGCTTCGTCTCCTTCCTCTCGCCCTGCGTGTTGCCGCTGGTGCCGGCCTATGTCTCGTACGTCGCCGGGCAGTCGCTGCACGGCTCGGGGCCCGCCATGGACGCCCGCGTGCGCCTGACCGCCGGGGCCATGAGCGCGTTCTTCGTGCTCGGCTTCAGCGCCGTGTTCATCACCCTGGGGGCAAGCGCCACGGCGCTCGGTCGGCTGCTGCTGCACTACCGCTACGAGGCCAACCTGGTCGGCGGTGCCATCGTGCTGGTCTTCGGCCTGTTCATGCTCGGCTTCGCACGCCACGCCACCTGGTTCCATCGCGACCTGCGCTTCCACCCGCACCTGGCCGGTGGTCACCCGGGCGCGGCGTTCGTGCTCGGGGTGGCTTTCGGCTTCGGGTGGACGCCCTGCATCGGTCCGGTGCTGGGCGCCATCCTCACTGCCAGCGCCCTGCACAGCTCGCTTTCCGCGAGCATGGGCCTGCTCGCCGCCTACGCGCTGGGCCTCGGCGTGCCCTTCGTGCTCGCGGCGGTGTTCATGCGCGAGCTGGTGGGGCGCCTCAAGTGGCTGCGCCACGCCGGACGTCCGCTGCAGATCGTCGCCGGCGCGGTCATGGTGCTGATGGGCGTGGCGATCATGACCGGAAAGCTGAGCGAGTTCAGCTACTGGCTGCTGGATCGCTTTCCTGTATTGGGACAGATCGGATGAGGGCTTTTTCCGGACCGCGGCGACCGTTCGCCGCATTCTTGCTCGAGAAGGAGTTTCAGATGATGAGCAAACGCATGACGATGGCCCTGCAGACCGTGCTCCTGGTTGCGGGCGCCGCGCTGCCCGTCGTCGGGCTGGGCGGCAGTTTCGCGGGCGCGGTGGTCGCGCGCGACGTGGTCGCCCTCGCCATCGACGGCGCCGGCCGAACGCTGGTCAAGGCCGGTCCCGAGTCCGTCTGGCGCAGCGGCGACGGCGGGCAGCACTGGGCGCCCGTGAAGCTGACGCCTCTCGCGGCGTCCGGGCGCATTGCCTCGGTCGCGGTGGCTGCGGGCGGCGTCTCCGTCTACCTCGCCGGCCCGGGCATCGGCGTGCTGCGCAGCGACGATGGTGGCGAACACTGGTCGGCCCGCTCGGCGGGCCTGCCCGGTGTCGACGTCGCCGCGCTCGCCACCCATGCCGAGCAGCCCGACACGGTCTACGCGTACGTGACCGGACACGGCTTCTTCCGCAGCCAGGACGGCGGGGCGCGCTGGCAGCTGATGGATGCCGGACCGCGCGGAGGCATCGTGCACTTCGTGCATTCGAACATGCCGGGCAGCATGCAGACCGGCTGGCTCTTCGCCGCCACCGGCCAAGGGGTACGCCGGGCCATGGATTGCTTCTGCGGCTGGCGCGACGCGGGCGAGTTGGCACGCCCGGTGACGGCCGTCGCCTACGACCCGCGCCAGCCCCGCACCGTCTATGCGGCGACCGGCGACGGCGTGTTCCGGAGCGCCGACGGCGGCGAGCAATGGTCGCGTGCCGGTGCACCCGCCGCCGCGGTCGGGGCTCTCGCCGTCGCGCCGGACGGCGCCGTCTATGCAGCGGCTGACGACGGCGCGCTGTTTCGCAGCCGTGACGGCGCGAAGACCTGGGAGCGCGTCGGTGCGTAGTTTCACGGGCGCGGCCCTGATCCTCTTCAGCGCGGCAGCGCTGGCTGTCGAACCGGGGCCGGACACCGGTCGCCGCGTCTACCACGCGCAGTGCGCCTCGTGCCATGGTGGCCGGGGCGAAGGGGCGCCCGACTGGAAGCAGCCGGACGATCAGGGCGAAATGCCCGCGCCGCCCCACGACCGCGAGGGACACACCTGGAAGCACGCCGACGGCATGCTGTACCGGATTGTCAAAAACGGCTGGCGCGATCCCTTCAACAAGACGCAGCGGCTCACCATGCCCGCCTTCGGGCAGACACTGTCGCCAGCGGAGATCCGTGCCGTGATCGACTACCTCGAGACCTTGTGGACACCCGAGCAGCGGCGCTTCCAGGAGGAGGAGAGCCGCCGCGAACCCTACCCGCCCGAGGCGCAACGAGCGCCCGGGCCCGTACCGACTCAACCTCGAGACAAGGAGCAATGACCATGCGTTACCCCAAAATCCTTCTGCTGGCCCTCATCCTCGGCGTGCAGCTGCCGGCCCTCGCGGCAGGAATTCCCGTGAAGCTGTACAAGAACCCCAACTGCGGCTGCTGCGACGACTGGGCGAAGCACATGGAGGCCAACGGCTTCGCGGTGGAGAAGATCAACACTACGGACCTGCCCTCGATCCAGCAACAATACGGCGTGCCGGACAAGCTCGCCGGCTGCCACACGGCCGTCGTCAGCGGCTACATCGTCGAAGGGCTGGTGCCGGCGGAGTTCGTCAAGCGCCTGCTCAAGGAGCATAGTCCGGTGAAGGGCATCGCCCTGCCGGGCATGCCGGTGGGCGCACCCGGGATGCCGGGCGAGAAGCGCGCGCCGCTGAACGTTTACTATCTGGACCAGGGCGCGACGCCGAAGATTTTCGGCAGTTTCTGAGTGGAGGGATATCGGTAATGAGCGCAGGCGATTCCGGGCGCGTCTTTCGCTGGCTGCTCGCGGGCGCGGTGGCCTTTCTCGTCGGCGCGATCATCGTCGCGGAGCGGGACGCACCCGCGGCCATCGACCCGGCGGACAAGGCGCTGGTCGCCGCGGGCAAGCGCATCTACGACACGCAGTGCAGCGCCTGCCACGGCGCGAAGCTGGAAGGGCAGCCCAACTGGCGCGAGCGTCTTCCCGGCGGGCGCATGCCTGCGCCGCCCCACGATGCCAGCGGCCACACCTGGCACCACCCCGACGCCGTGCTCTTCGGTATCGTCAAGGAAGGCCTGGTGCCCGGCAAGTTCGCGCCCCCAGGCTATGAAAGCGACATGCCGGCCTTCGGCACGACCCTGTCCGACGACGACATCCGCGCTGTGCTCGCCTACGTCAAGAGCACGTGGCCGCAACCGCAGCTCGCCTACCAACGGGAAATCGACCGGAACAGCCGTGCCGGGCGGTAAAGAACCCCTGAATGGGCTTCCCGGTACCGAGTGAAAGCCGGGGGTGCCGATGCGGCGGCTTGCCCGGCTGGATTTTTTCCAGTCGTTCCCCGGGGACGAAAAGCAAAAAGGCCAGTCCGTGAGGGCTGGCCCGAGTGCTTGAATTCATTGGAGCGGGTGAAGGGAATCGAACCCTCGTCATCAGCTTGGGAAGCTGAGGTAATAGCCATTATACGACACCCGCTTTGCCGGTCCGCGCCGCGAACCGAGGCGCCATTCTAATGGCCGGGATGGCACTGCGCAATGCGTCGGGAGCGCGGCGCGGGGCGTGGTAAGATTTTTGTCCGACGCTTCAGACAGTTTCCTCATGATCCAGCTCATCATCAACGGCCAGCCGGAACGCCTCGAACGGGCGCTGACGGTGCATGCGCTGCTCGAGGCGCGACAACTCGCCGGCAAGCGGCTGGCGGTCGAGCGCAACGGCGAGATCGTCCCCAAGGGGCGGCACGCCGACACCGTGCTCGCGGACGGTGACCGCCTGGAGATTGTCGTCGCCGTCGGCGGCGGCTGATCGACTCGCGCCGCCCTCTTCGCTTCTTTCTCAACCCGAATTTCCGCAGGTCGAACATGAACGACTCCCTGGTCATCGCCGGCAAGTCCTATGGCTCCCGCCTCCTCGTCGGCACCGGCAAGTACAAGGACTTCGCCGAGACGCGCACGGCGATCGACGCGAGCGGCGCCGAGATCGTCACCGTCGCGATCCGCCGCACCAACATCGGCCAGAACGTCGGCGAGCCCAACCTGCTCGACGTGCTGCCGCCCGACCGCTTCACGATCCTGCCCAACACCGCCGGCTGCTACACGGCCGACGACGCGGTGCGCACGCTGCGCCTCGCGCGCGAGCTGCTCGACGGCCATGCGCTGGTGAAGCTCGAGGTGCTGGGCGACCCGAAGACGCTGTTCCCGAACATGCCCGAGACGCTCAAGGCCGCCGAGATCCTCGTCAAGGATGGCTTCGACGTGATGGTGTACTGCGCCGACGACCCGATCCAGGCGAAGATGCTCGAAGACCTGGGCTGCGCCGCGGTGATGCCGCTCGCGTCGCTGATCGGCTCCGGCATGGGCATCCTCAACCCGTGGAACCTGCGCCTCATCATCGACCAGGCGAAGGTGCCGGTGCTCGTCGACGCCGGGGTCGGCACCGCGTCCGATGCCGCGATCGCGATGGAGCTGGGCTGCGACGGCGTGCTGATGAACACCGCGATCGCGCACGCGCGGAATCCGGTGCTGATGGCCAGCGCGATGAGGAAGGCGGTCGAGAGCGGGCGCGAAGCCTTCCTCGCCGGCCGCATGCCGCGCAAGTTCTACTCCGCCGATCCGAGCTCGCCGACGAGCGGCCTGATCGGCTCGTAAGCCGCAGCGCGGCGGCGCGCGCTTCGCGGGCCGCCGCGACGCCCGTATTTCCCCTTTCCGTTCCGCCCGCGGGGCGCGACCGCTTCCGCGCCGTCGCCCGCCGCCCACACACGATGACCGCAACGACTCCCCACCAGCCGGATGCCGATCTGCCCGGCAACGCCTCGCCCGCACCCGCCGAACCCCTGCACACGCCGCAGGGCGACCCCGAGGCGCGCTTCTCCAGCCGCTCGATCCGCAGCTTCGTGCTGCGCCAGGGCCGCATGTCGGTCGCGCAGCAGCGCCACCTCGAGGAGACCTTCCCGAAGGTCTCGATTCCCTACCGCGTCGCGCCGCTCGACCTCGACGCCGCCTTCGGCCGCAGCGCGCCGAAGATCGTCGAGATCGGCTTCGGCATGGGCGAGACCACCGCGAAGATCGCCGCCGCGCTGCCCGACCGGGATTTCCTCGGCATCGAGGTGCACGGGCCCGGCGTCGGCAGCCTGTGCAAGCTGATCGCCGAGAACGGCCTCGCCAACCTGCGCATCATGCAGCACGACGCCGTCGAGGTGCTGCGCGACATGATCCCGGAAGGCGCGCTCGCGGGCGTGCATGTGTTCTTCCCCGATCCCTGGCGCAAGAAGCGCCACCACAAGCGGCGCATCATCCAGCCCGACTTCGTCGCGCTGATCGCCTCGCGCCTCGCGCCGGGCGGCTACCTGCACTGCGCGACGGACTGGGAGGAGTACGCCCACTGGATGCTGGAGGTCCTGTCCGCCGAACCGGCGCTGGAAAACACCGCGGCCGGCTTCGCGCCGCGCCCGGATTACCGGCCGCTGACGAAGTTCGAGAACCGCGGCCTCAGGCTCGGCCACGGCGTGTGGGATCTGGTGTTCCGGCGGCGCGGGTGATGCCCCCGCTCACCGCGAAGACGGCAGCAGGCGCGGCATCCGCCAGGAATCGGGTAGCATTCGGCATAACGTCCGTTCGCGGCTGAAGCCGCTCCCACCGGGCGAACCGAGGTAAGGCACATGTTTGGGTTTCTGGGCAGGCTGGTGGCGGGACTCTGGTGGGCAATCGACCTGCTGCGGCGCGTCGTGTTCACGCTCGTGTTCCTGCTGGCGCTTGCGCTGATCCTGATGTTCGCGCTCCATCCGGGGCCGTCCGTGCCCGACGGGGCGGCGCTGCTGCTGCGGCCCGCGGGCACGCTGGTCGAGCGCGTGCGCGTCGATGACCCGCTGGGCATCATCCGCTCGGGCGGCGCAACGGTCGCTCAGACTTCGCTGCCCGACATGATCGAGGCGGTGCGCGCGGCGCGTGAGGACAAGCGCATCAAGGCGCTGGTCATCGAGACCGATCTCCTCGGCCAGGGCGGGCTGTCCAAGCTCTCCGAGCTGCGCGACGAGATCCTCGCCTTCAAGAGCGGCGGCAAGCCCGTGTATGCGCGCGGCGAGCGCTTCACGCAGGGGCAGTACTTCCTCGCCAGCGTGGCCGACGAGGTGCATCTCGCGCCCGACGGCTTCGTGCTGCTGCCGGGCCTCGCGCGCAACGTCAGCTACTACAAGGGGGCGCTCGACGCGTTGGGCGTGAAGGTGCATGTGTTCCGTGTCGGCGAATACAAGTCCTTCGCCGAGCCCTTCACGCGCACCGGCATGTCGGACGAGGACCGCGCCTCGTCGGTCGAGCTGCTCGACGCCTTGTGGAAGGGCCTGCGCGAACGCGTCGCGACCAGCCGCAAGCTCGCCCCGGACGCGCTGAACCGTTATGTCGACGGCTACGCCGAGGTGCTCGAGGCCAACGGCGGCGACACCGCACGTGCGGCGCGCGAGTCCGGCCTCGTCGATGCGCTGAGCCAGCGCGACGAGTGGCACGCGTTGCTGAAGGCGCGCGTCGGCACGGACGGCAAGGACTATCGCCGCATCGAGGCGGACGACTACCTCGCCGCGGTGCGTGCGGCGCGCCCGCACGAGGACGCACACGTCGCGGTGCTGGTCGCACAGGGTTCCATCGTCGATGGCGCGGCGGACGAGGACTCGGTCGGGGGCGACAGCCTCGCGGCGCAGATCCGCGCGGCGCGCGAGGACGAGAACGTAAAGGCGGTCGTGCTGCGCGTGGACAGCCCCGGCGGCAGCGCGTGGGCGTCCGAGGTGATCCGCCGCGAGCTGGAACTCACGCGCAAGGCCGGCAAGCCCGTCGTCGCGTCGATGAGCTCGGTCGCGGCCTCCGGCGGCTACTGGGTCGCGGCCGGCGCGGACGAGATCTGGGCGCGGCCGGAAACGCTCACCGGCTCGATCGGCGTGTTCGCGATGTTCCCCGAATTCTCCGAGCCGCTGAACCGCGTCGGCATCACCACCGACCGCGTCGCGACCGGCCCGCTCGCCGGCACCCTCGATCCGCGCCGGCCGCTGGAGCCCGCGCTCGCGAAGGCGATGCAGCTCGGTGTCGAGCACAGCTACCGCCGCTTCCTCGAGATCGTCGCGACGGCGCGCGGCAAGGACATCGCCGCGGTCGACGCGGTCGCGCGCGGCCGCGTGTGGACCGGCGAGACGGCGCACCGCCTGGGGCTCGTCGACCAGCTCGGCGGGCTCGAAGGCGCGGTCGCGGCGGCGGCGAAACGCGCGCGGCTCGAACGCTACGAGACGATCTGGCCGACCGGCGAGATCAACCTGCGCCAGCTGCTGCTGCGCCGCCTGATGTCGGTCGTGGGGCCGGTGGAATTCGGCGCCGCGTCGCCGCTCGCACGCCTGCTCGCGGGCGTGCAGGCGCAGGCCGCCGACCTGCTGCGCTGGAACGACCCGCAGCACCTCTACGGCCATTGCCTGTGCGACGCGCCCTGAGGCTCAGTCGCGCAGGAACAGCGTCAGCAGGTCGTTGAGGAAGCGCCGCCCCTGCTCGGTGGGGCGGATCTCGTCGGCGGCGACCTCGACCAGGCCGCGCTGCCGCGCCTCGATCAGTTCCGCCTCGATCGCCGCGAAGGGCAGGCCGGTGCGGTCGGCGAAGAGCCGGCGCGGGAAGCCGCCCGTGAGGCGCAGCGCGTTCATCATGAACTCGAAGGGCAGCTCCGCAGCACCGACCTCGCGCCGTTCCTGCACGAAATCGCGCCGCTGCGCGCCTTCGAGGTAGCGCGTGGGGTGCTTGTGGCGCATCTCGCGCACGATGCCTGCATGGCTGGAGAGCTTGCCGTGCGCGCCGGCGCCGATGCCGAGGTAGTCGCCGAAGGTCCAGTAGTTGAGGTTGTGCCGGCACTCCTGGCCCGGCTGCGCGAACGCGGAGGTTTCGTAGTGACGGAAACCCGCGCCGGCGAGCCGTTCCTCGATCGCCTCCTGCATGTCGGCGGAGAGATCGTCGTCGGGCAGCGGCGGCGGGTTGTGCGCGAAGGGCGTGTTGGGCTCCAGCGTCAGGTGGTAGCACGACAGGTGCGTGACGCCGAAGGCCAGCGCGGTGTCGAGGTCGGCGAGCGCCTCGGCGAGCGTCTGCTCCGGCAGTGCATACATCAGGTCGAGATTCACGCGCTCGAAGTGCGCGAGCGCGGTGTCGATCGCGCGGCGCGCCTCGTCGCCGCCGTGGATGCGGCCGAGCTGCGCGAGATGGCGGTCGTCGAAGCTCTGGATCCCCAGCGACAGGCGATTCACGCCCGCCGCGCGGTAGTCGCGGAAGCGCTGCGCCTCGACGGTGCCGGGGTTCGCCTCCAGCGTGACCTCGGCCAGCGGGTCGAGCGGCAGCAGCGTGCGAATGCCGGTGAGCAGGCGGTCCAGCCCCTGCGCCGACATCAGGCTGGGCGTGCCGCCGCCGAAGAAGATCGAATGCACGCGCCGCCCCCACACCTGCGGCAGGGCCGTTTCGAGATCGGCGAGCAGCGCGTCGATGTAGGCCGCCTCGGGCAGCTCGCCGCCGCGCTGGGCGTGCGAGTTGAAGTCGCAGTACGGACATTTCTTCACGCACCACGGGTAATGCACGTACAGCGCGAGCGGCGGCGGGGAGGCGAGCTGCGGGCGGTCCGGCAGTGCGCCGGAAGCGGTGCCCGCGGCCGGCGCGACCGCGAGCGGGATGATGCGGCGTTCGGTCACAGCGGGTCGGTTTCCAGCCTTTTCAGCAGGTGGCGCATCGCCGCGCCGCGGTGGCTGAGCGTGTTCTTCAGCTTCGCATCGAGTTCGGCGGCAGTCTGGCCCATCTGCGGGAGGTAGAACAGCGGATCGTAGCCGAAGCCGCCTTCGCCGCGCGGGGCGTCGAGGATCGCGCCGTGCCATTCGCCGTCGGCGATCAGCGGGCGCGGATCGTCGGCGTGGCGCACCAGCACGACCACCGAGTAGAAGAAGGCGCGCCGGTCGCCGACGTCCTCCAGGCGTTCGATCAGCAGCGCGTTGTTGCGCGCGTCGGACTTCGGCTCGCCGGCATAGCGCGCCGACTGCACGCCCGGTGCGCCCGCCAGCGCCATCACGCACAGGCCCGAGTCGTCGGCGACCGCCGGCAGGCCGCTCAGTCTCGACGCATGGCGCGCCTTCGCGAGCGCGTTCTCGACGAAGGTGTTGTGCGGCTCCTCGGCCTCAGGGATGTCGAAGGCCGACTGCGGCACCACCTCGATGCCCAGCGGCGCGAGCAGCGCCGCCATCTCGGTGGCCTTCTTGGCGTTGTTGCTGGCGAGTACGAGTCGTTTGCTCATCGTGTCACTGCTCCGCAATGGCCGCGCGCTGCGCGGCGAACAGCTGGCGAATGCCTCCCTCTGCGAGTGCCAGCAGCGCGTCGAGTTCCGCGCGCGTGAAGGGCGTGCCTTCGGCCGTGCCCTGCACTTCGACGAAGCCGCCGCTGCCGGTCATGACGACGTTCATGTCGGTGTCGCAGTCGGAATCCTCGGCGTAGTCGAGATCCAGCACCGGCACGCCCTGATGCACGCCCACCGACACCGCGGCGACGAAGTCGCGCAGCGGGCTCGCGGCGAGCTTGCCGGCGGCGATCAGCTTCGCGATCGCATCATGCACGGCGACGCAGGCACCGGTGATCGACGCCGTGCGCGTGCCGCCGTCGGCCTGCAGCACGTCGCAGTCGACGATGATCTGGCGTTCGCCCAGCGCCGCGAGGTCGATCACCGCGCGCAGGCTGCGCCCGATCAGGCGCTGGATCTCCTGCGTGCGCCCGCTCTGCTTGCCCCTGGCGGCCTCGCGCGCGCTGCGCGTGTGGGTCGAGCGCGGCAGCATGCCGTACTCGGCGGTCACCCAGCCCTGGCCCTTGCCGCGCAGGAAGGGCGGTACGTTCTCCTCGACGCTGGCGGTGCACAGCACGCGCGTCGCGCCGAATTCGACCAGCACCGACCCCTCGGCGTGGCAGGTGAAGTTGCGGGTGATCCGGACGATACGCAGTTCATCGGGACGGCGGTGGCTCGGGCGCATGCGGATTTCCTATTTGCTGAATTTGTGAATGGCGGCGTTGATTTCGGCAATCGCCTTTTCGATGTCGTCGTCGCTGATGTCGTAGCGCGAGGCGGGCGTGCGCGAGGTGTCGAAGCTCTCGAGCTGCGTCGTGAAGTTGTCGAGCGCCATCGTACGCGTCGAGATGGCGTCCGCGTGCGGCTGCGTCGCGTCGTCGTGCCAGCGCATCGCGATCATCGACAGGTTGTCGCAGCTCGGCCCGGCGATGCCCTCGGCGCGGTCGAGCAGGGCGGGGACCGCCTGCATGATGTCGGGCGCAGACAGCGCCGCGGTCAGCGCCGCGTCGCCGAGCGGCCCCCACACGCCGTCGGTGCACAGCGCGAGCACGTCGCCGTCGCGCAGCGGCAGGCGCTTGGAGAACTCCACCTGCGGCGCGTGGTTGCCGCCGAGGCAGCTATACACGCGGTTGCGCCCCGGATGGTGGGCGGCCTCCTCGGCATTGAGCAGGCCCTGGTCCATCATCAGCTGCACGCGCGAATGGTCGCGCGTGTGCATCGCGATCTGTCCCTGGCGCACCACGTACAGGCGCGAATCGCCGGCGTGCGCCCAGTAGGCGAAGCCGTCCTGCACGATGCACGCGACCACCGTCGTGCGCGGCGCCTCGTCGAGGTTCTTGTCGAAGGCATAGTCGAGGATCGCGTTGTGCGCGTTCGTCAGCACGCGCGACAGGAACAGCGAGGGGTCGCGCAGCATCGGCCGCGCGTCGCGCTGGAAGGCCTCGGTGACGAACTGCACGCAGATGTGCGCCGCAACCTCGCCATGCAGGTGGCCACCCATGCCGTCGGCCACCACCATCAGCAGCGCGTCGCGCGAATAGCTGTAGGCGAGCCGGTCCTGGTTGTTCTTGCGCTGGCCGATGCGGCTTTCCTGGTAGATCGTGAACTTCACGCTCAATTCCTCATGTACGTCCGATAAACGACTTCAGCCGTGCGCCGAGGTCGCCGAACAGGCCGGCATGCACCGCGTCGCCGTCCTCGTCGCGGCGGATCAGCGATTTCTGCAGCGAATACACGCTCTGCGGGCGTGCCAGCGGGTCGAGCTTCAGGCACCAGTCGATGGTGTCCAGCAGTTGTGCCGAATAGTGTGCCGCGTGCGTCCGGCGCAGCGGCACCACGGTGTCGTCCTTGACGCGCTCGTCGGAGCGCTGCGGCGCATTGCCGGTGATGCATGCGTGCAGGCTCGCGCCGACGCTGTAGATGTCGCTCCACGGCCCCAGCGCGTCGCGGTGCTCGAACTGCTCGGGTGACGCGAAGCCCGGTGTGTACATCGGCTTCAGGATGGGCTGGTCGCTCATCAGCGTCTGCCGCGCCGCGCCGAAATCCAGCAGCACCGGCGTGCCGTCGTTGCGCAGGTAGATGTTCGACGGCTTGATGTCGAGATGCAGCAGCTTGTGCGCATGCACCTCGCGCAGGCCGTTGAGCATGCGCGTGAACACGATGCGGATGAAGCGTTCGCTCACCTCGCCGCGGTGTTTCTGGATATAGTCGTGCAGCGTGCGCCCGCGCTCGAACTTCATCACCATGTACACTGTGCCGTTGGCGCGAAAGAAGTTCAGCACCTGCACGACGTTCGGGTGCATCAGCTTCGCGAGCGAGCGGCCTTCCTCGAAGAAGCACTTCATGCCGTAGCGGAAGGCGGGCATGTGCTCGTCGGACACCTGCGGCTCGAATTCGCCCTCCTTGCGCAGCGCGAGCGAGTTGGGCAGGTATTCCTTGATCGCGACCGGCGAGCCTTCCCGGTCGTGCGCGAGGTAGACGATGGAGAAGCCGCCCAGCGAAAGCTGCCGCTCGATCCGGTACTGGTCCAGCTGGAAACCGGCGGGAAGTGGGCAGTTCGTTTGCGCAGGCATTTGGAGGAAGGCTGGAACCCGGCTTTCCGCGACTGATTTTTGTTTGGAACCCGCAGTGTACAGGATCGCGGCGGGTTCCCGGAGACATGACAGATGATCCACAGCATGACCGGCTTCGCCGTCCAGACCCGCGACCTCGGTCGCGTCAGCGTCCACCTCGAACTGCGCAGCGTGAATTCGCGCTATCTCGACCTCTTCTTCCGCATCGGCGACGAACTGCGCCAGGCCGAGCCGGCGATCCGCGAGCTGATCTCGGCGCGCCTCACCCGCGGCAAGGTCGAATGCCGGCTGAACCTGCAGACCAACGGCGCCGCCCCGCGCAGCCTCGCCCTCAACGCCGCGCTGCTCGACCAGCTGCGCGAGGCCGAGGCGCGCGTGCGCGACCGCCTGCCCGACGCGACCCGCCTGTCGGTCGCCGAAGTGCTGCGCTGGCCCGGCATGCTGGCGGACGACGGCGTGGCCTTCGAGGAAGTGCAGCCGGCGGTGCTCGAGCTCGCGAAGGCCGCGCTCGACGAGCTCGTCGCGACCCGCCGCCGCGAAGGCGACAAGCTCGCCGCGATGATCCGCGAGCGCCTCGACCGCATGCGCGAGCTCGTCGCCCAGGCCCAGCCGCGCGTCCCCGAACTGGTCGCCGAATATCAGGACAAGCTCACGATGCGCCTGCGCGAAGCGGTCGCCTCGCTCGACGAGGACCGCATCCGCCAGGAAGTCGCTCTCTTCGCGCAGCGCATCGACGTCGCCGAGGAGCTGTCGCGCCTCACCGCCCACATCGACGAAGTGCAGCGCATCCTCAAGGCCGGCGGCGCCGCCGGCAAGCGCCTCGACTTCCTGATGCAGGAACTCAATCGCGAGGCCAACACGCTCGCATCGAAATCCGCCGCGACCGAGGTCACCGGCATCGCGATGGAGATGAAGGTGCTGATCGAGCAGATGCGCGAGCAGGTGCAGAACATTGAATGACGTTTTGCACCGTCTCAAGACCTTAGAACAATCGACAAAGCCCGCGTTGTTTGCGGGCGTGTCTGGCAATTTCACGTCGACAGACTAGGGCGACGTGGCGTTCTTTAAGGAGCAATTTTCTCGTTACGGATGTCGGCGGCCACGCGGCGAACGCCTTCTACGAAGACATGCAGGCTGCGTGAAAGATTGTTGTCCGGCTCAAGATGCTGAGCCATCGCGCGGGCGCCGCCGATCTTTTGGAACGACGGCACGAGGCGCTTCACCTCCGCAGATGGTTTGTTCCACTCGTCTGGATGGGCATAACGCTTGCGGTTTGCAGGGCTGTCGGCCTTGCGGGCGTCGAAGGCTGCGGCAAGAGCCCGTAGATCGCCAAGGTACCAACTTTCCAGTTCCTGGCAGACTAACCGTACTAGCGTTTGCGGACGACCTGCGTGTTTGCACAAGGTTTGCAACCGGGCTTTCAGGGCTACGCAATCAGCACCGTCGTTGTCGCGCACAATGACGAATCGATCGCCAGGAAATCTCCAGGCGGCCAGCTTGCGAGGAATGCTGCGGTCCAGATCGCTCTTGCCTTCATGAGGTACGCACTGGAAATGCAGCCCGTCCACCCAGTCGGGAAATAGGCGCGGTAACCAGTCATCCAACAGCGCCTTCATGGACGGTTCTTCGAGCAGAAAGACGATGCGCCCCTGCATCAGCTTACATCCTTGTTGACGCCTTCGAAGAGTCCCTGCTTCCATAGGTAGCCAGGGAGGTCGCCGGCCTCATATAGGGCGCGCAGATTTTCGGAATCGCTGGCACGAGTTATGGTCGTGAAGCCATGTGCCTTGCGTAGGCAGTAGATCTCGCCAAGGACGAGCGCGTTGAGGAAATCTGGTGAGTGTGTAGAGATGAATACCTGACCGCCGCGTTCGGCGTAGTCGCGGAACTCCTCGGCCAGTTCGGGAAGAAGTTCAGGATAGAGCTGGTTTTCGGGTTCTTCGATCGCCAGCAGCGGGTAGGGCTTTGGATCATTTAGCAGCACGAGGTAGGCGAACATCTTAATTGTGCCGTCGGAGACGTAGCGTGCAATAAACGGATCCTTAAAGCTGCCGTCCTGAAAGCGCAGCACCAATCGGCCGTCTTCGGTCTGCTTGGGTTCGACGATCGAAACCCCAGGTACTCGCCGCTTCATTGCATCGAGCACGCGCTCGAAGCGATCGCGGTGATGTTCGTAGAGAAAATTGGCGACCAGTGGCAGATTGTCGCCGCGCGTCGAGAGGTGTTCTGCAAATCCGTCTTCTTGGCTTGGGCGGGCATCGGAGACGTGAAAATCCGAGATGTGCCAATTTTCAATCATGAGCCGGAATGCGCTGGCGGCCTTGAAGCGCTCAAATTGCCCAAGGCCCTTGATAGCGAGAATGTCCGGGGCATCCAATTCCTGCTCTTCTCGTGTGAGATCCTCATCCTTCTTGGAAAAATCCTCCTCGTTGGTGATGGCGTAGCCCTTGCCACGAGAAAAATCGAGAAAGCGGAAAGGCGCTCCGTAGGCGCCACGCTTGTATCGCAGCACTTCACGTTCGACGACGGGCCGCCCCTCCTTGCCAGGGGCGATCTTGAGCGCGTACGTGACGAGCCGTTCTCGGCCCGTTATCTCCAAGCGGAATTGAAGGGTCAGTTCGATCGGCTCGCGTGCGAAACCTCGGCTTGCCACTTCACGATAGCCGCCGCGCTTTGACAATGCTTTGCTCACGTTCATCGACAGTGCATCCTTTAGAAAGGAAAACACATCAAATAGCGTGGATTTTCCGGTCCCGTTGGCACCTACCAACACGCACAGTCGCGGGATGCCTTCCAGACGGGCATCCCTGAACAGTCTGTAGTTTTTGATAACGATTGATTCGATCTGCATGGCCTGTTTCCGGGGCTGACAGTTGTTTGAAACGTGCGCGGAAGTCCGTTGCAAGGGACTTCATTGAATGATCCGCCCGACGAGCAATGGATCCTTTCGTCACGCGCCTGTCAAGGGGCGAAAGTGCGATTTCGACAGGTTCAGTCCGAAGGATATGGGTAGCCGGGTCAATATATCGACCAAGGCCTAATTTAAAATGGTTTCCGCCGACTTATAAAGGGTTGAAATAACGACCGGCTGTGTGATCGAGTTTGCTGACCAGATCCCGCACTGCGCCGTAGGCAGTCGTGACCGGTCTGTCTGTCTGTGTTCGACCCAGCATGTAGCTGGTGCCGCCGCCGCTGGGCGCACAACACAGAGCCCGCGGTGCGTACCAGATGCCGCTGCAAAATCCTGTTGCGGCACGCGTCAGCAGATCTGCGTCCTCGGTTTGTGCCCACAAGCGCCGGTGGGCTGCCGCGCGGCGCTCACAAATTATGACACTAAAATGTTTGCGCCGTTGTGCGGAACGCCGCACGATTGCCGGGTTTTTGCTCGCGCAGGGCAGTCTTTGCGCGCAAAGTTAAAGTGCCCGGCCGTACCGGCCGGCGATGCGGAGCGGCGTCTCCGCCCAGCGATCGAACGGAGCGGAAAATGAGGAACGGAATACTTGCGGCGGCCGTGATCTGCACACTCGCCGGCATGAGCGGCGGTGTTGCGGCGCAGACGCCGCCGGCGAATCTCGGGGTGTCGGTGGAAGTGCGCGAAGAGGTGCGCAACAGCTTCATCTTCGTGCTGCGTGACGACGTTCCCGCGAACGAGGTGGGGCGCCACGCCAACGCGCTGGCGGCCGGGGCGGGCGGCCGGGTCACGCATGTCTACACTGCGGCGATCAAGGGTTTTGCGGCGAAGCTGCCCGACGAGGCGGCGGCGCGCATGCTCGCGGCGAACCCGCGGATCGCTTCCTACGAGCCCGACGCCATCGCCTACGCGTTTGCCAAGCCGGGCACGTCCGTGAGCTATCCCTGCACTGCGCCGCAAACGCCGAAGGGCATCACACGCGTCGGCGGCGGGGAGCCGGCACCGGCCAACCACAAGGCGTGGGTCATCGATACGGGCATCGACTTCGAGCACCCGGACCTGAACGTCGATACCGTCCTGAGCAAGAGCTTCCTGCTGCGCCGGAGCTCGGCGGACGACGGCAACGGGCACGGTACCCATGTCGCGGGCACGATCGGTGCGTGGGACAACGGTTGCGACGTCGTCGGCGTCGCGGCCGGAGCGAGGCTGGTCGCGGTGCGCGTGCTCGACAACAACGGTTCCGGCACTTATTCGGGGGTGATTGCAGGCGTCGATTATGTGGCTGCCAACGCGCAGGCCGGCGACGTCGCGAACATGAGTCTGGGCGGGGGATTCAGCGCGACGCTCAACGCGGCGGTCGAAAACGCAGCAGGGAAGGGCATCTTCTTCGCGCTCGCGGCGGGCAACGAGAGCGACGAGGCGGCGAAATACTCGCCGGCGAGCGCGAAGGGGTCGAACATCTACACGGTGTCGGCGGTCGACTCGGGCGACAACTTCGCGTGGTTCTCCAACCACGGCGATCCCATCAAATGCGCTGCGCCGGGCGTGGACGTCGTGTCGACGCGCAAGGGCGGCGGCGTGACCACGATGTCGGGCACGTCGATGGCGGCGCCCCACGTCGCCGGGCTGCTCCTGTGGGGCACGCCGAACTTTAGCGGCAGCGCGAACAACGATCCCGACGGCAGCCCCGATCCGATCTGTCACCGCTGAGGCGCGAGCGCACGTCCGGCGAAAATGAGGCGATCGCTGCCGCCGGGCGACGCTCGCTGAGGGGCCGAGCGGGGCGGCTCGCCCGGCCGTACAAGGTCATGGGGTCATGGGGTCATGGGGTCATGGGGTCACGGCTTCATGGGCACTTCAGCACCTTGCCCATGAAGCGGCAGGGGCCGTTCGGACTGTGGAGCGTGCCGCGCCGATCCTTCTGGTAGTGGTTGCCGGCGCTGTCCCAGCAGTCGGACCCCTGGCAGCGCGTGTCGCGGCCGGCCAGCGCCGCCGATCGGTGTACCGGCGCCAGCTCCTGCCGTACGACGACATTCCTGCGCACTTCCACGCGGTCCGGCTCCTTCATGCCGCACGCGCCGAACATCGCCGAGCGCTTCGCGTCGATCGCCGCCTGGTTGTTCGGATTGGTGCGCGTTTCGCTCTCGTAGTACCAGCGCGCGTCCTCGCAGGCTTTCGAATCGAAGCGCGTGGCCTGCAGGTCGGCCTGTGTCCGTCCCGTGGCGTCCGCCGGCGAGGCCTGCTGCTGTTCGCGCAGCTTCTCCCGCAGCTCCTGCACTTCGTTACGCAGCGCCTGCTCGCGGCTGGCCGAGGAGTCGAGGGTATTCGGTGTCACGTCGATCTCCCGGCCGGTCGCCTTGCCGTGGCAGGGCACGTCCGAGAACGTGATCCTGCCCGTGCCGTCCTCGACGCAGCGATAAACCTGGGCCTGGGCGCCGGCAACGAGGCCCAGCGCCAGCAGCAGGGTGATCGGCAGTGTGCGGGCTTTCATGGTCGCCTCCGTTGGTCTCAACCCGCGGTGATCGCGGCGCCGTGCTCGGCGAGCAGCGCGCGCAGCACCGAGCGATGGCAGTGCGCCTCGTCGGCGCAGTAGCAGCCGACCGAGAAGTTCGTCTGGTGCGACAGCGCGGCGAGCACATCGAGCGAGCGGCTGTTGTCGGGCGTGCTCATTTCGCCGCGGTAGCGTTTCACGAAGGCCTGCCACTCGCCCGCGTCCTGAGTCTGCTGGGCCTGCTGCGCGAGCTTCATCGTTTCGACGCTGGGCGCGAGGTTGGGATACCACACGTCGTACCAGTTCTGCGACGCGAACTCGGCTTTCGGCACGCCGCGCGGCGGGCGGCGCACGGTGCCGATGCGCAGGCCTTCGTCGGCCGCGCGCGGCGTGCCCAGGCGGACGATGCGCAGGACCATGGCTTTTTCTCCTTTTTCCATGCGCGCCGGGCTCACCGGCGCGCGGCAATCTCGTTATACACCCGTCGTACCTCGTCCGGGCCATAGCGGCGTTCGAGCCGGCGGACGATGAAGTGGCCGCGCGCCATGTCCTGGAAGTGGTCGATGAACACGGTGTTCACCAGCGCCCCGCCGACCGCGCCGAGCACGGGCACGGCCTGCGCGGCGACTTTCTGCGACACGGTGACCGAGAAGCGCGACGCGACCTGCGCGATGAGGCGCACGATGACCGGCGCGCCCTGCTGCACGGCGCCCTGCTGGGCAAGAAAGCGCGCGGCCTCGGACACCGCCTTCGCCATCGCCGCGCGGGCGGTGAAGTAGGCGGTTTCGGCCGCGTCGTCGCCGGCCGCGCGCCCGCCCAGCGCGAGCACCTGCAGGCATTGCAGGCGCGTGTCGACGCTGCGCAGGTCCTCGCCTTCGCTGCGCGCGATGTCGGCGATCGAGCGCAGCATGATCGCCGTCGACAGCGGCAGCTCGACCGCCAGCGCGGCGAGCCCGAACGCTCCGCCGGCCGCGCCCGTCGTGCCGACGGCCAGCTTGTGGAGGCGGTTGGCCGGGCCGGTGGCGCGCGCGTGGTCGAGCGTGTGCAGCGCGACGTGAAGCGCGCCCTCGATGGCCTTGCGCGCCGCGCCCATCACCGCGCTGTTCCAGGATTTCGGCAGCATGTCGAAGCCGCGCTCGATCGGCGAGCCGAGGGCGTTGCTGATGCGCGCGGCAAGGCCCGGATGCTCCAGCAGCGCCTTCGCGGTGCGTAGATCCTCGATGTCGGTGGTCGTCAGTGTCATGCCTCTCCCTGCGTCGTGCCCTCGGCTACCCCGCACATTGGATGCGTGCGCCCCGGCGCGGGTTCGCCCGCGATGCCGACGATTGCGCGCCGCGCCGCGGACGTTTATCTTCCACCGGTTTCGCTTCGAGTGCACGAATCCATGAGGAAGATCCGCCCGCTGCCCGACAACCGGGAACGAACGCCCACATGAGTGTGCTCGCGCCCGCGCGCCCGCGCGATGTCGCCGTGCTCGGCCAGGTGTTCACGCCCGAGGCGGTCGTGCGCGCGATGCTCGCGCTGCGCCGCCGGCACGGCCGCGTGCTGGAGCCGTCCTGCGGCGACGGCGCCTTCCTGCGCCACCTGCCGGGCGCGGTCGGCATCGAGTACGACGCCGCACACTGCCCGCCCGGCGCGACGAACCTGGATTTCTTCGCGTATCCGGCGAGCGAGCGCTTCGACACGATCATCGGCAATCCGCCCTACGTGCGCTTCCAGGACATCCCCGCCGCGACGCGCGCGCTGCTGCACGACGAGCATTTCGACGGGCGCTCCAACCTGTACCTGTTCTTCATCGAGAAGTGCCTGCGCCACCTCGCGCCCGGCGGCGAGCTGATCTTCATCACGCCGCGCGACTTCCTCAAGGTGACGTCGGCGGTGAAGCTCAACCGCCTGATGATGGCGAGCGGCACGATCACCGACGCGATCGAGCTCGGCGACGCGCGCGTGTTCGACGACGCGGTGCCGAACTGCCTGATCTGGCGCTTCGAGAAGGACCGCTTCGAGCGCAGCGTGCGCTACGCCGAGATCGGCGTCGCCGACCGCCTCGCCGATGCGCTCGCGGCGCCGGCGTGGCAGACGCGCCACCTCGTCGAATGCGCCGGCCACCTGATGTTCGCGCGCGGCGACTACCCGCTGCGGCTCTCCGACGTCGCCTTCGTGAAGGTCGGCGCCGTGTCCGGGGCGGACGACCTGTATACGGACGCCGCCGCCGGCAACCGCGACTTCGTCTGCTCGGAAACCGTCAAGACCGGGCGCACCCGGCGCATGCTGTGGGTGGAGCCGGGCGATCCGCCGCCGGCGGCGCTCGTGCCGCACAAGGCGCGCCTGATCGCGCGCCGCGTGAGCAATTTTGACGAGCGCAACTGGTGGCAGTGGGGGCGCGGCTATTTCCAGTCCGGGCGCCCGCGCGTGTATGTGAATGGGCGCACGCGCCGGCCGCAGCCCTTCTTCCTGCACGACTGCGCGCACTACGACGGTGCCGTGCTGGCGGTGTTCCCGCGGCGCGAGGACGTCGATCTCGCGGCCTTCCGCGACGCCCTCAATGCCGTCGACTGGGGCGATCTCGGCTTCGTGTGCGACGGGCGCTACCTCTTCACCCAGCGCAGCCTCGAGAACGCGCCCCTGCCCGAGCACTTTCGTGTCTTTGTAACGGTCTGAATCCCTGCGGGGATCGGCTGTTGTAGTATTCGTGCAAATCCATCGCCGCAGGCTGTGCGGTCTGCCGTGAATCTTTTCGGGAAAATTCCAAAATGGTCCCTCACCTTACGACGGCCCTGACCGGTCCGCTGCTGGAACTGGAGAAGCACTTCCTCGGTCATGCCACCGAGATCGAGCGCTGGATGCGCGTGCAGTGGCAGGATCATATGCCGCCCTTCTACGCGTCGACCGACCTGCGCAATTCGGGCTTCAAGCTCGCGCCGGTCGACCTCAACCTCTTCCCCGGCGGCTGGAACAACATCAATGACGTGTTCATGCCGCTGTGCGTGCAGGCGGCGCAGGACGCGATCGAGCGCATCTGCCCCGACGCGCGCCAGCTGCTGCTGGTGCCCGAGAACCACACGCGCAACCAGTTCTACCTGCAGAACGTCGCGAAGCTCGTGTCGGTGCTGCAGCTCACCGGGCTCGACGTGCGCGTCGGTTCGCTGCTGCCCGAGATCACCGCGCCGACGACGCTGGAGCTCGCCAACGGCGGCAGCCTCACGCTCGAGCCGCTGGTGCGCACCGGCAACCGCGTCGGGCTCGCCGGCTTCAATCCCTGCGCGATCCTGCTCAACAACGATCTCTCCGGCGGCGTGCCGGCGATCTTCAAGGGGCTGGACGAGCAGTGGCTGATCCCGCCGCTGCACGCCGGCTGGCACATGCGGCGCAAGTCGCGCCATGCCGCGGCCTACGACCGCGTCGCGCGCGAGTTCGGCGAGGTGATCGGCATCGACCCGTGGCGCATCAACCCCGAATACGGCGTGTGCAGCCAGATCAACTTCCAGGAGCGCACCGGTGAGGAATGCCTCGCCGCCGAGGTCGACAGCCTGCTCACGCGCATCCGCGCGAAGTACAAGGAATACGAGGTCGACGAGACTCCCTTCGTCGTCGTCAAGGCCGACGCCGGCACCTACGGCATGGGCGTGATGACGGTGCGCGACGCCTCCGAGGTGGTGGGCCTCAACCGCCGCCAGCGCAACAAGATGAGCGTCGTCAAGGAAGGCCTGCAGGTGCAGGAAGTGATCATCCAGGAAGGCGTGCATACCTTCGAGACGGTCGATGACGCGGTCGCCGAGCCGGTCGTGTACATGATGGACCGCTTCGTCGTCGGCGGCTTCTACCGCGTGCATACCGAGCGCGGCCGCGACGAGAACCTCAACGCGCCGGGCATGCACTTCAAGCCGCTGGCGTTCCAGACCTGCTGCTCGCTGCCGGACTGCCGCCAGGCGCCGGACGCCGCGCCGAACCGCTTCTACGCCTACGGCGTGGTCGCGCGGCTGGCGCTGCTCGCCGCCTCGGTCGAGATCGAGGAGACCGAACCCGCCGAAGCCGACGCGGCGTAAAGGGCGGTCATGGCCAACCGTCTCAGGATCGCCTTCATCGTCGACCCGCTCGACCGCCTGAAGGCCTACAAGGATTCGAGCATCGCGATGATGCGCGCGGCGCACGCGCGCGGACACGAGGTGTTCGCGATCGGGCGCGAGGCGCTGACCTGGCGCGACGGCGTCGTCTCGGCGCGCGCGCTGGCGATCCGCCCGACCGCGGACGACCACGCGTGGTACCTGCCGGGCGACGAGGCGGTGCTGCCGCTCACCGCCTTCGACGCGGTGCTGATGCGCCAGGATCCGCCCTTCGACTTCGAGTACGTCACGGCGACCTGGATGCTGGAGCGCGCCGTCGCGGCCGGCGCGCGCGTGTTCAACGATCCGCGCGCGATCCGCGACCACTCGGAGAAGCTCGCGATCTGCGAATTCCCGCAGTTCGCCCCGACGACCCTGATCGCGCGCGACGGCGCCGACGTGCATGCCTTCATCGACGAACTCGGCGACGTGATCCTGAAGCCGCTCGACGGCATGGGCGGCAGCCAGATCTTCCGCGTGCGCGCCGACGACCCGAACCGCAACGTGATCGTCGAGACGCTCACGCACGAAGGCGTGCGCACGATCATGGCGCAGCGTTTCCTGCCGGGGATCGCCGAGGGCGACAAGCGCGTGCTGATCGTCGGCGGCGAAGTCGTGCCGTATTCGCTTGCGCGCATCCCCAAGGCCGGCGAGACGCGCGGCAACCTCGCCGCGGGCGGGCGCGGCGTCGCGATGCCGCTCACCGCGCGCGAACGCGAGATCGCCGAGGCGCTCGCGCCGGTGCTGTGGGGACGCGGCCTGCTGATCGTCGGCCTCGACGTGATCGGCGGGCATCTCACCGAGATCAACGTCACCAGCCCCACCTGCTTCGTCGAGATCGCCGAGCAAAGCGGCTTTTCGGTGGCCGCGCTGCTCGTCGACATGCTCGAGGAGGCGTGCGCCGGATGAGCCTGCGCCAGGTGGCGGGCCGCCTGCGCGCGGCCCTGTTGGTGTTGCTGTGCACGACGCTGCTGGCGGCGTGCACGCGCCCCGAACTGTACAAGCAGGAGGCCTATGTCTTCGGCACGCGCGTCGACCTCACCGTGTATGGCGAGCCGCGCGAGACCGCCGAGGCGGCGATGGCCGAGGTGCTGCGCGAGTTCGACCGCCTGCACCGCGCCTATCACGCATGGCAGCCGTCCGAACTGACGGCGCTGAACGACGCGATCGCGCGCGGCGAAGTCGCGACCGTGTCGAACGAGCTCGCGACCATGCTCACGGACGCGCGCAAGCTGTCGGAGACGGGTGACGGGCTGTTCAATCCGGCGATGGGCGCGCTGATCGAGATGTGGGGCTTCCACGCCGACGAATTCGTCCCGCGCCGCCCCGATCCGGCCGCGCTGCAGGCGGTGCTGCACGCGGCGCCGCGCATGTCCGACCTCATCATCACCGGCAACCAGGTCGAAAGCCGCAATCCGGCGGTCAAGCTCGATCTCGGCGGCTACGCGAAGGGCTACGCGCTCGACCGCGCGGCCGCGATCCTGCACGCCAAAGGCATCGAGAACGCGCTCATCAACATCGGCGGCAACGTCATGGCGCTGGGCAAGAAGGGCGACAGCCCGTGGCGCATCGGCCTGCAGCATCCGCGCGAGCCGCAGCCGCTCGCGACGCTGCCGCTCTACGACGGCGAGGCGATCGGCACGTCGGGCGACTACCAGCGCTACTTCGAGCTCGACGGCAAGCGCTACTCGCACCTCATCGACCCGCGCACCGGCGGTCCCGCGGAGGCGTCGCAGTCGATGAGCGTGCTCGTGACGCCGCGCGAAGGCGCCGGCACGCTGTCCGACGCTGCCAGCAAGCCGCCCTTCATCGCCGGCGACAACTGGCGCGAATACACGCGCCGCTACGGCATCGAGCACGCGCTGCGCGTCGCCGCCGACGGCCGCATCGAAGTCACGCGCGAATTGCGCGCGCGCCTGCAGTTCGCGCCGGGCACTTCACGCGTCATCGTCGTCGACTGATGCCTCCGCTGCGCCCGCAGCTCGATCGCCTCGCGAGCTCGATGATGATCGTGCTGTGCACGATCTGGGGTCTGCAGCAGGCCGCGATCAAGATCACCAACGCGGGCATCTCGCCGCTGTGGCAGGCCGGCTGGCGCTCGGTCGGCGCGGCCCTGCTGGTGCTGCTGTGGGCGCGCCTGCGCGGCGTGAAGCTCGCGCAGGCCGACGGCACCTTCGCGCCCGGCGTCGTCGCCGGCCTGCTGTTCGCCGTGGAATTCGCGCTGATCTTTGCCGCGCTGCAGTACACGAGCGCCTCGCGCGGCGTGATCTTCCTCTACACCGCGCCCTTCCTGGTCGCGGTCGGCGCGGTGTGGCTGCTGCCGCACGAGCACATGCGCCGCGCGCAATGGGTCGGCATGGCGCTCGCGTTCGCGGGCGTGCTGGTGCTGTTCGGCGAGGGCCTGCTGCAGCCGTCCGGGCGGGCGTGGATCGGCGACCTGATGATGCTCGGCGCCGCCGTGGCCTGGGCGGCGACGACGCTGACCGTGAAGGTGAGCGCGCTCGCCCGCGCATCGGCGGAGAAGACGCTGCTGTACCAGCTCGGCGTCTCGGCGCTGACGCTGACGCCGCTGTCGCTCGCCTTCGGCGAGGCGGGCGTGTTCGCGGCCGATGCGCGCGTGTGGGGCGCGTTCACCTTCCAGGTCGTGATCGTCGCCGCAGCCAGCTACCTCGCGTGGTTCTGGCTGATCGCGCAGTATCCGGCGACGCGCCTGTCCTCGTTTTCCTTCCTGACCCCGGTGATGGGTGTGCTCGCAGGCGTCGTCGTGCTCGGCGAAGCGATGACCCCGGCGATCTGGTCCGCGCTCGCGCTGGTCGGCACCGGCATCTGGATCGCCAACCGTCCGGCAGCGGCCTGAGCGGCTGCGGCGCCGATCGGCTACAGTTCCGTCGACCGTCCAAGCGAAGGAGCGTTGGCCATGTCGGGACCGAAGATCGAGTTCTGGTACGAGTTCGCGAGCTCGTATTCCTACCTTTCCGTGATGCGCATCGAGGCGCTGGCGCGCGATGCCGGCGTCGCGGTGGAGTGGAAACCCTTCCTGCTCGGGCCGGTGTTCCTGGCGATGGGCTGGAACGATTCGCCGTTCAACATCTACCCGCCCAAGGGGCGCTACATGTGGCGCGACCTCGCGCGGCTCGCCGACAAGTACGCACTGCCCTTCCGCCTGCCCAGCTGTTTCCCGCGCAACGGCCTGCTCGCGGCGCGCGTCGCGCTGCAGGGCGTGGTGCCGGGCTGGGTCGCGGAGTTCTCGCGCCGGGTGATGCTCGCGAACTTCGCCGAGGACCGCGACATCGGCGATGCGGAGGTGGTCGGCGCGATCCTCGCCGATCTCGGCCTGCCGGCCGGAGAACTGCTCGCCGCCGCCGTCACGGACGACAACAAGCTCGCGCTGCGCCGCCAGACCGAGCGGGCATCCGAGCTGGGGATGTTCGGTGCGCCGAGCTTCCGCGCCGGCGACGAGCTCTTCTGGGGCAACGACCGGCTCGAAGACGCGCTCGCGTGGGCGCGCCGCGCGGCCGGCTGAGCGGCGGTCCGGGCCGCCTCAGTTGGCTGGTTTGACCGCCTTGGACGCGTCCTGCGCGGCGTCCTCGGCCTTGTCGGCTTCGCGCTTGCGGATGCGTTCCTCGTAGCGCGCGCGGTCGCGCGCCGCGGCCTCGGCGCGGGTTTTCGCTTCGGCCTCGACCTGCGCGCGCTCCTTGGCCTTCTGTGCGTCCTTCTGCCTGCGTTCGGCCTTCTGCTGCTCCTGCGCGCGGATCGCGTCGGCCTCGCGCTGGCGGCGCGTGCTCTCCGCCATCGGATCCGGGTGGATCTCGAAGGACTCGGCCGCCGCGGGTTCTGCCGGAACGGTCGGTGCATCGGTGCTGGTGCGCCCGGCTTCGACCGCCATGCGCCGCTTCTCCGCGAGTTCGGTGCGGCTCGCCTCGGCTTCCAGTCCGCGCGCCTTCTTCAGCGCTTCGAGCTGCGCTTCCTTCGCCTGATTGATGCAGCGATTCACCTGGAAACGCTCGTAGCACTTCGGCGTCTCGGCGGCGAGCGTTTCGTTGGCCTTCTGGCGCAGCGTCTTGGCCTCGTCGCGCAGCCTGGCCGCGCGCTCGAACTCGGGGTTGGGGCCCGTGGCGGTGTCGGCGGCAATGGCGCTGCCGCAGGCGAGGGCGAGGGCGAGGGCGAGCAGGAGAGGTGGCAGATGAGGGGGCACGATGTCCGGCGTCGGTCGGGTTCGGGGATGCGTAGAATAACGCCTTTGCCCGAAGATGCGCTGACGTGATCCAGTTCCGTAACCTTCGCCTCGCCCGGGGCGCCAAAGTTCTCGTCGATTCCGCCTCGCTGCAGATCCACCCCGGCTGGCGGGTCGGCCTCACCGGCGCCAACGGCACCGGCAAGTCCAGCCTGTTTGCGCTGCTGCGCGGGCTGTTGCATCAGGACCAGGGCGACCTCGACATCCCCGCCGGCTGGCAGATCGCGCACGTCGCGCAGGAAACGCCGGCCTTGGCGAAGCCGGCGATCGAATACGTGCTCGACGGCGACGCCGAGCTGCGCGAGGTCGAGGCGAAGCTCGCGGCGGCCGAAGCCGCGCACGACGGCGCCCACATCGGCGAGCTGCACGCACGCCTGCACGAGATCGGCGGTTACGCGTCGCGCGCCCGCGCGGCGGCGCTGCTCGATGGCCTGGGCTTCGTCGGCGACGATCCCGAGCGGCCCGTGTCGGATTTCTCCGGCGGCTGGCGCATGCGCCTCAACCTCGCGCAGGCGCTGATGTGCCGTTCGGACCTGCTGCTGCTCGACGAGCCGACCAACCACCTCGACCTCGACGCCGTGCTGTGGCTCGAACAGTGGCTGCGCGACTACCGCGGCACGCTGCTGCTGATCTCGCACGACCGCGAGTTCCTCGACGCCTGCGTCACCCACATCGCGCACATCGAGCAGCAGCGCCTGACGCTCTACACCGGCGGCTACTCGGACTTCGAACGCCAGCGCGCCGAGCGCCTCGCGCAGCAGCAGTCGCTGTTCGAGAAGCAGCAGCGCGAGATCGCGCACATCGAGGACTACATCCGCCGCTTCCGCGCCAAGGCGACCAAGGCGCGCCAGGCGCAGAGCCGCATCAAGGCGCTCGAACGCATGGAGCGCATCGCCGCCGCGCACATCGACAACCCGTTCTCGTTCAGCTTCCGCGAAGGCCCGGCCGCGCCCGACCCGCTGCTGCAGATCGAGGACGGCGCCGTCGCCTATGGCGACCGTACCGTGCTCGACCGCATCCGCCTGACGCTGCGCCCGGGCGAGCGCGTGGGCCTCCTCGGGCGCAACGGCGCCGGCAAGTCGACGCTGATCAAGCTGCTGGCGGGTGAACTGCCGCTCGCCGCGGGCAGCCGCAGCGAAGGCAAGGGCCTCGCGACCGGCTACTTCGCGCAGCACCAGCTCGAAACCCTGCGTCCCGACGAATCGCCGCTGCAGCACATGGTCCGTCTCGACCCGCGCACCCGCGAGCAGGAGCTGCGCGACTACCTCGGCGGCTTCGATTTCCGCGGCGACGGCGTCGGCGGCAGCTCGACCCCGGCGACCACGCCCTGCGGGCCCTTCTCGGGCGGCGAGAAGTCGCGCCTCGCGCTGGCGCTGATGATCTGGCAGCGCCCCAACCTGATGCTGCTCGACGAGCCCACCAACCACCTCGACCTCGAGATGCGCCACGCGCTCACGCTCGCGCTGCAGGACTACGACGGTGGCATGGTGCTGGTGTCGCACGACCGGGCGCTGCTGCGCGCGACCTGCGACCGCTTCCTGCTCGTCGACGACGGCCGCATCCAGCCGTTCGACGGCGACCTCGACGACTACCGCGACTGGCTCGCGACGCGCCGCGCGCAGGCCGCCGAGGCCGCCAAATGCCCCGACCGCGAGGCCGACAAGGCCGCACGCAAGGCCGACCGCGCGCAGTCCGCGGCCGAGCGCCAGGCGCGGCTCGCCGCACGCCGTCCGCTGGTGAAGGAGATCGACCAGCTCGAAAAGAAGCTCGCCGGCTGGCAGGGCGAGAAGAAGCTGCTCGACACGCGCCTCGCCGACCCCGCGCTGTACACGGGCGGCGATTCCGCGCAGCTGCAGACGCTGCTCAAGCGCCAGGCCGAGCTCGCGGGCTGGATCGACGAGGCGGAGCTGCGCTGGCTGGAGATTTCGGAGGCGCTGGAAGCACTGCCGGCCGACTGAGTCGCGAACCCCGCCCGAACCCCTGACGAGGGCTCGCAGAGGCCCCGCACCGAGGAGACACGATGCCTGCCACGATCCCGCTGGCCCTGACCGACCTGCTCGCCGCCCGCGAGCGCATCCGCGACGCCCTCCTGCGCACCGTGCAGTGGCAGAACGATCCGCTCTCCGAGGAGCTCGGCGTGCCGCTGCGCCTCAAGCTCGAGAACCTGCAGCGCACCGGCTCGTTCAAGCTGCGCGGCGCCACGCACAAGATCGGCCGCCTGCTGGCCGGCGCCAACCCGCCCACCGGCGTGGTCGCCGCGTCCGCGGGCAACCATGCGCAGGGGGTCGCGCGCGCGGCGGCCCAGTGCGGGCTGCGTGCCGTCGTCTGCATGCCCGCGAACGCCCCGCTCACCAAGATCCAGTCCTGCCGCAGGCTCGGTGCCGACGTGCGCCTCGTCGGCGAGACGCTGGAAGCCGCCACCGACGAGGCCTTGCAGCTGGCGAAGGCCGAAGGGCTCGCCTTCCTCCATCCCTACGACGACTGGGACGTGATCGCCGGGCAGGCGAGCTGCGGCCTGGAGATGCTCGAAGACGCCCCCGACATGACCGTCGCGATCGTGCCGCTGGGCGGCGGCGGGCTGATCGCCGGCATCGCGCTCGCGCTCAAGCTGCAGAACCCGGCTATCCGCGTGATCGGCGTGCAGACCGAGGCGGTCGCGCCGTGGCGCACCTACCTGTGCGACGGCGCGCTGGAAGAGGTGCTGCCCGGCGCGCACACCATCGCCGACGGCATCAAGGTCAAGCGTCCCGGCCAGCTCACGCGCCGCGTCATCGCGCGCTACGTGGACGAGATCGTCACCGTCGACGACAACGCCATCGCCGAGGCCATCGTCACGCTGCTCGAGCGCACGCGCACGATCGGCGAGGGCGCCGGCGTCGTCGGCCTGGCGGCGCTGATGCAGAAGAAGATCGCGCTGCGCCCCGACGACCGCGCGGTGGTCGTGATCTCCGGCGGCAACGTCGACATGACGCTCGTGGGCCGCTCGATCGACTACGGCCTCGCGTCCAGCGGGCGGCTGATGTGCGTCGCGGTGACGATCTCGGACGCGCCGGGGCAGCTGCTCGCGCTGTTGGAGACCGTCGCCGACCTCGGCATGAACGTGCGCCACGTCGAACACCGGCGCGGCGAGCTGCACGTGCCGGTGGGGATGACCGAGGTGATCCTGCAGATGGAGACGCGCGACTTCGAGCACCAGGACGAGTTGCGCCGGCATTTCGCGCAACAGGGGCTGCGCGTGCGCAACCTGCTCGTCAGCTGAGGGGGCGCGGGAAAGAAAAAGCGGGACGACCGGAGTCGTCCCGCGAAACGGCCTCCATCGGGCCAAGGGTTACGCATATAGCCCCAGCATTATAGGGCCATATTCCCCAGACCGCTGCGCGAGCAATTGGTTCCCGATAGATTAAATTTTTTGAACCCGACAACTTCCGCGTGCCGCGGTGGAATCCGCCGCGGCTGCTAGAATCGGCAGTCCGTTTATCCGCCGACACAGGAATATCGCCGTGCAGATCGTCTGTCTCGACCTCGAAGGTGTGCTGGTTCCCGAAATCTGGATCGAATTCGCCGAGCGCACCGGCATCCCGGAGCTGCGCCGCACGACGCGCGACGAGCCGAACTACGACACGCTGATGAAGTACCGGCTCAACATCCTGGCGGAGAGGAAGCTCGGCCTGCCCGACATCCAGGACGTGATCGCCGGCATGGGCCCGATGCCCGGCGCGCGCGACTTCCTCGACGACCTGCGCGCGAGCTACCAGGTCGTCATCCTCTCCGACACCTTCCAGGAATTCGCCAAGCCGCTGATGAAGCAGCTCTGCTGGCCGACGCTGCTGTGCCATTCGCTCGTCGCCAACGCCGAAGGCATGCTGGTCGACTACCGCCTGCGCATGCCCGACCAGAAGCGCGAAGCGGTCAAGCGCTTCAAGGAACTGAACCTCAAGGTCGTCGCGGCGGGCGATTCCTACAACGACACCGCGATGCTCGGCGAGGCCCACGGCGGCATCCTGTTCCACCCGCCGGAGAACGTGATCCGCGAGTTCCCGCAGTTCCCGGTCACGCGCACCTACCCCGAGCTGCGCCGCGAGATCGACCAGGCCTTCGCGCGCGTTGCGGGCTGAGCGCATGCATCGCGAACGCTTCTACACCCTGTCGGCATCCTGCCCCGATCGCGTCGGCCTCGTCGCGCGCGTGTCGGGCTTCGTCGCCGAGCACCGCGGCTGGATCCTCGAGACCTCGCTGCACGCCGAGCCCGCGCGCGCCGACGCAACCGAGGGGGAGGGGATCGGGCGCTACTTCATGCGCGTCGAGATCCGCGCCGATTCGCTGCCTTTCCACCTCGCCGAATTCCGCGAGCGCTTCCGCCCCATCGCCGAGGAACTGGAGATGGACTGGTCGATCACCGATTCCGCGGTGAAGAAGCGCGTCGTCGTGCTGGTGTCGAAGCAGGAACACTGCCTCTACGACCTCCTCGCGCGCTGGCAGTCGAAGGAGCTGGACATCGAGATCCCGTGCGTGATCTCCAACCACGACACCTTCCGCGGCTTCGTCGAGTGGCACGGCATCCCCTTCCACCACGTGCCGGTCGCGCCCGACAACAAGGCCGCGGCCTATGCCGAGGTGCAACGCATCGTCGAGGAAGTGCGCGGCGACACCATCGTCCTCGCGCGCTACATGCAGGTGCTGTCGCCCGAGCTGTGCGCCGCCTACCCGGGGCGCATCATCAACATCCACCACAGCTTCCTGCCCAGCTTCGTCGGCGCGAAACCCTACCACCAGGCCTGGGCGAAGGGCGTGAAGCTGATCGGCGCGACCTGCCACTACGTCACGTCCGAACTCGACCAGGGGCCGATCATCGAGCAGGACGTGATCCGCATCGACCATTCGGATTCGGTCGAGGACATGGTGCGCTACGGCAAGGACATCGAGAAGACCGTGCTCGCGCGCGGCCTGCGCTACCACCTCGAAGGCCGCGTGCTGCAGTACGGCAACAAGACCATCGTGTTCCGCTGACGCCCTGCGATCCAGCCGTGAACGAAAACGGGCGCCCCCGAAGGGGCGCCCGCTGCAGGACCGGACGAGGGAGCGATCCGGCAATGCTCAGATGTGATAGGCCGTCTCGCCGTGCGCGGTGATGTCGAGGCCTTCGCGCTCCTCTTCTTCCGGCACGCGCAGGCCGATCAGCACATCGACGATCTTGTAGGCGACCACCGAGACGACGCCCGACCACAGGATCGCGACGACCACGCCCCAGACCTGGCTGGTGACCTGCGCCGAGGTCGAGAACGGCGCCACCGCGTTGGCGACGTAGTCATACACGCCGACGCCGCCGAGGTCCGGGTTCGCGAACACGCCGGTCAGGATCGCGCCGAGGATGCCGCCCACGCCATGCACGCCGAACACGTCGAGCGCGTCGTCGGCGCCCAGCATGCGCTTGAGGCCATTCACGCCCCACAGGCAGATCACGCCGGCCAGCAGGCCGATCACCAGCGCGCCCATCGGGCCGACCCAGCCGCAGGCCGGGGTGATCGCCACCAGGCCCGACACCGCACCCGAAGCCGCACCCAGCAGCGAGGGCTTGCCCTTCATCAGCCATTCCGCCGTCATCCACGACATCGCCGCCATGCCGGTCGCGACCATCGTGTTGAGGAAGGCGAGCGCGGTGAGGCCGTTGGCTTCGAGGTTGGAGCCGGCGTTGAAGCCGAACCAGCCGATCCACAGCATCGACGCACCGACCATCGTCAGCGTCAGCGAGTGCGGGGCCATCGATTCGCGGCCGTAGCCGATGCGCTTGCCGATCAGGAAGGCACCGACGAGGCCCGCGACCGCGGCGTTGATGTGCACCACGGTGCCGCCGGCGAAGTCGAGCGCGCCCTTCTGGAACAGGAAGCCTGCGGTCGCAGCAGCCGCGTCACCCGCGGCGGCATCCACGTAGGCATCCGGGCCCGCCCAGTACCACACCATGTGCGCCATCGGCAGGTAGGAGAAGGTGAACCACAGCACCATGAACAGCAGCACCGCGGAGAACTTCATGCGCTCGGCGAAGGCGCCCACGATCAGCGCCGGGGTGATCGCCGCGAAGGTCGCCTGGAACACGATGTAGGCGAACTCGGGGATCGCGACGCCCTTGCTGAAGGTCGCGGCCATCGAATCGACCGTCACGCCCTTGAGGAACACCTTCGACAAGCCGCCGATGAACGCGTTGCCCTCGGTGAAGGCGAGGCTGTAGCCGTACACGAACCACAGCACGACCATCAGCGAGAAGATCACGAAGACCTGCATCAGCACCGACAGCATGTTCTTCGAACGCACCAGGCCGCCGTAGAACAGCGCGAGGCCCGGGATCACCATGAAGGCGACCAGCGCGGTGGAGGTCAGCATCCAGGCGGTGTCGCCCTTGTTGACCGTGGGCGCCGGCGCCGCGGCCGCGGGGGCGGCAGCGGCCTCGGCCACCGCGGTGACGGCCTCGGCCGCAGCCGGGGCCTCCTCGGCGGCGGCGAGCCCGGCGAAGCCGAGCGCGAGCACCGCAAGCAGGACAGCAAACAGTTTTTTCATGACGTTCTCCTTACAGCGCATCGGCGCCCGTTTCGCCGGTGCGGATGCGAATGGCCTGTTCGAGGTCGAAGACGAAGATCTTACCGTCGCCGATCTTGCCCGTCGCGGCGGACTTCTCGATCGCCTCGATCACCTGGTCGAGCAGCTCGGTGGCGACGGCGGCCTCGATCTTCACCTTGGGCAGGAAGTCGACGACGTACTCGGCGCCGCGGTACAGCTCGGTGTGACCCTTCTGGCGCCCGAAGCCCTTGACCTCGGTGACGGTGATGCCCTGCACGCCGATCGCCGAGAGTGCCTCGCGCACTTCGTCGAGCTTGAAGGGCTTGATGATGGCGGTGACGAATTTCATGATGGTTTCCTTTCAGTCATGCGGGGCGGGTGCCCCGCGGCAGTGCAGGCTCAGAAGGTCTTGCTGACGCTCACGATGTAGCGGGCGTCGGCGTTGAGGGCGTCCTTGTCCTTCAGGTTGGTGTCGACGTAGTGCAGCCCCAGGGTCACGCCCGCGACGACCTGGCTCACGCCGAGCTTCCAGTCGGTGTAGGAGTCGGCCGGGCCGGCGATCATCTGGCGGCCGACGTGGGCGTTGAGCGTCGTGCCCGGGATCACCTCGTAGGCGGCCGTCAGGTCGAAGTACTGGCTGTTCTTCGAGTCCGGCGTGCCGAACAGGTTGGTCAGCGAGTTCGAGTACTTGAACGACAGGAACTCCCACGACAGGCCGACATAGGCTTCGAGCGTGTTCGGCTTCTTCAGGCCGACCGTGCCGCGCCAGTTCGCATCGAAATCGCCCGGGTAGACGTACTGCAGCAGGCCGACGTCGTAGCCGATGGCGCCGATGGTGCCCTTGTAGCCGCCGTAGATGTCGAGCTCCAGGCTGTTGCCGGAATTCGCGTCGGTACCACGCTCGAGATCGCTCAGCCACGACACGTTCGATCCCCACACGCCGACGTACAGGCCGCTCGGATGGGCGTAATCGAACCCGCCCTGCAGCGCCGGCTTCTCGTCGGTCTGGCTGATGCCGCGGTAGGCATAGTCCGACACCAGGGCGACGTTGGCGGCGATCGGGCTGTCGGCGGCCACGGCCGTGCCGGAGCCGATCAGCGGCAGGGCTGTTGCAACGGCCAGGGCGATGAGGCGCTTGTGCATGGTCTTGCTCCTTGATGGTTGGTGTTTGATAGCTGGCAAGTCCTCCTACGCATGCGCCGTGCCAAGTTGTGTCAAGTGTCGATAAGTAACTGTTACACAAAGGGAACGCTGGGTTTCCGGGGTTTTTCGGAGCGGATTTGTGCACCCGCAGCAGATTCGCGGCGCGATGGAATGCACCGAGTTGGTGCGTTTCTGTCGATATCGTGGTGCATCGCTGCCGACAGCCTCCGCGTGCTCACCGCAATGGGGCACGGCGTGGCGTGCCGGCTGTCGCTCGGCGTCCGTGCTAGACTTTCCGCTTTCCCTTCTGTCATTTGAGGTGCCTTCATGGCAGGTCCCCGCTTCCTCGACGAAATCGGCGCCAAGCTCTCCGAACTGGCTGCCAGCAATCCCGCCAAGGACTTCGAAAAGAACGCCAAGGCCCTGCTCGGCAGCGCCTTCGGCAAGCTCGATCTGGTGACGCGCGAGGAATTCGACGTGCAGCGCGAAGTGCTGGCGCACGCACGCCAGAAGCTCGCCGAACTCGAAGACCGCGTCGCCGCGCTCGAATCCGAGCTCGCGCGCGCCCGCACCGAGCGCGACGGCGAGTAAAGCCGCCTGCCCCCGTTTTCGCGGGGGCTGCCGATCTAACCGTTTGTCATTGTCGGCACCTCCGGTAGACTGCGCGCAGTCCATTCCGGAGGAACCGATGTCGCTGGCTCTCGTACGCACCCGCGCGCTCGCGGGTCTGGGCGCACCCGAGGTGACGGTGGAAGTGCACCTCGCCAACGGTCTGCCGGCCTTCAACCTCGTCGGCCTGCCCGACACCGAGGTGCGCGAAGCGCGCGAGCGCGTGCGCGCCGCGATCGCCACCTCGCAGTTCGAATTCCCGCAGCGCCGCATCACCGTCAATCTCGCTCCGGCCGACCTGCCCAAGGAAGGTGGGCGCTTCGACCTGCCGATCGCGCTGGGCATCCTCGCCGCGTCGGGGCAGGTCGAGGCGGCGGCGCTGGGCGGTCACGAATTCGTCGGTGAGCTGTCGCTCGACGGCAGTCTGCGCCCGGTGCGCGGCGGCCTCGCGATGGCCCTGGAGAGCGGCCGCAGCGGCCGCGCGCTGGTGCTGCCCGCGGCGAATGCCGACGAAGCCGCGCTCGCGCGCGACGCGAGCGTCCTGCCGGCTCAGAGCCTGCTGGCCGTGTGCGCCCACCTCAACGGCCACACGCCGCTCACGCGCCGTCTTCCGCCGCCGGTGGCGGAGGGCAGGGAGGACGAACCGGACCTCGCCGAGGTGAAGGGGCAGCTGCAGGCACGCCGCGCGCTCGAAGTCGCCGCCGCCGGCCAGCATTCGCTGCTGATGTTCGGTCCCCCGGGAACCGGCAAGTCCATGCTCGCGCGCCGCCTGCCGGGGCTCCTGCCGCCGCTCGACGAGGCCGAGGCGATCGAGAGCGCATCGATCCAGTCGCTCGAAGGGGCCTTCGACGCCCGCCGCTGGGGCCGACGCCCCTACCGCGCGCCGCACCATTCCGCCTCGGCCCCCGCGGTGGTCGGCGGCGGCGCCAGTCCGCGGCCCGGCGAGATCAGCCTCGCGCACCACGGGGTGCTGTTCCTCGACGAGCTGCCGGAGTTCGAGCGCCGCGTCCTCGAGGCGCTGCGCGAACCGCTCGAGACCGGCACCGTCACGGTGTCGCGGGCGCGGCAGCGCGCGGAGTTCCCCGCGCGCTTCCAGCTCGTCGCGGCGATGAACCCCTGCCCGTGCGGGCATGCCGGCGACAAGGGCGGGCGCTGCCGCTGCACGCCGGACCAGGTCGCGCGCTACCGCGGGCGGCTCTCCGGCCCGCTGCTCGACCGCATGGACATCGTCATCGAAGTGCCGCTGCTCGATCACGCCGACATGCTCGGGCAGCCCGCCGGCGAACCGAGTGCCGCGGTGCGCGAGCGCGTCACACAGGCGTGGGCCGTGCAGCGCGAGCGTCAGGGGCGCGCCAACAGCCACCTCGCGCCCGGCCGCGTCGATGCGCTGTGCGCGCCCGACGAGCAGGGCAAGGCGCTGCTCGATCACGCGATCCGCCGGCTGAACCTGTCCGCGCGGGGGTATCATCGCATCCTCAAGGTCGCCCGCACGATCGCGGACCTGGCCGGCGCCGAGCGCGTCGGCCCGGCGCATCTGGCCGAGGCGATCCAGTACCGGCGCGGCCTCGATTCCCGCTGACGCGGCCCCGCGCGGGGCCGCCGACGCGGGGCAGGGGCGCACGGCACCAATAACAAGACGCCCCAGAGAAACCCCCTTCATGCCCGCCTCCTCGCCCTGGCTTGCGTTCGTCCTCGCCGCGCTCGCCGCCATCGGCCCGTTCTCCATCGACACCTATCTGCCCGCGTTCGGCGCGATGGGCGAGGCGCTGTCGGCCTCGCCGCTGCAGATCCAGCAGACGCTGACCGCCTACATGGCCACCTTCGCCTTCATGGTGCTGTGGCACGGTGCGCTGGCGGACCATTTCGGCCGCCGGCGCGTGCTGATCGTCGGGACGGCACTGTTCGCGCTCGCCTCGCTGGTGTGCGCGCTGGCGCCGTCGATCGAATGGCTGTGGGCCGGGCGGGCGCTGCAGGGCATGGTCGGCGGTGCGGGCATGGTCGTCGGCCGGGCGGTGATCCGCGACCTGTATGAAGGCGAGCACGCGCAGCGGCTGATGTCGCGCGTGATGCTGATCTTCGGCATCGCCCCGGCGATTGCGCCGATGATCGGCGGGCTGCTGCTCGCGCTGGGCGGCTGGCGGACGATCTTCTTCTTCCTCGCCGTCTTCGGTGCCTGGCTCAGCTTCCTCACCTGGCGCTACCTGCCGGAAACCCTCGCGCACGAGCATCGTCATCCGCTGCACCCGGTGCTGCTCGCCCGCGCCTACCGGCGGGTACTGGGGAGCGCCGCCTTCGTGCTGCTGGCCGGCGCGGTGGCGTTCAACTTCAACGGCTTCTTCCTCTACGTGCTGTCGGCGCCGACCTTCCTGATGAAGCACCTCGGCCTGTCCGCGCAGGAGTTCGGCTGGATGTTCGTCCCGTCGGTGATCGGCATGACCGCGGGATCGGCCCTGTCGGGGCGGGTCGCCGGGCGCTGGCATTCGCGGCGCACGATCGTGGTCGGCTTCGCATTGATGGCAGGCGCGGCGCTCGCGAACGTCCTCGTCGCGTCGCTGATGCCGCCGGGCCTGCCGCAGTCCGTGCTGCCGATCATGCTGTACACCTTCGGCATGGCGCTGTCGATGCCGAGCCTGACGCTGCTCGCGCTGGACCTGTTCCCCACGCACCGCGGGCTGGCGTCGAGCTGCCAGAGCTTCCTGCAGGTCGGCATCAACTCCCTGACCGCCGGCGTGCTCGCGCCGGTGCTGTGGTATTCGCCGCTCACGCTGGCGGCGGGCATGGCGGGCTTCCTGACGCTCGGCGGCATCGGCTTTGTCGCCTGGTGCCGTCGGGCGGTCGGCTGCGTGCGCTGAAGCATGCGTGTGCGGCGGACAATCTCTACGCGACTGGACTTCGGGTGGCAGACAGGTCCGCTACGTCCGTCGGCAATGCCTGAAGGCGGAACTGCACCTTCATAGCGTCCCCGTCTCCTTGCCACTGCCCGCAGTTCAGCAATGCGACCACCCTGTCATGCTCCAGCAGGGGGTGGAATCCCGGGGCAAGGAAGCAGCCGAACAATTCCGTGATACCGGATGATTTCAAGTCCTGGTGGTGCAGGCGCCCCTTGATTCGGGGTGCTTCCTCATCGTCGAACCCGAACCGGCCGCTGAGCAGATCCAGCACGAAGTGAACATAGAAAAGCAGTTCGCTGACAATTCCCATCGGTCGGTTGCGACCCGCTTTCAACTCGAAAATCCACAACCGGTTGCGCTGCTCATCGACCGCCACGAGGTCGATCGCGCTCTTGCCACCCGTAAATACCCGGCTACCCCCGTTTCCGGACACCTTCCCTTCAAATAGGCCCACCGGAAACTGACGTCCCACCCGGTCGGGGCGAAGCCCGAATGTGCGTGCCAGCCAGCCGGATTCAACCAGGTGCTGTTCAAGCAACGATTCGGGCGAATGCTTGCTTGGCTCGTTCTGCGGGTTCTGCGCGGTATTGACCAGGAACCTGCGGGACCCCGGGTTTCGCACCCTGGAGTCGTCCAAAAGCGACCGGCTCCGCTCGTTCACCCTGAACCAGTCGAAAAGCCCCGCGAAGTTGACGACGCGGTACAGGAAACGCTGGTAATGCCCGTTGTTGCGGTCAGCCGGCGGCTCCCAGGCCAATTCCGCGTCGTCGATGCAACCCCAGGCCTTCAAAGCGAGCAGCCAGGCTTCAAATGCTGCTTCGTCGTCCTGCATGTTGCGTGTGACCGCGCTGGATGAAAGCGTCAGAACGACTTTCTTCCCGCTGCCGGAGAACCTGCAATTCGTAGGTAGCCGAATTGAGCGGCGCTTGGCCTGTGCCTGCTGATAAGCGGCACGGAGCGCGGTTTCCAGCAGTAGGGCATCTTGCATCGTCGTTCTCCCGAGAGCGGCGGTAAAGGGCTTGATATGTGTTCGACCTATGATTTGGCAGCGGCTACCGGGGAAACGTGCCTCGTGAAGCCGGCTGATCGGCAGTGGCGGCGATTCCTGCTCCGTAAACGGACGACGGGCGCGTACCCCGAGGTCCGCGCCCGTCTCCGGATTGCGGTGTGGCGCCGCGTCAGGCCGCTTCTTCGCCGAGGTAGGCGGCGCGCACCTTCGGGTTGGTCAGCAGGTCGGCGCCGCTGCCGGTCAGCGTGATCTTGCCCGACTCCATCACGTAGGCGCGCTGCGAGAACTCCAGCGCGAGGTTGGCGTTCTGCTCGACGAGCAGCACCGTCACGCCTTCCTTCGCGACCGACTGCACGACCTCGAAGATCTTCTCCACGACCAGCGGTGCGAGGCCCATCGACGGCTCGTCGAGCAGCAGCAGCTTGGGGCGCGACAGGAGCGCGCGGCCGATCGCGACCATCTGCTGCTCGCCGCCCGACAGCGTGCCGGCGATCTGGTGCAGGCGCTCCTTCACGCGCGGCAGCATCGTGTAGACGCGTTCGAGGTCCTGTTCGATGCCCGCCGTGTCGTTGCGCGTGTAGGCGCCCATGCGCAGGTTCTCTTCGACGGTGAGGCGCGTGAAGATGCCGCGCCCTTCCGGCACCAGCGCGATGCCGCGGCGCAGGCGCCTGTGTGCGGGCAGCACATGGACCTTCTCGCCTGCGTAGTGGATCTCGCCGCCGGCGATCTTCAGGCTGCCGGCGATGGCGTTCAGCGTCGTGGTCTTGCCGGCGCCGTTGGCGCCGATCAGGCTCACGAGCTCGCCGCGGTAGAGCTCGAGGTCGATGCCCTTGACGGCCTTGATGCCGCCGTAGGCGACCTCCATGCCGGCGAGCTGGAGCAGGGGGGAGTTGGGATTAGTGTGCATGCTTCTGGCCTCCGCCGAGGTAGGCGCCGATCACGGCCTCGTTCTTCTGCACCTCGGCCGGAACGTCCTCGGCGATCTTGCGCCCGAAGTCGAGCACGGCGACGCGGTCGCACAGGCCCATCACGAGCTTCACGTCGTGCTCGATCAGCAGCACGGTGATGCCGTCGCCGCGGATCTGCTCGATCAGCGCCTTGAGGTGGACGGTCTCGGTCGCGTTCATGCCTGCGGCCGGTTCGTCGAGGGCCAGCAGCTGCGGCTCGGTGGCGAGCGCGCGTGCAATCTCGAGCCGGCGCTGGTCGCCGTAGGAGAGGTTCTTCGCCGTCGCGGTGGCGAAGCGTTCGATACCCACGTACCTGAGGAGTTCGTACGCGCGTTCGGTGGTCAGGCGTTCCTCTTCGACGGTGTGCTTGTTCTGCGTGAGGATGCCCCACACGCCCGCGCTGGTGCGGATGTGGTGTCCCGCCATGACGTTCTCGAGCGCGGTGAGCTCGCGGAACAGGCGGATGTTCTGGAAAGTGCGCGCGACGCCCTGTGCAACCACGAGATGCGGCTTGCCCGACGGCAGGACCGCGCCGTTGAACACGAACTCGCCGCCGTCGGGCGTGTAGGCGCCCGTCAGCACGTTGAAGAAGGTCGTCTTGCCGGCGCCGTTGGGGCCGATCAGGCCGTACACCTCGCCCTTGCGGATCGTCAGCGACACATCCGAGAGCGCCTGCAGGCCGCCGAAGCGCTTGCCGATGTTGCGGGCTTCGAGCAGGGTGATCATTCGGTCACCCCCTTGGCCTTCAGGTAGCGGATGTGGGAGTACTTGGCGCTGGCCGGGATCAGGCCGGACGGGCGGAGCAGCATCATCAGGATCATTGCGAGCGACAGCAGCAGCATGCGGAGCACTTCGGGGTCGAGCAGCACGTGGCCGAACAGGGCCTGCTGCACCGGTACCGCGAGGTGACGGAGGATTTCGGGCAGCGCGGAGAGGATGATTGCGCCGACGATCGCGCCGGCGATGTTGCCCATGCCGCCGAACACCACCATCGTCAGCACCGCGATCGACTCCATCAGCGAGAACGATTCGGGCGACACGAAGCCCTGGAAGGTGCCGAACAGCACCCCGGACACGCCGCCGAAGGTCGCGCCGAGCGCGAACGCCAGCAGCTTCATGTTGCGCGTGTTGATGCCGATCGCCTTGGCGGCGAGCTCGTCGTCGCGCATCGCGGCCCACGCGCGGCCGACGCGCGAGATCTGCAGGCGCTGGATGAAGATGATCGAGCCGACCACGCACAGCAGGAAGAAGTAGTAGTAGAGGAACAGCGAGTTGATCGACAGCTCCTCGGTGACCTGGATGTTGCGCGAGAGGTCCCAGCCGAACAGCACGACCGGGTCGAGCGCGTTGATCCCCTGCGGCCCGTTCGTGATGTTGATCGGGTAGTTCAGGTTGTTCATGAAGATGCGCACGATCTCGCCGAAACCCAGCGTCACGATCGCGAGATAGTCGCCCCGCAATCGCAGCACCGGGAAGCCGAGCGTGATGCCGGCGGTCGCCGCGAAGCACGCCGCCAGCGGCAGCACGATCCAGATCGGCAGGTGCACGTCGAAGTGCGGCGACGCGAGGAAGGCCGCGGTGTAGGCGCCCACCGCGTAGAACGCGATGTAGCCGAGGTCGAGCAGGCCGGCGAAGCCGACGACGAGGTTGAGGCCCAGCGCCAGCAGGATGTAGAGCAGCGCGAAATCCAGCACGCGCACCCAGGTGCGGCCGAAGGCCATCGCGACCAGCGGCGCGGCGATCGCGATCGCGATCACGAGCCAGCGCGCGGCGAGCGGGTTGCGTTTGCCGAGCCAGGGAATGGCCAATGCGAGTTCATTCATCTGTGCATACTCCCGCGTCAGGCCCGGTCGGAGACGCGTTCACCCAGCAGGCCGGTAGGCTTGAAGATGAGCACGAGGCCGAGAATCATGAAGGCGAAGATGTCCTGGTAGGACGAATTGAGGAAGCCGAAGGTCAGGTGCTCGATGTAGCCGGCGCCGAAGGATTCGACCAGGCCCAGCACGATGCCGCCCAGCATGGCGCCGCCGAGGTTGCCGATGCCGCCCAGGACCGCAGCGGTGAAGGCTTTCAGGCCGGGCATGAAGCCCATGCCGTAGTGCGCGATGCCGTAGTTGCTCGCGAACATCACGCCGGCGACCGCCGCGAGCGCCGCACCGATCACGAAGGTGAGCGCGATGATCATGTTGGTGTCGACGCCCATCAGCGCCGCGACGCGATGGTTCTCGGCGGTCGCGCGCATCGCGCGGCCGAGCTTGGTCTTGGTCACCAGCAGCACGAGGCCGGCCATCATCAGGGCCGAGACGACGATGATCGTGATCTGGATCGGCGTGATGAACACGCCTTCGATCGGCTGGATCGGCGTCGTCGAGATCAGCTGCGGGAAGGTGTGGTAGTTGCGGCCCCAGATGATCATCGCCAGGGTCTGCAGCAGGAAGGACACGCCGATCGCGGTGATCAGCGGCGCGAGGCGCGGCGCGTTGCGCAGCGGACGGTAGGCGAGGCGCTCCATCGTGAAGGCGAGCAGCATGCACACCGGGATCGCGACGAGCAACGACAGGGACAGCATCGCGATCGGCGACATGCCGGGGGCGACCCCCATCAGGAACATCATGGTCTGAAGCGCGGTGAGCGCGCCGACCATCACGAGATCACCGTGGGCGAAGTTGATCAGGCCCAGGATGCCGTAAACCATCGTGTAACCCAGCGCGACCAGCGCATACACGCTGCCGACGACGAGACCGTTCACGATCTGTTGAAGAAAGATTTCCATGTTTACCCTCGGGATGTCGGGTGCGGGCCGCACAGGGATGGATCAAGCGGGGCGGTCGTCGTGGGGCCGGTACGCCGTTCGGACGCGGAATTCGCGCGCGCGGATCGCGGGCGCAGCGGGCTCGGCGCAGGTGTGTTCGCCGGACCGCGGAAGAACTGAAGATACATCGGGTTACATGTCGCGTGGTTCATAAAAAAGGGGGTGCGACCGTGCTGCGTGATCGCAACCCCCGCTTCGGGTCATCCAGACTGGAGGGCCTGAATAACGCCAGCCTTACATCGGCGCCCAGGTTCCGGACTTGAACTGGTACAGCGTGATGGCGCCGTCCTTGATGTCGCCCAGGTCGTCGAAGGCCACCGTGCCGGTCACGCCGGGGAAGTTGCTCTTCTTCAGCTCGGGCAGGTACTTGGCCGGCTCGACCGAGTTGGCCGCCTGCATCGCCTTGATCATCGCCATCGCCGCATCGTAGGCGTACGGCGAGTAGATCTGCACGTCGGCATTGAAGCGTGCCTTGTAGCGGTTGCGGAACTCCGTGCCGCCCGGCATCTTCTCGAGCGGCAGGCCCGCCATCGAGCAGTAGGCATTGGCGCCGATCGCATCGCCGGCGAGCTTGATCATCTCGGGGCTGCAGCCGCCGTCGCCGGTGACGAACTTGGCTTCGACGCCCAGTTGCTTGAGCTGGCGCAGCATCGGGCCGCCCTGCGCGTCCATGCCGCCGAAGAAGATCACGTCGGGCTTGGCGCCGCGGATCTTGGTCAGGATCGCGTTGAAGTCGGTCGCCTTGTCGGTCGTGAATTCGCGCGCGACGATCTTGCCGCCGCCCGCCTTCACGGCCTTCTCGGTCTCGTCGGCGAGGCCCTGGCCGTACGCGGTGCGGTCGTCGATGATCGCGACGGTCTTCGCCGCGAGCGAGCCGACGATGAACTTGCCGAGCACGCTGCCCTGCTGCACGTCGTTGGCGATCGTGCGGAACACGGCCTTGTAGCCCTGGCGCGTGAGCGTCGGGTTGGTCGCCGAGGGCGAGATCATCGGCACGCCGGCCTGGTTGTAGATGCGCGAGGCCGGGATCGTGGTGCCCGAGTTCAGGTGGCCGACGACGCCCTTCACGCCCGCATCGACGAGACGCTGGGCGACGGTGGTGCCGGTGCGCGGGTCGGCCTGGTCGTCCTCGCCCATCAGCTCGAACTTGACCTTCTTGCCGGCGATGGTGACGCCTTTGGCATTGGCGTCCTCGATGGCGAGACGTGCGCCGTTTTCGTTGTCCTTGCCGAGGTGGGAGATGGTGCCGGTCAGCGGTGCGACGCTGCCGAGCTTGACCACCATTTCCTGCGCCTGGGCGGCGGACAGGCCGATTGCCATGATCGCGAGTGCGACGACGGTTTGCTTCATGTTTCTCCTCCAGCGAGATCGATTCGTGAGATTGAGAGCCCGAACGACACTTCCGGCCTTCGTGAGCGCCAAAGGGCCGCCGGGGTGCTGCACGTGATGCCGCTTCTCCATTCGCCCCCGACTATCACCTTATGCAAAGGTCCCGGGGGGCTGAAAAGTCCGCGTATTCTGCCCAAAAAAGGGCCGGGATGCGCAAATTGCAACAGAGATATGATGGATTGCGCCTTCTGCATCGCAGCAACGGGCCCCGCGTGTCCGCCCATGTCGATGGCGGGAGGATGGTGCGGATGTCAAGGATCGTTGGCTGGTGCGGGTTTCGAACGGGTCGGCGTGCATTCATACGCATGATGCATCGCACAATCCATGCCAGATTGTGGATTACCCTAATGCCAAACGTGGATACACAGCGGCAGCCCGGGAATCGGCGGATCGCGGCCTGCGCGGCAACAAAAAGGGGCGCCGCAGCGCCCCGATCCGGTTCGTTCCCGCCGCCCGCCGCACGCCTGTGGTGCGCGGCGGGCGTGTTGTACATGCTCAGTTGAGCGCTTCCCACTTGCCGCCCTTGAACTGGTACAGCGTCACGCCGGCGTCGAGGACGTCGCCGTTCTTGTCGAAGGCGATCTTGCCGGTGACGCCCTGCATGTTGAGCTTCTGCAGTGCCGGCAGGTACTTGGCCGGTTCGACCGAGCCGGCGGCCTTCATCGCCTCGATCAGCGCCATTGCGGCGTCGTAGTTGTAGGGCGCGTAGAGCTGCACTTCGCCCTTGTAGACTTCCTTGAAGCGCTTGTTGAAAGCCGCGCCGCCCGGCATCTTGTCCATCGGGATGCCGGCCTGGGTGCAGTAGGTGTCGCCGCTGAGTGCGTCGCCCGCGAGCGTGATCATCCCGCCGGTGCAGGTGCCGTCGCCGCCGAGGAACTTCGCGGCCATGCCGAGCTGCCGCATCTGGCGCAGCATCGGCGCGGACTGCGCGTCCATGCCGCCGAAGAACACGGCGTCGGGCTGTTTGGTCTTGATCTTGGTGAGGATCGCGGTGAAGTCGGTGGCCTTGTCGGTCGTGAATTCGCGGCCCACGATCTGGATGCCTTCCTTCTTCAGGCTTTCGGCGAACGCATCGGCGAGGCCCTGGCCGTAGGCGGTGCGGTCGTCGATGATCGCGACCTTCTTCGCGCCGAGCTTGTTGGCGTACTTGGCCATCGCCGCGCCCTGCTGCAGGTCGTTGGCGATGACGCGGAAGGTGACCTTGTAGCCCTGCTGCGTGAGCTTCGGGCTGGTCGACGACGGGGTGATGACCGGCACGCCGGCCTGCTCGTAGATGCGCGAGGCGGGGATCGACGCACCGGAGGTGACGTGGCCGACCACGCCCTTGACGCCGGCATCGGTCAGGCGCTGCGCGACGGTGGTGGCGGTGCGCGGGTCGGCCTGATCGTCTTCGCTGACGAGCTCGAACTTGACCTTCTGGCCGCCGATGGCGATGCCCTTGGCGTTGGCGTCTTCGATCGCGAGGCGCACGCCGTTCTCGCCGTCCTTGCCGATGTGGGCGATCGGGCCGGTGAGCGGGCCGGCGTGGCCGATCTTGACGACCGTCTGGGCGTGGGCGGCCGACAGGCCGGCGGTGACGAGGGCGAGGGCGATCAGGGTCTTCTTCATGAACCGTTCTCCGAAGCGTTGTATGCGGACTGGCCGGTTCGCGATTGTGCCGCGCCCCGACATGGGGCGATTCTAGCCCAGGCCCGCCGCGGGCCGACATAATGTGTTGCATTTGCGCGCGTTTGCCGGCAGTCCCGGCGCCGCGTTCCCCAGTGAGGAGAATCGTCCCGATGAAGCGCCTGTTCACCGTGTTGTGCAGCCTCCTCGCCGCGCTCGGGCTCGCGGCCTGCGATCACTTCAACCTGAAGGAACTGGAGCCGGGCGTCTCGACGGCCGCCGACGTGCGCCAGCGCTTCGGCCCGCCACAGATGGAGTGGTACAACGATGACGGTTCGGTGACCTGGGAGTATTCGCGCCAGCCCATGGGCACGGAGTGCTTCATGATGACCATCGGTGCCGACAGCGTGCTGCGCAGGGTGGACCAGGTGCTGAACGAAAACAGCTTCGCACGTATCCAACGGGGCATGAGCGGGGACGAGGTGCGGCGCATCCTCGGGGCGCCGGGAACGCGCGAGCGTTTCGACCTGGCGAAGGAAACGGTGTGGGGCTGGCGCGTCGGCAAGGAGGCGTCGGGCGACCCGGTGTTCTTCCTGGTGCATTTCAACGACGACGGCCGCGTCGCACGCACGAGCCGCTTCGTCGAACTGCGAGGCTGACACAAGTGAAGCAGGGACAGGCAGTCGTGAAGTGGCTGCGCATCGCGGTGTTGCTCGCGCTCGCGGCGCTGGTAGCGGGCTGTGGGCAGATGGGCGGGATGCGTCCGCTGGCGACCGAGGCCGAGGCCATCGCCGCGCACGGCAACCCGGTGCGGCGCTGGGACAACGACGACGGCACGCACACGCTGGAATACTCGAACCAGCCCTACGGCCACGTCACGCTGATGGTGACCGTCGACCCGTCGGGCAAAGTGTTGCGCCAGGAAAACGCGCTGGCGTTCGAGAACCTCGTCCGCGTCGCGCCGGGCATGACGCGCGAAGAGGTGTCGCGCCTGCTCGGGTCGCACCGCACGGTCGAGTTCTATCGGCTGAGCGGCGAAGAGGTGTGGGACTGGAACATCGAGAACGACGGCCCCGGCATCTACACGTATTTCAACGTGCACTTCGTCGACGGCAAGGTCGCGCGCACGAGCCGTACCTACATCTTTAGCCCCAGCGGCCCGGTGATGGGCCTGCGGAGCGGTTTCCCGGCATTTCCGCATGCCCCGATGCGCTCCATGGGTCTGCACATGATGCCCCGCTGATCCGCGCCCGCCTTCCGCCGCCTTCGCAGCTTATACTGCGCTGCAGCACAGACTGTCAGCGGGTATTGCGATGATCCATTTTCGGGCCGACGACGGCGAGCACATCCACGTGAAGATCGATGGCGAGGGGCCGCCGCTCGTGTTGCTGCACGGCTGGACCGCGAGCCACCGCGACTGGAATCCCTTCGTCGAGGCCTTCGCCGCGCGCCACCGCGTGTATCGTTGGGATGCGCGCGGGCACGGCGGTCACGCGCTGCAGGCGCACTCCCCGGTGAGCGCCGCGCGCATGGCGCGCGACCTCGAGGAGATGCTCGAGCACTGGAAGCTGCGCGACGCGATCGTCATCGGCCATTCGATGGGGGCGCTGACGCTGTGGCAGTACATCCGTGACTTCGGCTGCGCCCGCCTGCGCAAGCTCGTCATCATCGACCAGTCGCCGCGCATCCTCACCGACATGCACTGGCGCTGGGGCATCTACGGCGACTTCGACCAGGCGCGCAATGCGGCCTTCGTGCGCGAGCTGCAGCAGGACTTCGCCGAAGGCGTGCTGGGCCTCGTCGGCCGCAGCCTCAACGAGCGTGCGCGGCGCAAGTACCGGGAGAACGGCGAGGGCATGGAGCTCGCGCGCCAGCGCCTGCGCGCGATGGCGCCGCAGCCGCTGATCGACTGCTGGTCCAGCCTCGCCGCGGCCGACTACCGCGACGTGCTGGAGAAGATCGACGTTCCCTCGCTGCTGGTCTACGGCGGTGCGAGCAACTTCTACCACACGCGCACTGCCCACTACGTGCGCGACAACATCCCCAACGCGCTGCTGCACATCTACGAGGACGTCGACCACGCGCCGCACCTGTGGCTGCGCGAGCGTTTCGTGAAGGACGTGCTCGATTTCATCGACGGCGGGGACTGAAGCCGGCTGCGCCCCGCGCGTCGCTCGCGGCATGCCGATCGCTCTAGCATGGAATTATGCGGTTGTCGATAATGCGATTCATCTAGTCGACCACTCCATCCTCTGAATGTTGTCCCCCGGGGCGGGCGCGTAGCCTGCGCGAGTACATAGGACAGTACTCATGCCGCGGCCGGCGCAGCGGGCCGCGGCTCCCGCGTTCGACAACCGGAGGAAAGCCGACATGTCACATCGCACCCTGCGCGTCCTTTTCGGGCTCGCGTTCAGCGCCGCGGCCGCCGCCGCGCTCGCCGGCAGCGGGACCGACCCCGCCGCTTACAACGCCTTCTACGCGCCCGCCTACCAGATTCCCGATCCCGCATTGATGAGCCCGGCGGCCGCGCGCGGCAAGGACATCTTCCGTTCCACCTACCGCTACCTCGGCGCCGAGAGCGGGAATTTCGCCGCGAATGGCAAGCCCTATGTCGGCAACAAGCTCGCCTGCGGCAATTGCCACATGGACGAGGGCACGCGCCCGTATGCGGTGCCGCTCGTCGTCGCGGCGATCGAGTATGCGACGCCGCAGTTCAGCGCGCGCGAGAACGTCGCCCGCGATCTGCCGATCCGCATCAACGGTTGCTTCGAGCGTTCCCTCGCGGGCGAAATGATCCCGACCGACAGCGAATGGATGAAGGATCTGATCGCCTATGTCGAATTCCTGGCGACCGGACTGCAGCCCGGCTACACGTGGCAGCAGGTGCGGGGCCAGGAGACCCGCAAGCCGGCCGCCCTGTCGCGGGCCGCCAGTCCGGCGCGCGGCGCCAACATCTACACCGAGCGCTGCCGCAGCTGTCACCAGGAAGACGGCTCGGGGGTGTGGCGCGACGACGAGCAGCGCTTCCGCTATCCCGCGCTGTGGGGGGCAAACAGCCACGGGCTGATGGCCGGCATGGGGCGGCTCCAGACCGCGGCGGCGTTCGTCTACAGCAACATGCCGCACGACAAGGTGAATGCGCTGGATCCGACCACGCTGATGGCCGCCGAGGACGCGTGGGACGTCACCGCCTACCTGCTGTCGCTGCCGCGCCCCTTCAATCCGCGCCACATCACGCAGGACTGGGCCGGCGTCGGACCCGACGGAGTGCCGAACGCCCTCAAGCGCGCGGTCGACGCGAGCTACGACTTCACCATGCCCCGCAAGGACGCCGCCGGCGCGTGGTCGATCGATCCCGCCAATCCGCCCGCCTTCCCGCGCAGCCAGCACATGTACGGGCCGTTCCAGCCGATCACGGACGCCCTCACCCAGGCGCGCCAGGCGCTCGGATACCGCTGAACCGGCGCGAACTGCTGTAATTCCCGCCGGCTTGGCACCGGCGGGGAATTTCCCTAAAATTACCGGATTGCCGAGGAGCGCTGCGACCCGTGGACCAAGTCCGGGCCAGGCTCGGCAACCGAACAACGGCGCTCGCAAACCACCAGCCGGGTTTGCTGCGCCGTTTTTCTTTGCAGCGTCTGCCCGGTGTCTGAACCGCACGACCGAGGTAGACCATGCAAGCCGACTGCAGCCAAGAACTCCGCGACCTTCTCGCCCGCCGCATCCTGATTCTTGACGGCGCGATGGGGACGATGATCCAGCAGCACAAGCTGGGCGAGTCGGACTACCGCGGCGAGCGCTTCAAGTCCCACCCGAAGGACCTCAAGGGCAACAACGACCTGCTGGTGCTCACTCGCCCCGAGGTCGTCGCCGGCATCCACCGCGCCTACCTCGATGCCGGCGCGGACATCATCGAGACCAACACCTTCAACGGCACGCGCGTGTCGCAGGCCGAGTACGGGCTGGCGGAGCTCGCGTACGAGATCAACGTCGCCGGCGCGCGCCTCGTGCGCGAGCTGTGCGACGAATACACCGTGAAGGATCCGGCCAAGCCGCGCTATTGCGCCGGCGTGCTCGGCCCGACCTCGCGCACGCTGTCGATCTCGCCCGACGTGAACGACCCCGGCTTCCGCAACATCAGCTTCGATGCGCTGGTCGATGACTACTACGACTCCGCGCGCGGCCTCCTCGAAGGCGGCGCGGACCTGCTGCTGATCGAGACGATCTTCGACACGCTGAACGCGAAGGCCGCGGTGTTCGCGGTCGAGAAGCTGTTCGACGAGACCTCGCGTCGCGTGCCGGTGATGATTTCCGGCACGATCACCGACGCGTCGGGGCGCACGCTTTCCGGCCAGACCGCGGAAGCCTTCTGGAACTCGCTCGCGCACGCGCGGCCGATCTCCTTCGGCCTCAACTGCGCGCTCGGTGCGAAGGAACTGCGCCAGTACGTCGAGGAGCTGTCGCACGTGTGCGACACCCACGTCTCCGCGCACCCGAACGCCGGCCTGCCGAATCCGCTGTCGCCGACCGGCTACGACGAGACGCCCGAAGCGCTCGCGGGCGCGATCCGCGAATGGGCCGAAGCCGGCCTCGTGAACATCGTCGGCGGCTGCTGCGGCACGACCCCGGCGCACATCGCGGCGATCGCGCAGGCGGTTGCCGACGTCGCGCCGCGCGCGGTGCCGGAAGTCGAGAAGAAGCTGCGCCTGTCCGGCCTCGAACCTTTCAACGTCGGCGCCGACAGCCTGTTCGTCAACGTCGGCGAGCGCACCAACGTCACCGGCTCCAAGGCCTTCGCGCGCATGATCCTCGAAGGCCGCTTCGACGACGCGCTGGCGGTCGCGCGCCAGCAGGTCGAGAACGGCGCCCAGGTCATCGACATCAACATGGACGAGGCGATGCTCGACTCGATGGCGGCGATGGAGCGCTTCCTCAAGCTCATCGCGTCCGAGCCGGACATCTCGCGCGTGCCCATCATGCTCGACTCGTCGAAGTGGAGCGTGATGGAGGCGGGCCTCAAGTGCATCCAGGGCAAAGGCGTCGTCAACTCGATCTCGATGAAGGAAGGCGAGGCCGAGTTCCTGCGCCAGGCGCGCCTGTGCCGCCGCTACGGCGCCGCGGTGATCGTGATGGCCTTCGACGAGAAGGGCCAGGCCGACACCTACCAGCGCAAGACCGAGATCTGCAAGCGCGCCTACGATCTGCTGGTCGGGATCGGCTTTCCGCCCGAAGACATCATCTTCGACCCGAACATCTTCGCGATCGCGACCGGCATCGAGGAGCACGACAACTACGCCGTCGACTTCATCAACGCCGTCGCGTGGATCAAGCAGAACCTGCCGTACGCGAAGACTTCGGGCGGCGTGTCGAACGTGTCCTTCAGCTTCCGCGGCAACGACCCGGTGCGCGAGGCGATCCACACGGTGTTCCTGTACCACGCGATCAAGGCCGGCATGGCGATGGGCATCGTCAACGCCGGCATGCTGGGCGTGTACGACGATCTCGAACCCGCGCTGCGCGACAAGGTCGAGGACGTCGTGCTGAACCGCCACCCGGGTGCGGGCGAGGCGCTGGTCGAGTTCGCCCAATCGGTGAAGGAAGGCAAGGCGAAGAATACCGGACCGGACCTCGCGTGGCGCGAGTGGTCGGTCGAGGAGCGCCTGTCGCATGCGCTCGTGAAGGGCATCACCGACTTCGTCGTCGCCGACACCGAGGAAGTGCGCGCGAAGCTCGAAGCCGAAGGGCGCCCGCCGCTCGCGGTGATCGAGGGCCCGCTGATGGCCGGCATGAACGTGGTCGGCGATCTCTTCGGCGCGGGCAAGATGTTCCTGCCGCAGGTCGTCAAATCCGCACGCGTGATGAAGCAGGCGGTCGCGCACCTGATTCCCTTCATCGAAGCCGAGAAGCTCAGGACTGGCGCGACCTCCAAGGGCCGCATCGTCGTCGCGACCGTGAAGGGCGACGTGCACGACATCGGCAAGAACATCGTCGGCGTCGTGCTGGGCTGCAACGGCTACGAAGTGATCGACCTCGGCGTGATGGTGCCCGCCGAGAAGATCCTCAATGCCGCGCGCGAGCATGGCGCGCAGGCGATCGGCCTGTCGGGCCTGATCACGCCCTCGCTGGAGGAGATGAGCCACGTCGCGGCCGAGATGCAGCGCCAGGGCTTCGAGGTGCCGCTCTTAATCGGCGGCGCGACGACGAGCCGCGCGCACACCGCGATCAAGATTGCGCCGCACTACGGCCAGCCGGTCGTGTATGTGCCGGACGCCTCGCGCGCGGTCGGCGTCGTCACGGCGCTCCTGTCCGAAGGCGGTGCGGCCGACTTCAAGGCGCAGCTCGCCGCCGACTACGACAAGATCCGCGCGCAGCACGCGAACAAGAAGGGCGTGCAGCTCGTGAGCCTGGAGGCCGCGCGCGCGAACGCCTTCCGCACCGACTGGTCGTCGGAGCCGGTCGCCGCGTGCAGCAACAGCCACCAGGCGGGCTACCAGCCCTACGTGCCGCCGAAGCCGAACACCCTGGGGGTGCAGGCGCTCGCGGTGCCGCTCGCCGAACTCGTCGACTTCATCGACTGGGGCCCCTTCTTCCAGACCTGGGACCTCGCCGGCAGCTTCCCGAAGATCCTCGACGACGAGGTGGTCGGCGAGACGGCGCGCAACGTCTTCAAGGACGGCCAGGGGATGCTCGCGAAGATTGTCGCCGAGGGCTGGCTCGAGGCGCGCGCGGTGTTCGGCCTCTTCCCGGCGAACAGCGTCGGCGACGACATCGCGTTCTATGCCGACGAGTCGCGCGCCGCCACCGTTGGCGTGTGGCACGGCCTGCGCCAGCAGCATGAGCGCCCGTCGGACAGGCCGCATTACTGCCTGTCCGACTTCGTCGCGCCGAAGGAGTCCGGCGTTGCCGACTACGCCGGCGCCTTCGCCGTGACGGCCGGGCTCGGCATCGAACGGAAGCTCGCCGAGTTCGAGGCGACGCACGACGACTACCACGCGATCATGCTGAAGAGCCTCGCCGATCGTCTCGCAGAAGCCTGCGCCGAGTGGCTGCATGCGCGCGTGAGGAAGGAGTTCTGGGGCTACGCGGCCGACGAATCCCTCGACAACGACGCGCTGATCCGCGAGGACTACCGCGGCATCCGTCCGGCGCCGGGCTACCCGGCCTGCCCGGACCACACTGCGAAGGGTGGGCTCTTCGCGCTGCTCGATGCGACGAAGAATACCGGCATGACGCTGACGGAATCCTTCGCGATGAGCCCGGCGGCCGCGGTCAGCGGCTTCTACCTCGCACACCCCGAGGCGCGCTATTTCGCGATCCCGAAGATCGGCCGCGACCAGCTCGAGGACTGGGCGAAACGCACCGGCATGACCGTCGAGCAGGCCGCGCGCTGGCTCGCACCGCTGCTGTGACGCCGGGTTACGCCCGCTTACCGTGCGGACGGTGGGCGTGATGTAAGCTGCGATGGTTAATGGGCAGCACGTCGAGAGGAGAGACCAGATGATGCCGACACGCATCCTATCCGGCCGGCCTCGCAAGCCGGCTTCCATCCTGCGCCTCGTTGCGGCGGGCGCAATCGCGCTGGTGCCGCTGTCCGCCGCGGCGCAGCAGTCGAACAACGGCACGACGACGGCCGAGGGCGTCGGTCACGGCATCGGCTCGACGATGCACGAGATCGGCACCGGCGCCCGCGACGCCGGGCGCGAGATCGGCCACGGCGCCGCGAATGTCGGTCGCCAGGTCGGGCATACGGCGCGCGACGCGGCGGTCGTGACCTGGGACGCGATGAAGCGCACCGGCACCGCGGTCGGCCACACGGTGCGCGATGGCAGCAAGGCCTTCGTGCGCGGACTGAAGGGCGAGCCGGAACGCTGAGTCGTTCATACCGTTGCGCAGAGCCACGATTTTCGCGAGAGAATCGTGGCTCTGTTCATTTGGGGCTCCCGGCGGCGACGCGCGGGGCGGGGTGATGGATCTCAGCCAGATCACCGAAGCGATCCAGCGCGATGCCGTATGGGTCGTGTTCGTCAACGTGCTGTTGCAGCAGCTGGGCCTGCCGGTGCCGGCGGTGCCGACGCTGCTCGTCGCCGGCAGCCTCGCCGCGGGTTCCGGGCAGGCGGGCGCGATGCTCGTCGCGGCGGTGTGCGCGTCGGTGGTCGCGGACTGGCTGTGGTACCTCGCCGGACGCCTGTTCGGCTATCGCGTGCTGTCCGGCCTGTGCCGGCTGTCGATCAATCCGGCGTCCTGCGTGACGCAGACCGAGGCGCGCTTCGTGCGCTGGGGCTTGTGGTCGCTGGTCGTCGCGAAGTTCGTGCCGGGCTTCTCGACCGTCGCGCCGCCGATTGCGGGCTCGCTGCGCCTGTCTCTTATACACATCTGACGCTGCCGACGACGGAG
>NZ_WTVN01000031.1 GCF_012910905.1 Aromatoleum toluvorans
CTTCGCAGCGTACTCAAGGTCGGAAAAGCTCGATTGCATGCTCAGTCTCGGAGGCCATGGGCTGACAGAATTATCTCAAACGCATCGATCGCACGGGGCGACGGTGTCCGAATAAATCAGCGTCTCCCTAGGTCCGCAACAATTCGCTGATAAGCACGTGCAAATGGGATACGTTGTTTCCCGGGGGAGACAATGCACGGCAGAGTTAGGGCATATAATCGGGCGCAAGGCACATCTCCCGGCCGCCATGTTCGACTTGAATGATTTCTACTATTTCCACGCGGTCGTGACCTACCACGGCTTTTCGGCCGCGGCGCGACAGATCGGGGTACCGAAGGCGACCCTGAGCAAACGCGTGGCAAAGCTCGAAGAAAGGCTGCAAGTGCGCCTGCTCGATCGCTCGACGCGCCAGTCGCGGATGACGGATGTCGGGCGCGCGTTCTACGAGCATTGCCAGACCATGCTGGCGGGCGCGGAGGCAGCCGAATCAGTGGCGGCGCAGTCGCATGCCGAGCCGCAGGGAATCGTTCGGGTGAGCTGCCCTCAGGGACTGATCCAGAATCTCGTCGACGATCTGTTGCCCGGTTTCATGAAGCAATATCCGAAGGTCCGCGTGCAATTGAAGGTCATCAATCGCCGCGCCGATCTCATCGAGGATCGGGTCGATATTGCAATCCGCGCGCGATCGCGGCTGGATAACGACCACAATCTGATCGTGCGGCCGCTGGGGCACAGCCGACTCGTGCTCGTGATGAGCCGGCAATTCTTCGCGACCTTCGGACAGCGGCCGACCGTCGATTGCCTTGCGAGCCTTCCCATCCTGTCGATGGTGGAGGATGCCGATGAAGATGTGTGGGAACTGGTCGGCCCAGAGGGCCAGACGCGCAGCTTTCAGCTCAAGCCGAGATTGTTCTGCAGTGATTTCGAATTGCTGCGCAAGGCCACCATCGAGGGGCTCGGCGTTTCACTGTTGCCCGAACACATCTGCATGCCTTTGCTGCTGACGGGGGAGTTGGTGAATGTGCTGCCCGACTGGCACACGCGGCCCACCATCGTCCATGCAGTGTTCATGAGCCGGAAGGGCTTGCTGCCTTCGGTGCGGATCCTGATCGATTATCTCGCCCGGGAAGTACCGCGAATACTCAGTCAGACGAGTTGTCCGACCGCCGTCACTGCATAAGAGGACTTTTCCGGTTCCATTTTGCAGCAGGCACCGGAAATCAGCGAATCGGCAATCGAAGGAACGGTCGGTTCCTCCGACAGGATCGAGGCGACGGGTATCTTTCGGTCGCAGCGTCGGACGATGGCAGGCCGTGCCCGCCGCTGCACGGAACGTTTCGTGCGTCAGCGATCCGGGGATTCCGCCATCTCGATGATGATGAAGTGCGCGTGCTCGCCGGCCAGCGAGAATTCGAGTTCGGCGGGGCCGACGACTTCCAGCGCATCGCGTTCCGCGAGCTCGGTCACGCCCTTGACCGCGACATGCCCCTCGATGTTGTTCACATATGCCTGGCGTCCGGCCTGCACCGTGAAGCTCACGCGCGCCTCGGGGTCCTGCAGCTCGCTCACGTAGAGATTCACGTCCTGGTTGAGGTACAGCGGGACTTCGTCGCGGTTTTCCGTGTTGCCGACGATGTGCAGCAGGCGGTTCAGGCGGTCCTGCGGCTCGAACCGGCGCTGGGCATAACGCACCGGCAGATTCGCCGCCGGCGGCAGGATCCAGATCTGCAGGAAGCGGCACCACTCGTCGTGGCGATTGAGTTCCGAATGCCAGACGCCGGTGCCGGCGGTGACGATCTGCACGTCGCCGCGACCGATCGTCGCCTCGACGTTGGTTGCGCTGTCCCAGTGCGTCAGCTTGCCGCCGACGACGTAGCTGACGATCTCCATGTCGCGGTGCGGATGGCGGTCGAAGCCGCCGTGGGGCTTGACGTCGTCATCATTGATGACCCGCAGCGCCCCGAACTGGATGTTGTCGGGGTTGTAATAATCGGCAAACGAAAAGTGGAAGTAGGTGTCGGCCGGATGCCGGTCGCTGGCAGGCAGGTAATGCAGGGTGGAAGCGTCGATCTTGCGGAACTGCGGGGACATCGTGTGGGCTCCGGGAGGTGTCTGGACGGAGCCACTTTAATCATGGCGAGGTGCACGATAAATCGACGCCGGCGCAAAAGATCTTTGGGCATATTGCAACAATACAATCGCCATGCCGTGCGGCAGCGGGGTCGTCCGGTCCGGGCTGCCCGGGTTTATTCAGCGAATGGCCGTCGCGGCATGCGCCACGCGGCCGCAATCTCCTTTCGATTGCGGCCGCATGGGGATATGCGTCGGGGCGGATACGGCGTGCGCCGTTTTCAGGTGTGACTGGCGGCGGCGCGCGGGTGGATGGCGGCTTTCTCGCCGCGCGGCCCGGCCTGCGGCACGGCGGCTTCCTCGTCGACCGCCGCGAGGTGCGCGACGTGGGTGCGGTCGGTGAGGAAGAGGGCGGAGACGAAGCCCAGTGCGGCCGCGAACATCACGTAGAACACCGGCGCGATGACGACGCCGGTGTTCTGGATCAGCCAGGTGACGATGAACTGGGCGAAGCCGCCGAACACCATCACTGCGACGTTGTAGGCGAGGGCGAGGCCGGTGGAGCGCACGCCGGCGGGGAACTGCTCGGCCATCACCGCCGAGATCGGCCCGAAGAAGGTCGCGAGCAGGATGCACAGCACCGCCTGCATCGTGACGAGGCGTTCGAACGAAGGCGCGGCATGCACCCACGAGAGCAGCGGGTAGGACGCGACGAGCAGGCCGGCCAGCGCGAGGATCACGAGGATCTTGCGCCCGATGCGGTCCGACAGCGCGCCGAACACCGGCATCAGCAGCGTCATCAGCGCCACCGCAATGACCTGGGCGGTGAAGGCGTCCGACAGCGCCATGCCGAGCTGCTTGGTGGCGAAGGTCGGCATGTAGACCAGGATCACGTAGAAGCCGACGGTGCCGCCGACGGTGACCCCCATGACCGCGAACACTTCGCGCAGGTGGTTCTTCAGCATGCGGGCGAGGGACTGCTTCTCCGCGGGCGCCTCGTGCGCTTCGAGGAAGGCTTCGGTCTCCTCGAGGTGGCGGCGGATCCACAGGCCGACCGGGCCGATCAGCAGGCCGATCATGAACGGGACGCGCCAGCCCCAGGCGTCCAGCGCTTCGGGCGAGAGGTTGCGCGTGACCAGCGCGGTGACGCCGGCGCCGGCGAACACCGCCAGGCCCTGGCCGAACATCTGCCACGAGCCATACAGGCCTCGCTTGTTGGGCGGGGCGCTCTCGATCAGGAAGGCGGTCGCGCTGGCGAACTCGCCGCCAGTCGCGAAGCCCTGCAGCAGGCGTGCGAGCACGATCAGGAGCGGGGCGGCGAGGCCGATCGCGGCGTAGGGTGGGGCGAAGGCGATCAGCGCGATCGACACCGTCATCATCGCGATGATGAGCTGCAGCGCGGCCTTGCGTCCCTTGCGGTCGGCGTAGATGCCGAGCAGGATGCCGCCCACCGGGCGCATGAAGAATCCCACGCCGAAGGTCGCCGTGGCCATCAGCAGCGAGCTGTATTCACTGTCGGCGGGGAAGAAGAGGCGCGAGATCACCACGGCGAGGAAGCCGAAGACGATGAAGTCGTACCATTCGAGTGCGTTGCCGATGACGGCCGCGATGATCTGCTTCGCGCGCGGGGCGGTGTCGTGACTGCTCATTCCGTGTATCTCCTCTCGTCCATATGTATGAGCTGTTGTTTTGTGTGCGGCGGCCTTGCGCTCAGCCGCCGAAGAAGCGCCGCGCCAGCGCCACCCAGAAGGCGGCCCCCGGTGCGAGGCAGGCGTCGTTGAAGTCGTAGTGCGGGTTGTGCACGCTGCACGGGCCGAGGTGCTCGCCGCCGCCGAAGCCGTTGTCGCCGTTGCCGATCAGCAGGTAGCAGCCGGGCACCTGCTGCAGCATGAAGGCGAAATCCTCGCTGCCGGAGATCGGCGCGGCGTCGTCCTGGACCTTGTCTTCCCCGATCAGCGCGCGGGCGACTTCCGCGCCGAGGCGCACATGCTCGGCGCTGTTGATCAGCACGGGATAGCCGCGCTCGTAGCGGATGTCGCACTCGACGCCCCAGGCTGCAGCCTGTCCGCGCACGAGCTCGCAGATGCGCGTTTCCAGCCGGTCGCGTACGGCCGGGTCGAGTGCGCGCACGCTCAGTTCCAGTTCCGCGCTGCCGGGGATCACGTTGTAGGCCTTGCCGGCCGTCATGCGGCCGACGCTGATCACCGCCATGTCCACCGGATCGACGTTGCGCCCGACGATGGACTGCAGCGCGAGGATCGTCGCGGCGGCGGGGAGCGTGGGGTCGACCGCCATGTGGGGCAGGGCGCCGTGCCCGCCCTTGCCGTCGAAACGCACCAGCACCTTGTCGGACGAGGCCATGAAGGGGCCGGGGCGGAAGCGGAAGTGGCCGGTCGGCACGCCGGGATAGTTGTGCAGCCCGAAGATCGCATCGCAGGGAAAGCGCTCGAACAGGCCTTCCTCGATCATGCGCTTCGCGCCGCCGCCGCCGCCCAGTTCCTCGGCGGGCTGGAAGATCAGGTTCAGCGTGCCGCTGCCGGGCAGCTGTCCTTCGCGGTGCAGGCGGCCGAAGAGCTCCGCGGCGCCGAGCAGGATCGCGGTATGGCCGTCGTGGCCGCACGCGTGCATCCGGCCCGTGTTGCGGCTCGCCCAGGGCAGGCCGGTCTCTTCCTGGATCGGCAGCGCGTCCATGTCGGCGCGGATGCCCAGGCGCGGCCCGCTCTTGTCCACACCATTGCCCCAGCGCAGCACGCCGACGACGCCGGTCGCGGCGATGCCGGTATGGACCTCGAAGCCCCAGGCCGCGAGCGAGTCGGCCACTAGCTTGCTCGTCGCGACCTCGTCGAAGCCGAGTTCGGGGTTCTGGTGGATCGTGCGCCGCCAGGTCTTCATGGCGGCTTCGTCGGGGAGGTGGCGATCAATGGTATTCATGAATGGATAATAGAATTTGCCAACTATCGCGGAAGACGGTACTTTTTCCTGGGTGACAACCAATGGAGATCACTGCTTGCGATGAAGGACCATCAGCTCAAGGCGCTCGTGCAGGTCGCCGACGCCGGCTCGATCCGGGCGGCGGCGCGGGCGATGCATCTCAGCCAGAGTGCGCTGACCAAGGCGCTGCGCGAACTCGAGGAGGACGTGGGGGCGGAGCTGCTGACGCGCAGCTACAAGGGCGTGGTGTTCACGCCCGCCGGCCAGGCCTTGCTGGTGCGTGCGCGGCTCGCGCTGGCGACGCTGGAGAAGGCGCGCGAGGAGGTGCGGCTGCTGCGCGGCGGGGCGGGCGCGCGCATCGCCGTCGCGCTGACGCCGCTCGTCGCGGCGACGGTGCTGGCGCGCGTGCTGGCCGAATTCCGCCGCACCCAGCCGCATGCGGCGCTGAGCCTGGAGGAGGGGCTGCTGACCAACGTGGTGCCGGGCATCATCGAAGGGCGCCTCGATTTCGCGGTGGCGCTCGCCAATGCGCAGGACCTTCCGTATGACGTGGCTTTCGAGCGGCTGGCGGACATCCCGGCGGTGCCCGCGGGGCGTATCGGCCATCCGCTCGCCGGCGCGCGGACCTGGGCGGAACTGCGCGGCGCGAGCTGGGTGCTCAACCTGACCGGGGCGAGCCAGGGCAGCCACCTGGTGAACTGGCTGGAGGCCAACGGCATCGACGTGCCGGCGAGCACCGTGCGCTGCGCGTCGCCGACGCTGATGCTGGAGCTGATGCGGCGCACCGACCACATCGGCTTCGGCCCGACCGTGCTGGTGCGCGATCCGGTCTTCGGTGCCGGGCTGCAGGAGTTCGCCGTCGAGCCGCTGCCGCCGCCGATGTCGCTCGGCATCCTGACGCTGCGCGGCATGCCGCTGAGCGTCGCGGCCCGGCCGCTGGCGGCCTTGTTCGCACGTCAATTGCGCGACGCCTGACGCACCGCCGGCGGGCAGCCCGCGCCGGCGGCGCGCGCGCTTATTTCGCGCTGGTGAGCGTGTAGCCCTTGCCCTCCTTGACGAATTCGAACTCGATCTTCTTGCCCACGGCCAGTTTGTCGAGGAGCGCCTTGTCCTTGACGGCGAAGCCCATCACCATCGCCGGCCATTCGAGGCTCTTCACCGGCTCGTGGGCGACGCTCACCGTGCCGGCCGCGGCATCGATCGCCTTCACGATCCCGACGGCCTTGTGCGCGGCGCCGGGCGCGGCCTTCATGTCGCCCATCTTCTTGCCCATGTCCATCCCTTTCATGTCCATCCCGTCCATCTTGTCGGCGGCGAGCGCCGTGCCGGCGCCGAGGGTCAGGGCAGCCACGAGGGCCAGGGTAGCGGTCTGCTTCATGATGTTTCCTTTCACTGCGGGTTGAAAAAACCTTGTCGTGGGGCAAGGCGGACCCGTGCTGCGGTCCGCCTCCGCCCCGGAACTTCGGGTCCAGGTGGCGCGCGGCGCTCACCGCGGCGCCTCCGCATCGTCGGCGACGCGGGCGGGCGGCGCTTCGCCGGTGGCGTCGCGCGGGAGCCGCCGCCCGCGCATCAGGCGGTAGACGGCGGGGATCACGAACATCGAGAGGAGGGGCGCCGTGATCATCCCGCCCACCATGGGGGCGGCGATGCGCTGCATGATCTCCGAGCCGGTGCCGCCGCCCAGCATGATGGGCACGAGGCCGGCGAGGATCACCGCCACCGTCATCGCCTTGGGCCGCACGCGCAGCACCGCCCCCTCGCGGATGGCGTCGTCCAGCAGCGCCGTCGTCTGCGGCCGGGGCAGGTTCTCGCGCTCTTCCCAGGCGCTCTTGAGGTAGATCAGCATCACGACCCCGAATTCGGCGGCGACGCCGGCGAGCGCGATGAAGCCCACCGCCGAGGCGATCGACAGGTTGTAGCCGAGGGCGTACATCAGCCAGAAGCCGCCCACCAGCGCGAACGGGAGCGTGGCCATGATGAGCAGGGCCTCGTCGAAGCGGGCGAAGATGAGGTACAGGAGGACGAAGATGATGAGCAGGGTGAAGGGCACCACCACGCGCATCCTGGCCTGGGCACGCTCGAGGAACTCGAACTGGCCGGACCACGACAGCGAGTAGCCGGGCGGCAGCTTCACCTCTCGCGCGACGGCACGCTGCATGTCCTGCACTGCCGACTCGAGGTCGCGGCCGCGGATGTCCACATACACCCAGCCCGAGAGGCGGGCGTTCTCGCTCTTCAGCATCGGCGGGCCGTCGTCGATGCGGATCGCGGCCACGGTGCCGAGGGTGATCCGGGCGCCGCGCTCGGTGAGGACCGGCAGGTTCCGCAGCCTTTCCAGGGAATCGCGCACTTCCCGCGGGTAGCGCACATTGATGGGAAAGCGCTGCAGGCCTTCGATGGTCTCGCCGATGTTGTCCCCGCCCACCGCCGAGGCGACGATGCTCTGCACGTCGGCGATGTTGAGGCCGTAGCGGGCGGCGGCGTCGCGGTCGATCTTCACGTCGATGTAGCGCCCGCCGGTAAGCCGCTCGGCCAGCGCGGAACTCACGCCGGGCACGGTCTTCACCACGCGCTCGATGTCGCCGGCGACGCGGTCGATTTCGCGCAGGTCGGTGCCCGCCACCTTGATCCCCACCGGGCTCTTGATGCCGGTCGCGAGCATGTCGATGCGGTTGCGGATGGGGGGAACCCAGATGTTGGCGAGACCCGGGAGCTTCACCGTGCGGTCGAGTTCCTCCACCAGCTTCTCGGGCGTCATGCCGGGGCGCCACTCGCTGCGGGGCTTGAACTGGATGGTGGTTTCGACCATCTCCAGCGGTGCCGGGTCGGTGGCGGTGTCGGCCCGGCCGATCTTGCCGAACACCCGCTTGACCTCGGGCACGGTCATGATCAGCTTGTCGGTCTGCTGCAGGATTTCCTGCGCCTTGCCGACGGACAGCCCGGGGAGCGCCGAAGGCATGTAGAGCAGGTCGCCCTCGTCGAGCGGCGGCATGAACTCGCCGCCGATGCGGCTCGCCGGCCACACCGTCGCCAGGGCCGTCACGGCCGCCACAACGAGCGTCGCTTTGGGGTGGCGCAGCACGGCGTCGAGCAGCGGCCGGTAGGCGGCGATCAGCCAGCGGTTGATGGGATTGGCCTGCTCGTCCGGGATGCGGCCGCGGATCAGGTAGCCCATCAGCACCGGCACCAGGGTCACCGAGAGGCCGGCGGCGGCGGCCATCGCATAGGTCTTGGTGAAGGCGAGCGGCGAGAACAGCCGCCCCTCCTGGGCTTCCAGCGTGAACACCGGGATGAAGGACAGGGTGATGATGAGGAGCGAGAAGAAGAGCGCCGGCCCGACCTCGGCCGCGCTTTGGGCGATCACGTCCCAGTGCAGGACCGGCGACAGGTGCTCGCCGGGGTGCGCGTGACGCCACGCCTCGAGGTGCTTGTGCGCGTTCTCGATCATCACCACCGCCGCGTCCACCATCGCGCCGATGGCGATCGCGATGCCGCCCAGCGACATGATGTTGGCGTTCACCCCCTGGTGCTGCATGACGATGAAGGCGATCAGCACCCCCAGCGGCAGGCACACGATGGCGACGAAGGCCGAACGCAGGTGGAACAGGAAGATGCCGCAGACCAGCGCGACGACGATGAATTCCTCGACTAGCTTGTGCGACAGGTTGTCCACCGCCCGTTCGATGAGGTCCGAGCGGTCGTAGGCGGGCACGATCTCGACGCCCGGCGGCAGCGACGACTTGAGGCTGGCGAGCTTCGCCTTGACCGCGGCGATGGTCTCCAGGGCGTTCTTGCCCGAGCGCATGACGATCACGCCGCCCGCCACTTCGCCCTCGCCGTCGAGCTCGGCGATGCCGCGGCGCATCTCCGGCCCCACCTGGATGCGGGCGACGTCGCCCAGGCGCACCGGCACGCCGGCCCCGGACGTGCTCAGGGGAATCTTGCGGAAATCGTCGAGGCTCTGCAGGTAGCCGCCGGCCCGCACCATGTACTCGGCCTCGCCCAGTTCCAGCACCGAGCCGCCGGTCTCCTGGTTGGCGCGCGCCACCGCCTCGATCACCTTGCCGTGGGGGATGTCGTAGGCCTGCAGCCGGTCGGGGTCGAGCACGATCTGGTACTGCCTGACCATGCCGCCGATGCTCGCCACTTCGGCGACGTTGGGCACCGCCTTCAGCTCGTACTTGAGGAACCAGTCCTGCAGCGCGCGCAGTTGCGCCAGGTCGTACTTGCCGCTCCGGTCCACCAGCGCGTATTCATAGACCCAGCCCACGCCGGTGGCGTCCGGACCGAGTGAAGGCTTGGCCCCCGCCGGCAGGCGGGACTGCACCTGGTTCAGGTATTCGAGCACGCGCGAACGCGCCCAGTAGAGATCGGTGCCGTCCTCGAACAGCACATACACGAAGGAGTCCCCGAAGAAGGAATAGCCCCGCACCGTCTTCGCCCCCGGCACCGACAGCATGGTGGTGGTGAGGGGGTAGGTGACCTGGTTCTCGACGATCTGCGGCGCCTGGCCCGGCCAGGTGCTGCGGATGATCACCTGCACGTCGGAGAGGTCCGGCAGGGCGTCGAGGGGCGTGCGCGCGGCCGACCACACCCCCCACGCGCTCACCATCACGCTGGCGAGCAGCACCAGGAAGCGGTTGGCGATGGACCAGCGGATGAGCCCGGCGATCATCGTCCGGCCTCCGCACGGGACGTCGCGGGCGCGATCGACCGGATCTCGAATTCGCCCTTGGGCGTGGCGGCGAAGTCGAAGTTCACCCGGCTGCCCACCTCGACCTGCGGCGCGCCGGCAGGCAGCTTGAAGCTCATCGTCATGGCCGGCCAGTTCATGCTCGGGATGGGGCCGTGGGAGAGCGTCACCTGCTCCTTGTCGATGGCTTCGACGACGCCTTCGCCGTGGTGCTGCGCGGGTCCCGGCGCGGCGGCGGGCGGACTGCCCATGCGCTCGACCGTGGACTTGAGGCTCGCCTCGGAGTCGATCAGGAACTGCGCGGAAGCGACGACCTTCTGCCCTGCCTGCAGGCCCTTGCGGATTTCGGTCAGGCCGTCGGTCTCGATGCCCGGTTCCACTTCCAGCGGTCGGAATTTCCCGCCGTCGAGCGCGAGGATCAGGAGGTTGCGCGTGCCGGTGCGGATCAGCGCCTCGCTCGGCACCACGAGCACCTCCTGGCGCGGCGCGGCGGGCGAGAAATCGACCGTCGCGAACATGCCCGGCTTCAGGAGCCCCTTGGGATTGGCGAGCTCGATGCGCACCTTCAGGGTGCGGGTGGCCGGATCCACTTCCGGCAGCAGCGCCGCCACCTTGCCCGTGAAGCGCTCGGCCGGGTAGGCCGCCAGGCGCGCCGCGACGGGGCTGCCCGGCTGGACGAGGGCGGCCTGGGCTTCCGGCAGCTCGGCATTCACCCACACGGTGGCGAGGCCGTTGATGCGGAACAAGGGGCTCCCCATCGCCGCAGTCATGCCTTCCCGCGCGGACAGTTCGCCGATCACCCCGTCGATCGGGGCGGCGAGGACGACCCGCGTCCGGGGCCGGCCTTCGCGCTCGACGCTGCGGATGACGCTCTCCGGCATGCCCAGCACCATGAGGCGCCGGCGGGCCGCCTCGCGCAGGACCTCGGCATCGGGGGCGGCGCTGCGCGACAGCGCCAGGTATTCCTCCTGCGCCGCCACCCAGTCGGGGGCCAGCAGCTCGGCCAGCGGCTGGCCGGCGCGCACCGGGTCGAGCGGCGCCCGGACGTAGAGCTTGTCGATGAAGCCGGTGGCGCGGGCGGTCACCACTTCGACCGCGCGTTCGTTGAAGGCGACCGAGCCCACGGCCTCGACCGTGGGCGCGAGGGGCCTGCTGGCCACTTCGACGATGCGCACTCCCAGGTTCTGCTGCAGGCGGGGATCGATGGTGACGGTGCCCGATTCGCCGCCTTCGTCGGCATAGACCGGCACCAGGTCCATGTCCATGAAGGGCGACTTGCCGGGTTTGTCGAATTTCTGCCCCGGCACCATGGGGTCGTGCCAGTAGAGCACCCTGCGCCCGGTCTCGGGGTCGGTCCTGTCGCTCGCGGCAGCGGCGCTGCTGCCGGTCGTGAAGGTGCCGGCCGCCGCGTCGGGCGCCTGGCGACCGATCCAGTAGCCGCCGCCCGCACCGAGGGCGAAAAGCGTGCTGCCGATAAGGATTGCCGTGATCTTGTTCATTGCGATTCCGCAGTGTGGGCTTCGAGGAGGAAGTTGAGCCGGGCCCAGGCCTGCCCGAGTTCGGCCTGCTGCCGGATGGCCATGAGGCGGGTTTCGATTTCGTTGCTGCGGGCGGTGAGCACCGCGCTCAGGTCGCCGCGCCCGCCCCGGTAGGCGGCGAGCGCTGCCGCGGTCCGCTCGCGGGCGAGCGGCACGAGCTCGTTGGCGAGGCGCGCGGCGCGCTCCTTCGCGCTCTCCCAGGTGGCGATGTCGGCGTGCAGTTCCGCCGCGTGCATGCGCCGGGCGTCCTCGCGTTCGGCCTCGACCTGCTCGAGTTGCTTCTCGCGCGCACGGATCAGGGGATCCTGGCGCTTCTCGCCCCACAAGGGCAGGTCGATGCGGACCGCCACGGAGACCATGTTGGAGAACGCCGGGCCGCGCTGCTGGTAGGCGAGCTCCAGGCTCCAGTCGGGCTGCTTGGCGGCCCGGGCGAGACCGACCTCGGCGCGGGCCATCGCCGCCATCGGGCCGTAGGCGGAAAGCTCGGGGTGGTGTTCGATGCCGGCGAGCAGGCGCTCGGGCGGAGCGGACAGCGCCGTGAGATCGGGCGGCGCGCTCAGGGGGCGGGTCGCCGCCGGGCCGACCCAGCGGGCGAGCGCCGAGCGGGCGCGCAGGAGGTCGCGCCGGACCTCCGTGAGGCGGTCCTGGAGGGCGACGGCCGCGCCCCGGGCAGCGAGGGCGTCGGCCGCGCTGCCCTTGCCGCCGGCGAGCTGGGCGCGGGCGATGTCCACCACGAGCGCCGCTTCCGGCTCCAGCTCCGCCAGCGTGCCGACCTGCGCCTGGGCGAACCACTGATCCAGCCAGGCGGTCGCGATCTCCTGCCGGGCCGCCGCGGACTGCGCGACGAGCGTGGCACCTTCCCTGTCGGCTTCGGCACGGGCACGTTCTTCCCGCAGGCGGCGCTTTTCCGCGCGGGGAAAGTCCTGCATCACGCCGACCCGGCGCATCGTCATGAAGTCCTGCGTGAGGCTCCAGCGGTCGGGGCCATTCACGGGCAGGTTATCCACCGCCAGGGTCAGCTTGGGGTCCGGCAACTGGCCGGCAGGCGTGATCGCGGCCTCGGCCGCCTCCGCGGCGCGAGCCTGGGCGGCGAGCCGCGGCGAGTCCGCGACGGCGAGCTGCAGCGCCTCGTCAAAGCTCAGGGGCGAGACCGGCTGGGCCGGTGCGGCGGGGGAGACAATCAGCGCCAGGGCGGCCGCCAGCCACCCCGCACGCGCACGGCGATGCTTCTTCTGCGTCTTGGTCGACGTCGACATGAAAACCTCCGGAGCAAGTCAGGACACCGCCCGCAGCAGCGCTACGGACGGAATGAGACGGCTCGGGAGGCTAGGATCGGAAAACGCCGAAGGAGATGGCGGGGGGTGGCGCCGTGGTGCGCGCGAGGAATTCGGGAAGAACGTCCGGCAGCGTCGGGGCCACGACAAGCGCGATGGGAAGGGCGACTGCCAACAGCGGCAGCGCGACTCCGAGCGGCTCCGGCAGCTGCGTCGGCGCCGTCGCCTTGCTGTCCTGCTGCCCGTGCTCGAGGCAGCGGTTCGGGTCGGCGGGGTCAAGCGTCGGGCAACAATCCCCACCCGTCTCCATCCCCGCGCCTTCCATGGCCCGGGGCAATTCGACGGCCTTCGCCACGCCCGGACAGGCGTACGCCGCCACCACCAGCTGCATGAACAGCAGCAGGGCGACGGCCAGGCGGGCAATGAAGCGGCGGTAGGTTCGTATCATGAATTGTTATTGCCGGAGCTGCTCCAGCCTATAAGACTTTCGACAGATCTGCCAACAGGAAAACGGATCTGTCGCGCCGATGGTCAGGCTCGCCGGCCCGCCATGGGCTATTCGCCCGCCACGTGCGCGCCTGACCCCGCCGTGGCCAGCGCGGTGTCGGAGGTGGCAAAGCTGCTCGTGATGTAGTCCGCGAGGCAGCGTACCGCCTCGGTGGTCGCCTCCGGTCGTTCGTACAGGCGCACGTCGAGCTGCCCCATCGCGGGGAAGCCGTCGCGCTCGCCCAGCGTCCGCACGCCCTCGGGTACGGTGCTGCCGGCGAGCAGCGTCACGCCCAGGCCGGCGCGCACCGCGGCGATGATGCCGCTGTAGCTGGAACTCATGTAGGCGATGCGCCAGGCCCGCTGCTGGCGGCCGAGCGTCTGCAGCACGCGGTTGCGGTAGATGCACGGCGGCGGCGCGACCACCAGCGACAGCGGCCGTTGCGTGTGGCGCTCGTGGTCCATGCTGGTGATCCATACCAGCGGTTCGGTGAGCACCTTGTTGCCGCCGCGTTCCTCCGGGTCGTCGTGCAGCGCGATGACGAGGTCGAACTCGCCTTTCTCCTGGCGCGCGAGCAGGTTCTTGCTCAGGTCGCAGGTGACCTCGAGCATCACGCCGGGGTGCGCCTGCGCAAACTTGCCGAGGATTACCGGCAAGAGTGAAGCGGTGTATTCGTGCGGCGCGCCCAGGCGCACGCTGCCGGCGACCTTGGGCCGGCGCAGGCTGCTCACCGCCTCGTCGTTCAGCGCGAGCATCCGTCGCGCGTAACCGGCCAGCGTGGTCCCTTCCTCGGTGAGTTTCACGCGGTGCGTGCCGCGCACGAACAGCGGCGCGTCCAGCAGTTCTTCCAGACGCCTGATCTGCAGGCTCACGGCGGACTGCGTGCGGCCGACGACTTCGCCGGCGCGGGTAAAGCTGCCCGTTTCCACGGCCTTCAGGAAGGTGCGAAGCAGCTCGGTGGGGATGTTTGGCATGGCAGGCCGGGCATTTGGCGAATTAATGATTTTATTTCAACTATCAAGATCGCTCATGTCAACAGGTTGATACCATTCTTTTCGTCATTGAAGCAGACCCTTGCATCAGCCGATACCAAACCAGGAGACCTCATGAGCACGATCAAATACACCGAAGACCACGAGTGGCTGCGCGTCGAGGGCGACGTCGCGACGGTCGGGATCACCGATTATGCGCAGAACGCGCTGGGCGACATCGTCTTTGTGCAGCTGCCCGACGTGGGCGCGAGCTTTGTGGCGGGCGACGAAGCGGCGGTCATCGAATCGGTGAAGGCTGCCGGCGAACTGAAGATGCCGCTGGCGGGCACCGTCGTCGAAGTCAACGCCGCGCTGGCCGATGCGCCCGCGACCGTCAACGAGGATCCGCAGGGCGCGGGCTGGTTCATCCGTATCCGCCTCGCCGATCCGTCCGCGCTCGACGGCCTGCTCGACCAGGCCGCCTACGACGCGTTGACCGCCTGATCGACCTTCCACCGCAGGCTACTACCGCGGCTGATGCACCACCGGGCGCCCCGCACTCGCCGGGCGCTCGCCGGAGTCCTCTCATGCAGAACACAAGCACCCCCACCCCGACAGCCGGAATCAAGCTGCGCGGCGCCGACAAGACCGCGCGCATTCCGGTCAAGATCGTCCCGATCACGCCCGCCGAGCAGCTGCGCAAGCCGGAATGGATCCGCGCGGCCTTCCGCGGCACGAAGAGCGTGCGCGAGCTCACCGGCACGCTGCGCGACAACCGCCTGCACACCGTGTGCGAGGAAGCCAACTGCCCGAACCTGGGCGAATGCTTCAACCACGGCACGGCGACCTTCATGATCATGGGGGCGATCTGCACGCGGCGTTGCCCGTTCTGCGACGTGGGCCACGGCCGCCCGCTGCCGCTGGACCCGGAGGAACCGAAGAACCTCGCCGAAACCGTCACCGGCATGCGCCTGAAGTACGTCGTGATCACCTCGGTCGACCGCGACGACCTGCGCGACGGCGGGGCGCAGCATTTCGCCGACTGCATCCGCGAGACGCGCGCCGCCAACCCCGGCATCACGGTCGAAGTGCTGACGCCGGACTTCCGCGGCCGCGTCGACCTCGCGCTCGACCTTCTTGCCGCCGAGCCGCCCGATGTCTTCAACCACAACATCGAGACCGTGCCGCGCCTGTACCGCGAGGTGCGTCCCGGCGCCGACTACGAACATTCGCTCGACCTGCTCGCGGCCTTCAAGGCGCGCCACCCCGAGGTCGCGACCAAGTCCGGCCTGATGCTGGGCGTGGGCGAGACGCGCGAGGAGATCGAGGCGACGCTGGCCGACCTGCGCGCCCACAACGTCGACATGGTGACGATCGGCCAGTACCTGCAACCCAGCCTGCACCACCTGCCGGTGCGCCGCTACGTGACGCCGGCCGAGTTCGACGAGCTGCGCGTGGTCGGCGAGAAGATGGGCTTCCGCCACGTCGCCTCCGGCCCGATGGTGCGCTCGTCCTACCACGCCGACCTGCAGGCGCGCGGCGTGATCGGAGGCTGACGGCGATGAACGGAATCTGGAGCGTCAGGATCGAACGGCTGGAAACGCGGCTCGCGGTCGGCCTCTACGACGACGAGCAGGATGCGCAGCCGGTGTGGGTCTCCGTGACCCTGACCGGCCTCGCGCCGACCGTGCCGGGCGACCTCGGCGACTGCCTCGACTACGAACCGCTGTGCCGCTGGCTCGCGACCGAATGGCCGGGCACCCCGCACACGCCGCTGCTGGAGACGCGCATCAACGAGGTGTTCGATTTCGCCTTCGCTCTCGACCCGCGCGTGCAGGAGGTGTCGGTCGGCCTCTACAAGCAGCGCGTGAGCCGCTACGCGACCGCAGTCGGCATCGAACGCACCACGAACCGCGGCGAACACGCCCGCATCAGACAGAACGCAGACGCACGCACCCGGAAGAGGGCCGAACATGTCGCAAGCATTGAATGATCCGGCGCGCTTCGCGCTGACCTTCGCCGCCGCGGGAGAACGCGGCCAGACCGCCGCCGTGACTGCGCTGCTGGAAGCGCACGGTGCCTACATCGAGGAATTCACGGTCTTCGACGACGTCCTCAGCGGGCGCTTCTACCTGCGCACGACCTTCCGCGTCGTTGACGCGACCGATGCCGCGCTTGCCGCGCTGCGCAGCGAGTATGTCGCATTGCGCAGCCGCTTCCGCGACTCCGAAGGCGAGATCCACGACCTGCGGCGCCCGATGCGCGTGCTGCTGATGGTGTCGAAGGCCGACCACTGCCTGCGCGACCTGCTCGACCAGTGGCGCCGCGGCGAGCTGCCGATGGAGATCGTCGGCGTGGCGTCGAACCACACCCTGCTCGAACCGCTCGCGACCGCGGAAGGATTGCCCTTCCACCACCTGCCGATCACGGCCGACACCAAGCCGCAGCAGGAAGCGGCGCTGCTCGCGCTGATCGAATCGAGCGGCGCGGAACTGGTCGTGCTGGCGCGCTACATGCAGGTGCTGTCGGACGACATGTGCCGGCGGCTGGCCGGCCGCGTCATCAACATCCACCATTCCTTCCTGCCCGGCTTCAAGGGCGCGCGCCCCTACGAGCAGGCGCATGCCCGCGGCGTCAAGCTGATCGGCGCGACCGCGCATTTCGCGACCACCGACCTCGACGAAGGCCCGATCATCGAGCAGGCGGTCGAGCGCGTGGACCACGCCTTCACGCCCGAGCAGCTCCTGAGCACCGGCCGCCACGTCGAATGCCTCGCGCTCGGCCGCGCGCTGCATTACGTGCTGCAGCATCGCGTGTTCATCAACGGCCTGCGCACCGTGGTGCTGCGCTAATCATCATGGCGAACCTGCGTTTCGACTTCCCCGCCGATGCCGCGGGCGCCGCGCCGCTGCACTTCCGCCGGCCGCGTCTGCGTCTCGTGGCCCACCGGCCCGAAGCCGTGCCCGCCGTGCTCGCCCGCGCCGACACGCTCGCGCGGGCCGGCGAGTGGGTCGCGGGCTTCGTGACCTATGAAGCGGGCGCGGCCTTCGATCCCGCGTTCCGCTTCCGGCCGCGCTCGGCGCTGCCGCTCGCGTGGTTCGGCGTGTTCGACGCGCCGGACGCCGTCGACGAGGAAACGCGGCGCGGCGCGGTGCGTTGCGACGACTGGCAGCCGGGCGTCGAGCGCGGGCGCTACGACGCCGACATCCAGCGCATCCTCGACCACATCCGTGCCGGCGACGTGTACCAGATCAACCACACGATCCGTCTGCACGGCCGCTTCGACGGCGATCCCCGCGACCTCTACGCGCACCTGCGCGCAGGGCAGCCGGACGGCTACTGCGCGCTGCTCGACCTCGGGCGCCACCGCATCCTGTCGCTGTCGCCCGAGCTTTTCTTCCGCCGCGACGGCGACCGCCTGATCTCCAAGCCGATGAAGGGCACGCTCGCGCGCGGCAGCACCCCCGAGCAGGATGCACAGCACGCCGCGACGCTGGCCGCTTCCGAGAAGAACCGCGCCGAGAACCTGATGATCGTGGATCTCATCCGCAACGACCTGTCGCGGGTGGCACGACCGCACAGCGTCGAGGTGCCCGAGCTCTTCTCGATCGAGACCTACCCGACCGTGCATCAGATGACCTCGACGGTGTCGGCCGAACTGCGCGCGGACGCGGATCTCGCGGACATCTTCGCCGCGCTCTTCCCCTGCGGCTCGATCACCGGTGCGCCCAAGATCAAGGCGATGGAGATCATCGCCGGCCTCGAAGCCGAACCGCGCGGCATCTACTGCGGCGCGATCGGCCTGCTGAAGCCGGGCGGCGACGCGATCTTCAACGTCGCGATCCGCACGCTGGCGCTCGACGGCATGACCGGTCGCGCCGAGTACGGCGTCGGCGGCGGCATCACGGCGGACTCGGTCGCGCACGACGAATACGAGGAGATGCGCGCGAAGGCCCGCATTTTGAAGTGTGCGGCATGAAGTGGGGGCGCGGATGGCGAGTTGGGGCGGGGCAACTTGCCGCCACCGGCTCAAATCTGCAAAAACCTGTCGCTTAACGGACATCGTTCCGCCGCATACAGCCGTAAATTTCCAGAACGGGCATTTTTGGTCGGATTCCACACCCGACGTATCCATTCATAACGACAACCAGCCACGCACACAAAGGGGCAGGGCAGCCACATGAAACCGATCAAGAGCATCCTCGTCGCCAACCGTGGCGAAATCGCGATCCGCGTGTTCCGCGCCGCGAGCGAACTGGGCATCCGCACGGTGGCGATCTTCGCCAACGAGGACCGCTTCGCGCTGCACCGCTTCAAGGCCGACGAGTCCTATCTGGTCGGCAACGGCCAGAAGCCCATCGCCGCCTACCTCGACATTGCGGACATCATCCGCGTCGCGAAGGACGCGCAAGTCGATGCGATCCACCCCGGCTACGGCTTCCTGTCCGAGAACCCCGAGTTCGCCGAAGCCTGCGCCGCGGCCGGCATCGCCTTCATCGGCCCGCAGCCGCAGGTGATGCGCGACCTCGGCAACAAGGTCGCCGCGCGCAACCTCGCGATCGCCGCGGGCGTGCCGGTCGTGCCCGCCACCGGCGTCTTGCCGCGCGACCTCGACGAGATCAAGCGCCTCGCGCGCCAAGTCGGCTACCCGCTGATGCTGAAAGCCAGCTGGGGCGGCGGCGGCCGCGGCATGCGCGCGATCGAGAACGAAGAAGAACTCCCCGGCCTGCTGGACGTCGCCCGCCGCGAAGCACTCGCCGCCTTCGGCAACGACGAGGTGTACCTCGAGAAGCTGGTGCGCCGCGCCCGCCACGTCGAAGTACAGGTCCTGGGCGACACGCACGGCAACCTCGTACATCTCTTCGAGCGCGATTGCTCGGTGCAGCGACGCAACCAGAAAGTCGTCGAACGCGCCCCCGCCCCCTACCTGGACGGCGCCCGCCGCACCGAGCTGTGCGACGCCGCGCTCAAGCTCTGTCATGCCGCGCACTACACCCACGCCGGCACCGTCGAATTCCTGATGGACGCCGACACCGGCGCCTTCTACTTCATCGAAGTCAATCCGCGCATCCAGGTCGAGCACACCGTCACCGAACAGGTCACCGGCGTCGACATCGTCAAGGCGCAGATCCGCGTCACCGAAGGCGCGAGGATCGGGGCGGAAGACGCCTACCTCCCGGCGCAATCGGCCATCCGCCTCAACGGCCACGCGCTGCAGTGCCGCGTCACGACCGAAGACCCGGAGAACAGCTTCACCCCCGACTACGGCCGCATCACCGCCTACCGCAGCGCCGCGGGCTTCGGCCTGCGCCTCGACGGCGGCACCGCCTACTCGGGCGCAGTGATCACCCCGTTCTACGATTCGCTGCTGGTGAAGGTCACCGCCTGGGGCCACAGCCCGGACGAAGCCATCTCCCGCATGGACCGCGGCCTGCGCGAGTTCCGCATCCGCGGCGTGTCGTCCAACCTGCAGTTCCTCGAGAACGTCATCGCGCATCCGCTCTTCAAGTCCGGCGAATGCACGACGCGCTTCATCGACACCACGCCCGAACTCTTCCGCTTCCAGAAGCGCCAGGACCGCGCGACCAAGCTGCTGAAATTCCTCGGCGAAGTCAGCGTCAACGGCAACCCCGAGATGGCCGGGCGCCAGGCGCCCAGGCTCCCGCTCGCGAAGCCGATCAAGCCGCAGGTCGACCTCGCGGCAGCGCCCGCCGCCGGCACGCGCGACCGCCTCAAGGAGCTGGGCCCGCAGCGCTTCGCCGAGTGGATGAAGAACGAAAAGCGTGTGCTGCTGACCGACACGACGATGCGCGACGCGCACCAGTCGCTCTTCGCCACCCGCATGCGCACGCGCGACATGCTCGAGATCGCGCCGCACTACGCACGCCTGGTGCCCGAGCTTTTCTCGCTCGAATGCTGGGGCGGCGCGACCTTCGACGTGGCGCTGCGCTTCCTCAAGGAAGACCCGTGGGAGCGCCTCGCGCGCCTGCGCCAGGCGGTGCCCAACGTGCTGTTCCAGATGCTGCTGCGCGCCTCGAACGCCGTCGGCTACACGAACTACTCCGACAACGTCGTGCGCTACTTCGTGCAGCAGGCGGGGAAGGAGGGCATCGACGTCTTCCGCGTGTTCGATTCGCTCAACTGGATCGACAACATGCGCGTCGCGATGGACGCAGTGAATGAAGCGGGCGCGCTGTGCGAAGGCACGATCTGCTACACCGGCGACCTCTTCGACGCGAGCCGCCCGAAGTACAACCTGCAGTACTACGTCAACCTCGCCAAACAGCTCGAAAAGGCCGGCGCCCATATCCTCGGCATCAAGGACATGGCCGGCGTGTGCAAGCCGCGCGCCGCCAGGGCATTGGTCAAGGCGCTGAAGGAAGAAGTGGGCCTGCCGATCCACTTCCACACCCATGACACCTCCGGCATTGCCGCCGCGAGCGTGCTCGCCGCGATCGAAGCGGGTGTCGACGCCGTCGACGGCGCGATGGACGCGATGAGCGGCCTCACCGCGCAGCCCAACCTCGGCTCGATCGCCGCCGCCTTGGCCGGTTCCGAGCGCGACACCGGGCTCGACCTCGACGCGATGCAGTCGCTGTCGCACTACTGGGAAGGCGTGCGCCGCGCCTACGCGCCCTTCGAGGCCGACATCCGCTGCGGCACCTCCGACGTGTACAAGCACGAGATGCCCGGCGGGCAGTACACGAACCTGCGCGAGCAGGCCCGCGCGATGGGGATCGACCACCGCTGGCCGGAAGTCTCGCAGGCCTACGCCGACGTGAACCAGCTCTTCGGCGACATCGTGAAGGTCACGCCGACGTCGAAAGTCGTCGGCGACCTGGCCCTCTTCATGGTCGCCAACGACCTCACGCCCGCGGAAGTGCGCGACCCCGCGAAGGAAATCGCCTTCCCCGAGTCGGTGATCTCGCTCTTCAAGGGCGAACTCGGCTTCCCGCCTGACGGCTTCCCGAAGGAGCTCGAGCGCAAGGTGCTGAAAGGCGCCGAGCCGCTCGCGGGCCGGGCCGGGGACTTCCTGCCCGCCGTCGACCTCGACGCCGCGCGTGCCGACGCCGAAGCCGCCACCGGCCGCCAGATCTCCGACACCGACCTCGCCTCCTGGCTGATGTATCCCAAGGTCTTCAAGGACTACGCCGCGCACCATGCGCGCTTCGGCGACGTGTCGCTGCTGCCCACGCCGGTGTTCTTCTACGGCCTCAAGGACCGCGAGGAGATCAGCGTCGACATCGAGAAGGGCAAGAGCCTGATCGTGCGCCAGACCGGTAGCAGCGACACGCCGGACGAGGAGGGCCGCGTAAAGGTCTTCTTCGAGCTGAATGGCCAGCCGCGCCTGCAGCGCATCCCCAAGGCCGGCGCCGCCCCGACCGGACGCCGCCACCCGAAGATCGACGAGGCCAACCCCAACCACATCGGCGCGCCGATGCCCGGTGCCGTCGTGACGGTCGCGGTGCACGCCGGCCAGAAGATCGCCAAGGGCACGCCGCTGGTGTCGATCGAGGCGATGAAGATGGAAACCGCGCTCACCGCCGAGCGCGACGCGGTCGTCAAGGCGGTGTTCGTGAAGCCCGGCGACAAGGTCGCCGCGAAGGATCTGCTGGTCGAGCTGCAGTAAGCGCGACCCCTACAGCGTTCTCCCCTCCTCTCCAGAGGGCTTGCCGGCCCGGGGCTTCGTGCCCCGGGCCGTTTTTTCGTCTGCAGCGCCACGTGCCCGCACGCCTCCTCGAGCGGGGCCGCGGGCTCCCCCTTCACGCCTCAGCCCTGTCGCAACGTCCTCCCAGCGGGCCGGCTGTCGACTCATTGGCAGACCGCGTTGCGCAGGCGGATCGTGCCGGCGCTGCGATAGGTGCGTGCCACCGTGCCGCCGACCTTGACGCGCTGGCCCTTCCTCATCTGCAGCAGGTCGCCGCAGCCGTGCGAGCCCGCGAGCAGCACGGTGACGCCGAGGCCGTCCTCGGCGACGATCTCGAATTCGTCCTTGCCGTAGACCTGTTTGACGCTGCCCGATGCAACAAAGGGCTTGTCGAGACAGGCCTTCTCGGCGGCATCGTCGAGGAAATAGGCAGTGTTCGTGCGGTCGCGGTTCAGTTCGTCGAATCCTGCCTTGGAGCAGGTGATCGCGGCGCTTGCCACGCCGGACAGCAGCAGGCCCGCGACGGCGGCGGCGAGTTGGCGGAATGCGATGTGCAGCATGATTTCATCCTTCACGGGAAAAATCCGGGTGTCGATAACCCCGCCGTTCAATACGTCTCGGGGTTGTGATTGTCGTTGTGGCAGTTCATGTAGCAGCGCCCGTGGCCGGCCGAGGTGCGCTCCCATTTCAGCAGCCCCGCCGAGTTGCGCTTCACGATCGAGATGTCCCAGTTGATCAGGCGGCTGTTGTTCGTCGCGTTGCCCTGGGTCGAGGAAATGCCGTGCGGGTCGTGGCAGGCGCTGCAGGGCGTGCGGATGCTTACGACGTGCTTGCGGTGCACGGTGCTCGACACGCTGGTGCTCGAGTTGAGCAGGATGTTGCGGTCGTGGCACTTGTAGCACAGCGCGTAGGCGCCGGCGCTTTCGGTGGTGAAGTCGGCGGTCAGGTACTGGCGCTCGAGCAGCGGGGCGTACTTCGAGCCGTGCGGGCCGTCGGGGCCGATGCCGCCCGCGCCGGGGCCGGCATCGTTGCTGTGGCAATCGCTGCACTTGATGATGCTGGCCGTGGTCCATGGCGCCTTCAGGTCGGGGACGCTGGTGCCCTTGCCCGCGCCGGCGACCGGATGATACGACGGGTTCGACGTGCTGAACTCGAGCCGCGTGTTGGTCTGCACGATCTGGCGGGGGATGTGGGCGGCGGGCTTGCCGGGGCTGTCGCCATGACAGCGGAAGCACAGCTGGTATTCCGCGGTGGCGGGTTCGACCGCGGTGCCGCCGATCGTGACGCCGCGCACGCCGGTGAGGGAACCGGGCAGGGCGCCGGCCGAGCCGGATTTCGCCGCGTGGGGATTGTGGCAGTCGGCGCATTCGACGTGGCGGGTCTGCGACACCGTCGGCTCGGCGGCATCGTGGACGCCGGTGGTCGTTGCGACCGGGTGGGCCGAGGCCTTGGCGAACTCCGCCTTGATGTTCTTCGCCGCGACGTTGCCGTTATGGCAGTGGTTGCAGTTGTCCTCCTCCTTGGCATCGTTGAGCAGCCACTTGCGGCCGCCGGCCGAGTGCGGGCGGTGGCAGTTCTCGCAGCCGTTGGCGGCGACGGTGGTGCCGCTGGTGTGCGGCCACGGACTGGTGCCGACGCCGTTCCAGGTCGCCGTCGACAACTTGTGGCTGCTGGTGCTCCACTGTGCCGGCTGATGGCAGGTCTGGCACAGCGCGGAGGCGGTGTTCGGCATCACCAGGAACTTGCCGTTGGTGTCGTCGTGGGCGTCATGGCAGGACGTGCATTGCAGCTTGCCGCCGGCGTCGAGGCGCACCTTGGCGGTCAGCGTCGCCGGGTCGGCGAGCTCGCCGCGGGTGGTCGCCAGCGCCGCGTTGTACAGGATCGACACCGGGTGGTCGTCGGACAGGTCGGTGCCGAGGTTGCTGTGCCCGGCCGGCATCGTCGTCACGCCGCCCGCCATCGTCGTGACTTGGCTGCGGCTGCGCAGGTCGCCGAGGGCGATGGTGCCGTCGTGACAGGAGAGGCAGTCGAGCGAGGCGCCGTCCGGTTGGCCGGAGGCGGCCTTGGCGGTGGAGCTCGTGTAGGGGGTGTAGCCGCCGGTGCGCGCACGGCGGTTCCACAGCGGTTCGCTCGGCGAGGCGTTGTGGGAGATGTGGCAAAAGACGCACACCTGCGTCTCGCTCGCCGCCTTGACCGTCCCCGGGCCGCTCGCCGACAGGTTGTGCTTGCTCGCGACGATGCCGGCGCCGGCGGGCAGGGCGGCGAGCAGCAGCGTCGCGGCGAACGCGAGTGCCACCGGCAATCCGGCGAGGGGCCGGGCCGAGGTCCGCGCCGTCATGCGGCCCCGCCCAGGTAGCGCAGCACCTGCACGCGCCGGTTGTAGGAGTCGGCGACATAGATGTAGCCGTCGCTGCCGACGAAGATGCCGGCCGGCAGCCAGAAGTCGCCGCGCTCGCGTCCCTGCTGGCCGACCGGGAGCAGGAAGCGGCCAGCCTCGTCGAAGATCTGCAGGCTGTGGAGCAGGGCGTCGACGAGATAGATGTGGCCGTCGCGGTCGGTCGCGACGCCCTTCGGCCGCGGCGTGTCGCCGGGCACGTCGCCCGAGCGGCCGAAGACGCCGGCGACGCGGCCGTCTGCGTCGAAAATCTGGATGCGGAAGTTGAGCGAATCGGTCACGTACAGGCGGCCGTCGGCCCCGCGCCACAGCGCCGTCGGGAAGTTGAACTCGCCCGGGCCTTCGCCCCGCCGGCCGATGCTCGTCTGCAGGCGCAGGTCGTGGTCGAACACGAGGATGCGATGGGCGCCGGTGTCGACGACGAGGAGGTGCCCTGCCGCGGGGTCGAAGGCGATGCCGGTCGGCTGGACCGGCGGGCTGTCGAGCACGAGCGGCGCGGCGGTCCGTTCGCCCGGCTTGATCACCAGCACGCGTGCGAGCCGGGAATCGGTGACATACACGTCGCCTGCGGCGCCTTCGGCGAGGCCCACGGGCGAGGGCAGCGGCGTGCCGCCCGGTCCGCGCACCAGGGTGTAGCCGCCGCCGAGCGGGTCGAAACGGTGCACGCCCTGCACGCCCGGGTCGGCGACGTAGATGACGCCCTTGACCGCGACGACGGCCATCGGGCGCACCATGCGGGCCTCGTCGGCGCCCAACAGGAGGTCCTGCATGCGTTCGAGCAGGCTCCGCGTGATGCCCAGGTCGGCAGGCCCGGCGATGCTGCGGATGTAGGCGATGCGCGCGGTTTCCGGCGCCGGCGGCCAGACGAGCGGCGGGCCTGTGGGCGCGTCGGGCCGGCTGCCGGTGCAGCCCGCGAGGGCGGCGACGAGCGCGAGGACGTGAGCGAGGCGGAAGGCGGTCGCGACGACGGAGAAGCGTCGGGGCGTCATCGTCAGAGATCCCGCCGCAGGCTGATCTGGAACAGCGTATGGCTGCGCTCGAACCCGGCCTGGGTCTCGCGTCCGTGCGCGAGCCGTGCGTTCATCGCCAGCTTGCGCTCGCGCCACTGCGCGTTGATCGCGTTGTCCACGCGGCAGCGCACCGTCGGGCCGCCGCGGTCGCATTCGAAATTGCGCACCGCCGACACATCGACGCCCATCCAGCGCGCCGAAAAACGCAGGCCGTAGCCGCGCAGGTCCATGTCCTGCGCGGAACTGGCGTAGTCCATCGTCATCCGGTGCAGCGTCACCCCGACATTGCCGAGATCGAACAGCGGTTCCTCGGTCTGCAGGTACAGGTCGGCGGCGTTGCGCACGAGCGGGCTGATCGGGTCGACGATGCGTTCGTGCTCGACCGTCGCGCCGGCCGACAGCGGGACGCCCGCTGCGCTGAACGGCAGGTCCGTGCGTAGGCCGTAAAGCCGGCTGCGCGAGTCGCCGAGCGCGAAGGTGGGCGTGCCCGACAGGACCTCCACCGTCGAGCGCGATTCGCGCAGGTAGAGGCTCAGGCGCTGGGACAGGGACCAGCCGAGGTTGAAGGTCTGGTCGGTTTCCGCGCTGGCGAAGGTGCCGCCGAGGTCGTACGCGTAGTCGACCAGCACGTCCTCGCCGTCGAGGATGCTGCCGCCGATGAGGCGCTGAAGGCGCGTCGTCTGTCCGACCGTGGTGAGCGTGTAGTCGATGTTTTCGACATAGACCTGCGAGCGAGTCAGGTTGCTGACGACGACGCTGCCGGCGACGACGCGCGCCTGCGACAGCGCGCTCGGCGAGGTTCCGCCGAGGATCGTGCGCTCGCCGATCGCGCGCGCGTCGGACGCCTGTGCCCGCTGGCTGCGCTGATCGTGGCGCACCCGGTAGCTCGCCGTCAGGGTGCCGAGGGGCAAGGCCTGCTGGCGACGCACCATCGCGTCGACGCCGCGGTCGCTCACCGAGAAGGGGCCGGCCTGCTGCGTCTCGATGCGTCCGCCCGCCGACAGCTCCAGTTCCTTGTCCGGCGACCAGGCGATGCCCGAGGAGGCGCTCTGCGTCACCGCCGCGCGGTCCCCGTTGTCGTTGTTGCTGTAGTGCGCGGTGCCGAAGCTGGTGAGCGCGTCGGAATGCTTCATGCGCAGGTCGAGGAGCAGGTTGAGGTCGGACTGCTGCGGCATCGCCCGTCCATCGACCACGAAATCGTGCCGGTTGAGCGACACGAGGTTGAGCAGCTCGTGCTCGCCGTCGGTCCCGAAGGGCAGGCGCGTGTCGATGTCGAGGCTCCCGCTGTCCGACGTCGACGACTGGATCGGCAGGCTGGTGCTGCCGCTCAGCGATTCCTGGCGGACGGCCTGGAACTGGACCTGCGTCGCCCCCTGCTTGCCGATGTCGCGCGAAAGGCGCAGGTTCAGCTGGTCGGTGCGGTCGTGCATCACGCGCTCGTCGCTGCGGCCGTTCGATTCCGAGCGTGTCAGTTCGAAGCGCAGCGGCGTCGGCAGCGCGGCGGCGGTCGCCGCGACCTCCATGCCGTAGCGCGAGGTCTCCTGCTGCAGGGTCTGCCCGGGGGCGATCGACAGCACCGGGTTCAGGTGCTCGTAGAACAGCGCTCCGCTCACCGGCTTGCCGCGGAGGAAGTTCGCGCGCCCGACGAGGTTGTACAGCACGCCGCGCGACTGCGTCGTGCCGCCGTCCGTCTCGAGCGCGCCGGCCTGCAGGATCGGCCCGCCGCCGATGTCCAGCGTCACGAAGTTCGGGTGGTAGACGTAGCTGTGCGTCATCAGGAAGACTTCGTTCCGCCAGTCCGAATCGCCCTGCGTCGAGCGCGTGACGCCCGCGGGGCCGGCCTGGCGCGTCGCGTCGCGGTTGCCGAGATAGTTCGTCGACACGTGACCTTCAACGTCCGTCAGGTTGAACAACGCGACCTCCTGTGCCGCGGCGCCCGCGCTGAAGCCGGCGAGCAGCGACACCAGCGCGCGCCCGGCCAGTGCTTGCGCCGGCCGGAGCCGCGCCGCGTCGGCGCATCGTCGCATGCGTCAATCCCCTTCGCCCCCTCAGCGGGCGGCGAGGGCCGGCCCGGCCGCGGCGGCCGCCGGATCATCCATGCCGCTCATGCTGCCGAAGGCGAACACGTCGACCTTGTTGGGCCCGAACTGGCTCGCCACGAGCACCAGGTACTCGACCTTGAAGCCCGGTGCGACGAACTGGCGGAAGGCCTCGATGCCCTCGTAGCTCACCGTGACGCCTGCGGGCAGGCTCAGGCCTTCCGCCCCTTCGCCGGCCTGGCCGAAATCCATCAGGATGCGGCCGGTGGCGTCGAAGATCTGGACGTTCTCGAACGCGGCGTCGCCGACGTACATGCGCCCCGCGCGGTCGATCGCGATGCCCTTGGGACGGGCGAAGCTGCCCGGCACCGAGCCGACCGCACCGTAGGTGCGGACGGGTTTGCCTTCCGGGGTGAAGCGCTGCACGCGGTAGTTGCCGGTCTCGACGACGTAGAGGTCGCCGTCCGTGCCGAGCGCGATGTTGGTCGGGTGGAACAGCTCGCCGATCTCCGATCCCGCCTGCCCGAAGGTGAACAGGCTGCGGCCGGAGCGCTTGTCGAGCACATGCACCTGATGATGCGTGATGTCGGTGACGTACAGCCGCTCGCCGACGATGGCCAGGTCGATCGGCTTGAACTGGCCCTGGCGGCCGTAGGCGGCGACGAAGCGGTCGTCGCGGTCATAGACGAGGACCTGCTCGCGCCCGCCGTCGGTGACGTACTTCGTGCCGTCGCTGTCGATGCGCACGTTGAGCGGCTGCTTCATGCGTCCGCCGCCGACCCCCGCGACGAGCGAGAAACGCCGCTGCGCCATGTCGAACACCGCAAGGCCGGGCGCGCGGCTGTCGGCGACGTAGACCTTGCTGCCGGTCATCGCCACGCCATAGGGCTGGACCAGCTGATGCCGTTCGCCTTCGTTGCCGAGGATGAATTCGGCGAACTTGCCCTTTTCAGCGGCAAGGTCGCGCTCGCCGGCGAGCGTTGTCAGGTACTGGATGCGCGGCGGGTTCGGCAGCGACGGATAGAACACCGGCGCGGCAGCGTCCGCGGCCCGTGCCGCGGCGGGTTTGCTCGGCGTGGAGGCGCAGCCGGCGAGCGACAGCGCCAGCAGGGTCGCCGCTGCCGCGGGCAGGAGGCGGCGGAAGAAGGGAAGGGCGTGGTTCATGATCGGGCTCGTGACGATGGCGGGGCGTGCGCCGCCGCCCCCCCGCCGAAGCGCCGGGGACGGCAGCCGCATGCGCGGGACTACTTGTTGTGGCAGTCGAGGCAGATCTTGCTGCCGGCTTGCGTCACCTTGACCAGACCGCTGCCTTTGCCACCGACGGTGAAGGTGTTATGCACGTCGTGGCAGGAGCCGCATTCCATCTTGCCGCCGAAGAGGAGCACGGCGCTGATCGTGCCGGTCTTCGTCTGCGGCGCGGTGCCGATCGTGACGGACTTCGTGAGCGGGTCGTGCAGCGATCCGTTCGACGTCGCCAGCGCGCTGTCGTAGGTGAAGCCGATCGGGTGGGATTTCTTCAGGTCGGTGCCGATGTTGCTGCCGGCCGTGATCATCGTCGTGCCGGTCGTGCCGCCGAAGCTGTCGACCGCGATGGTGCCGTCATGGCAGGACAGGCACAGTTTCGACGTCCCGCCCGGCTGGGATACGGCCGCCTTCAGCGTGGCGCTGCTGTAGAGGCTGTAGGCCGTCGTCGACAGCGTGTGATTCCACAACGGTGCGTCGGCGACGCTCGTGTCGGATTTGTGCGGCGCATGGCAGGCGACGCAGATGCGGCCACCCGACCAGTTCAATGCGGAGAAATCGTGCGCCGACCCGGTGATCGTGCCTGCCCAGCCGGCGTGTGCCGCCAGCATCCCGATGCCGCCCACGAGCCATCCCGCGGCTCGCCCGCGCAGCTTTGATTGCCTCATCCCCTTGCCCCCTGATATGCCTTGAATGGCGCCTTTTGCGCCCGGTTATTATTGCGAATGCAATTGCGAATGATTCGTATTTGTGATGAAATATCTCAAAACGTGTTTGTACTGTCAAGCGCCGTTTGCAATGACGAGCGATCATCGCAGCGGCATGACGTGGCGGTAGGCCGCACCGGAACTGGAATCCGGGCGGATGAACGATCGGCGACGCCGATCCTTTCGATGACAAGGGGATTGAAATGGGGTTGTCCGCGGCCGTTCCGGCGACGCCTTCCGCCGGCTTGACGATGCCTTCGCGCGCCGCCGCGCGGCGGTTCTCCGTGGCGGCCGCGATCGCGGCGCTGATCGGGACGGGCGTGTGGGTCGCTTTCCACGAGCCCTATACCGCCGGCTCGCCGCTCGGTTACAACCTGGGCCTCGTGGGCGGGGTGCTGATGCTCACGCTGCTGCCCTACGCGCTGCGCAAGCGCCTGCGCTGCCTGCGCAGCATCGGCACGATGCGCGGCTGGTTCCTGTTCCACATCGCTGCCGGACTGTTCGGGCCCCTGCTGGTGCTGTTCCATTCGACCTTCCGCATCGGCTCGTTCAACGGCGGGGTCGCACTCGCGAGCACTCTGCTGGTGACCTTCAGCGGCATCGTCGGGCGTTTCCTGTATCGCAAGGTGCACCGCGGCCTGTCGGGCAGCCGCGCGACGCTGAAGGAGCTGGAGGGCACGCTGCAACAGCATCTGGACGCGCTGCAGCCGCAGCTGCAGGTGCTGCCGGCGATCGGTGACGACGCCCGGCGCTATATCGATCACGCGACCGCTCAGCCCGCCAGGCGCTGGCAGCGCGCGGTGCATTTCATGTCGCTCGGTGGACGCCGGCACCTCGTTCGCCGCAGCATCCGCCGCGCCGTTCGCGTGACCGCCGTGCGCGCGAATCCGGCAGGGCGTCACCAACTCACCCAACTCCTGCACACGATCGACGCCGCCACGGCGACCGCGCAGCGCACCGCCCAGTTCACGACCTACGAACGGCTGTTCGCCCTGTGGCACGTGATCCACATCCCCTTCCTGTTCCTGCTGGTGCTTTCCGCCGTCGTACACGTGATCGCGGTGCATGCGTACTGAGGGCCCGCTCGCCCGTGTCGCGGCCCTGGTGGTGCTGTGGCTGGTGCTCGGCGCAGCGTCGGCGTGGGGCCAGTCGCTGGAGTCGGTGGTCATGCCGGGCGCCGTGATCAAGGGGCACGCCGACGTCGAGCACGAATGCGGCGAATGCCATGTGCGCTTCAGCCCGAGTTCGCAGCCGCAGCGCTGTCTCGCGTGCCACCGCGACGTGCGCGCCGACGTGCGCGACGGTGCGGGCTACCACGGGCGCCTCAAGGAAGAGCAGTGCCGTCGCTGCCATACGGACCACAAGGGGCGCGACGCGAAGGTGGTCGTCTTCGACGAGAAGAAGTTCGACCACCGCCAGACCGATTTCCAGCTGCGCGGCGCCCACCGCGGCAAGGAGTGTTCGGGCTGTCACCGCACGGGCAGGAAATACCGCGACGCGCCGCAGGATTGCTACAGCTGCCACCGCGGCAACGACAAGCATCGCGAAGGCCTCGGCCAGCGCTGCGAGAACTGTCACGTCGAGGACAACTGGAAGGTCGCGCGCTTCGACCACGGGCGCACGCGCTTCCCGCTGCTGAACCGTCACGCCCGCGCGCGCTGCGCCGACTGCCACGTCGACGAGCATTACGCCGGCACGGCGCGCGAGTGCGTGTCCTGCCACCGCAAGGACGATGCGCACAAGGGACACAACGGCCCGCGCTGCGAGAGCTGCCACACCGAGCAGGACTGGAAGGCGACGATCTTCCGTCACGACCGCGACGCCAACTACGCGCTCCTCGGCCGCCACCGCACGATCGAATGCACGGCCTGCCACCGCGCGCCGCTGTATTCCGAGAAGTTGCCGACGCAGTGCATCGCCTGCCACCGCCAGGACGATTCCCACAAGGGCGTGCTGGGCGAGAAGTGCGCGAGCTGCCATAACCCGGAAGGCTGGAAGAGCGGGCGCTTCGACCACGACCAGAACACGCGCTTCGCGCTCAAGGACAAGCACCGCAGCGTCAAGTGCGAGAGCTGCCACAAGGACCCCGGGATGCGCGAGAAGCCCGCGCTCGAATGCGTCGGCTGCCACCTGCGCGACGACCGCGAACGCGGCCACAAGGGGCGCTACGGCGGGCGCTGTGCCGCGTGCCACGTGGAGCAGGGCTGGCGGACGATCGTCTTCGATCACGAGCGCGACACCAGATTCCCGCGCGCCGGCCGCCATCGCGCCGTGAAGTGCGACGCCTGCCACCGCGACGGCCCGTTCCGCGCGAGGACCGACGACCGCTGCCACGCCTGCCACAAGGAGGACGACATCCACTTCGGCAGCTTCGAGCAGAAATGCGACACCTGCCACCTGCCCGACGATTGGCGCAAGATCCTGCGCGCGGCCACGGACAGGTTCTGCCGCGGCGGCACCGAACCGGGCGCGCATCGGCGCGACGACGACCCGCCGAAGGCGGCGTTCTGGATTCCCGCCTGCGCCCCGGCCAACGACCTGCCCGCGCGCCCCGCCCGCCGCGACGACGGGCGCACCCCCGATGCCGGACGCCGACCATGAAAGACAGCCTGATCTGGACGCTGTACGCGTCGCCCCTCATCATCGCCCTGGCCTACCACTTCGCACAGCGTACCGGCCGCGAGGCACGCTCGCAGGCGGTGCTCGAGGAAGCGCTGCAGGCCGGCATGGCCGAGCCGTCGAGCCGCTACCCGGTGGTCGACCCGGCGGTGTGCATGGGCGGCGGCGCCTGCGCGCGCGCCTGTCCGGAAGAGGCGATCGGCTTCGTCGGCGGCAAGGCCCATCTCGTCGACCCGGCGGCCTGCATCGGCCACGGCACCTGCGCGCCGGCCTGTCCGGTGGAGGCGATCACGCTCGTCTATGGCACCTCGAAGCGCGGCATGGACATCCCGCAGGTGGCGCCCAGCTTCGAGACCAACGTGCCAGGCATCTTCATCGCCGGCGAGCTGGGCGGCCTCGGGCTGATCCACAACGCCATCGACCAGGGGCGTCTGGCGATCGAATCGGTCGCGAAGAAACGGGCCGAGGGCGACCTGCTCGACGTCGTGATCGTCGGCGCCGGCCCGGCCGGGCTTGCGGCAACGCTGGGGGCGATGGAGAAGAAGCTGCGCTTCATCACGCTGGAGCAGGAAAACGCGCTCGGCGGCACCGTGAATCACCGCTTCCCGCGCAACAAGCTCGTCATGACCTACCCGGTGACGCTGCCGCTCGCGGGCAAGCTGAAGGTGCGCGAGATCCTCAAGGAAGCCCTGCTCGGCCTGTGGCAGGCCGCCGCCGACCGCGTGAAGATGCCGGTGAACTACAACGAACGCGTCGAGCAGGTGACGCCCCTCGACAAGGGCTTCGTCGTGCGCACCAACCGCGCCGAATACCGCAGCGCCAACGTGCTGCTGGCGCTGGGCCGCGGCGGCACGCCGCGCACGCTGGGCGTGCCGGGGGAAGACCTGCCCAAGGTCGTGTACCGCCTGACCGACGCCGAGCAGTACCGCGGCCAGGCCGTGCTCGTCGTCGGCGGCGGCGACAGCGCGATCGAAGCGGCCGTATCGCTCGCCGCCGAGCCCGATACGCGCGTCACGCTGTCGTACCGCGGCGACGCCTTCGGCCGCGTCAAGCCGAAGAACCGCGACCGCCTCGCCGAGGCCGAGCGCGCCGGGCGCCTGACCGTGGTGCTGAGCTCGACCGTCACCCTCGTCGAGGCCGATCGCGTCATGCTCGACCACAAGGGCCAGGGGCTTGCGCTCGACAACGACACGGTCATTGTCTGCGCGGGCGGCATCTTGCCCACGGCGATGCTCAAGGCGATGGGGGTCGAAGTCGAGACCAGGTACGGCAGCGCGTGACGCGCCTGCCGACCGGGGGCCCGCGACCGGCGCCGATGCGTAGGCGTTCGCCGCCACGGCGTCTTACAATGCGGGTTACGCAAGCCACTTGCCCCCGGAGCGCGGGTGATCGGTCGAACCGTCACCGGCAGCCGCGATGAAACTCGATGAACTTTCCCTGTTGCGCTACTGCAGCCTCGCGATGACCGCCGCCGAGGAGGGGCGCCCGTATGTCGTCGAATCCGACGGCCTGCGCTCGCTGCACTTCGATGGCTTCACCGTGCAGAGCCAGATGCGCCTGGACGATCCCGCCGCGCTCGCGATCGACTACACGCGCACGATGATGGGTTTCCTGCTCTTCAACCCCGAACCGTGCGACATCGTGATGATCGGACTCGGGGGCGGTTCGCTGGCGAAATACTGCCTGCGCACCTTGCCCCGCGCCCGCTTCACCGCCGTCGAGATCGATCCCGACGTGATCGCGTTGCGCGACGCCTTCGGCATCCCGCCCGACAGCGAGCGCTTTCGCGTGGTGTGCGCGGACGGCGCGACCTACGTGCGCGAACGCGCGCACGCGCCTGACGTGCTCCTGATCGACGGCTTCGACCGCGGCGGCCAGCCGGAGCGCCTGTGCTCGGCGGGATTCTATGACGACTGCCACTCGCTGCTCGCCGACGGCGGTGTGCTGGCGGTCAACCTCTGGTCCGGCGACCGCCGCTACGGGCTGTACGCGTCGCGCATCCGCGACAGCTTCGAGGATCGCTTCGTCGCGGTCGGCGCCGAGGAGGACAGCAACCGCATTGCATTCGCCTGCAAGGGGCGCGGATTCCCGCCCCGGCGTTCGCAACTCCTCGAACGGGCGCGAAAGCTCACCGCCCATCACCCGATCGGGATAATGTCGACGGCGCAGCGCATCCAGGGCCGCCTCGAGCGGCGCGCGCACTACCGGCCCGACCTGTGGGACGAGGACGGCCGAAGAACGCGGGGGGCGTGAGGGCACATCACGGCGGCGCGGGCGCCGGCAGTCGCGGCGCGCGGGGCGTCACAGCACGGAGGTCGAGAGCCATGAGCCACAAGCACATCGCGCTGATGCGCGCCATCTTCCAGGACCCGATCAGTGCCAACATCCACTGGCGTGAGGTCGAATCGCTGCTCAATCACCTCGGTGCCACGATAGAACCGGCGCATGGCGCGCGGTTTCGCGTCGTGCTCAACAAGGTGGAAGGCTTCCTGCATTACCCACACCATGGCAGCGCGTGCACGAAGCAGGACATCAAGCAGCTGCGCGAGTACCTTGCGCACGCCGGCGTGAGCCTGTCGGCATACGAGCAGGAGCACGGCGGGCACGCTTAGCGGGGAAAGCGCTCAAGGCGGGCAGAGTGCTTGCCTTCTGTCACATGCATGTCCAGTCATTTGAGTTATGCTGATGGGGTCGATCGCCGGGGAAGCCGGCGCGACTCGTCCCCAACATGGATTGCCTCGCCCTTGGCGCGCACGACCGTCGTGCGTCAGGGGCGAGGCTCAGCGGAACCTGAATGACATGACTGAACAAACGCGCGATTTTTCGGAGAGCCTCGGCTACCGGTTCGAGGATCTGAAGGTGGGCATGACCGCCGCAAGCGGGCGCACCGTCACCGATGGCGATATCCTGATGTTCGCAGGCGTATCGGGCGACACGAACCCGGCCCACCTCGACGACGAGTTTGCCAACGCCTCGATGTTCGGTGGCCGCATCGCCCACGGCATGCTGTCGGCGAGCTACATCTCCGCCCTGTTCGCGAACAGGCTGCCCGGGCCGGGCTGCATCTACCTGTCGCAGACGCTGAAGTTCAGGGCACCGGTGAAGCCGGGCGACACGGTGGTCGCGCGCGTGACGCTGAAGGAACTCAACACCCCCAAGCGCCGCGCCATTTTCGATACCGTCTGTAGCGTGGGCGGCAAGGTGGTGCTGGAGGGCGAGGCGGAGATGCTGGTGCCGGCGCGCGACTGAGGCATTCGCGGCCCGCGCAGGGCCGCAACGCGGACGCAAAAAACGGGAGGGACGCGCTGCGCGACCTCCCGTTTTTTCTTGCTGCCGGTCGAACGGGACCCGGTTCAGCCCTCGGTGCGCTTGTCGCGTTCGATCAGCGCGTAGGCCGAGTGGTTGTGGATGGATTCGAAATTCTCCGATTCCACCACGTAGCGGTCGATGCGCGCTTCCGCGTTGAGCAGCCCGGCGACGTCGCGCACCATGTCTTCGACGAACTTCGGGTTCTCGTAGGCGCGCTCGGTCACGAACTTCTCGTCCGTGCGCTTGAGCAGGCCGTAGAGCTCGCACGAGGCCTGGCTCTCGACGAGCTGGACCAGCTCCTCGATCCACAGGAAGTCGTTGGTCTGCGCCGTCACGGTGACGTGCGAGCGCTGGTTGTGCGCGCCGTATTCGGAAATCTTCTTGGAGCACGGGCACAGGCTCGTCACCGGCACCACGACCTTCATCTCGAACACGTACTCGCCGCCGTCGCGCAGCTCCGCGACGAAGGTCACTTCGTAGTCCATCAGGCTCTGCACGCCGGAAACCGGGGCGGTCTTGTTGATGAAGTACGGGAAGGACATCTCGATCACGCCGGTCTCGGCTTCGAGGCGCTTGACCATCTCGCGCAGCATCGGCTCGATCGACTCGACCGAGATTTCCCGCTCGTTGCCGTTGAGCAGTTCGATGAAGCGCGACATGTGGGTGCCCTTGAAGTTGTGGGGCAGCCCGACATACATGCTGAAGGTCGCGATCGTGTGCTGCACGCCGCCGCTCTTGTCGCTGACGCGGATCGGGTGGCGGATCGACTTGATGCCAACCTTGTTGATGGCCAGCTGACGACTGTCCTTGGAGTTCTGGACGTCAGGGATGGCTTGGCTCTCTTGGGCTTTCATGTGGCGTTCTCTGTTTGGTTGCAGCCGTGTAATGCTACCATTTCCCGACCAAATCGCTCAGCTATTGCGCACATAGATGTGCTCAATCGCGCTCAGGATCCCGACCGGGTGCAGGCCGACCTGTTCGAAGAGCTGGCTCTGGTCGCCATGATCGACGAAATGATCGGGCAGGCCAAGGCGCAGCAGGCGCGGGCGCTGCGGCAGGCTCTCGAGCACGCGCGCGACCTCCGAGCCGGCGCCGCCGATCACCGCGTTTTCCTCGAGCGTCACGATCAGTTCGTGACTGCCGGCCAGTTCTTCGATCAGCGCCGCGTCGATCGGTTTCACGAAGCGCATGTTGGCGACCGTCGCGTCGATCTGCTCGCCGGCGAGCAGCGCGTTGGTGAGCAGGCTGCCGAAGGCGAGGAGGGCGACCTTCTTGCCGTGGCGGCGGATTTCGCCCTTGCCCACGGGCAGTTCGGCCATCGCCGCGGTGGGGGGGACGTTCATGCCGCTGCCGCGCGGATAGCGGACCGCGGTGGGGCCGTTGTGGCGGTAGGCGGTGTACAGCATCTGCCGGCACTCGTTCTCGTCCGCGGGCGTCATCACGACCATGTTCGGGATGCATGCGAGGAAGGACAAGTCGAACGCTCCGTGGTGCGTGGCGCCGTCGGCACCGACGAGGCCGGCACGGTCGATCGCGAAGACGACCGGCAGGTTCTGCAGCGCGACGTCATGGATGAGCTGATCGTACGCGCGCTGCAGGAAGGTCGAATAGATCGCCACCACCGGCTTGAAGCCCTCGCAGGCAAGGCCGGCCGCGAAGGTCACGGCGTGCTGCTCGGCGATGCCGACGTCGTGGTAGCGGTCCGGGAACTCCTTCGCGAAGCGCACCATGCCCGAGCCTTCGCGCATCGCCGGGGTGATGCCGACGACCTTGTCGTCGCGTGTGGCGATGTCGCACAGCCAGTCGCCGAACACCTGGGTGTAGGTAAGCTTGCCGCCGCCCTTGCCGCTCTGGATGCCCGCGCGGTGGTCGAAGCTCGACACGCCGTGGTAGAGGATGGGATCGACTTCGGCGAGCTTGTAGCCCTGGCCCTTGCGCGTGATCACGTGCAGGAACTGCGGGCCCTTGAGCCGCTTGAGGTTCTGCAGCGTCGGGATCAGCGCCTCGAGGTCGTGGCCGTCGATCGGGCCGTAGTAATGGAAGCCGAATTCCTCGAACAGCGTGCCCGGCGTGATCAGCCCCTTCACGTGCTCCTCGACCTTGCGTGCGAAGTCGAGCATCGGCGGTGCGACGCCGAGGACCTTCTCGCCGGCGCGGCGCGCGGCGTTGTAGGTGCTGCCCGAGAGCATGCGCGCGAGGATCTTGGTCAGCGCGCCGACCGGCGGCGAGATGGACATCTCGTTGTCGTTGAGGATCACCAGCAGGTTGATGTCGCTGGTGTCGCCCGCGTTGTTGAGCGCCTCGAAGGCCATGCCGGCCGACATCGCGCCGTCGCCGATGATGGCGATCGAGCGCTGTTCGGTGTCGCCGCGGTCGCGCGCGGCGACGGCCATGCCCAGCGCGGCGGAGATCGACGTCGAGGAGTGTGCGGTGCCGAAGGTGTCGTATTCGCTTTCGCAGCGCCGCGGGAAGCCCGAGATGCCGCCGAAGCGGCGCAGGCCGCTCATCGCGTCGCGGCGTCCGGTGAGGATCTTGTGGCCGTAGGTCTGGTGGCCGACGTCCCAGACGATGCGGTCGTCGGGGGTGTTGAAGATGTAGTGCAGGGCGATCGTGAGCTCGACGGTGCCCAGGTTCGACGACAGGTGCCCGCCCGTCTTCGAGACGGACTCGATCAGGAAGGCGCGCAGTTCGGTGGCAAGGGCTTGCAGTTCGCGCCGGTCGAAGCGGCGCAGGTCGGACGGGGAATCGATGCGGTGCAGCAGGGGGTACTGGGGCATGTTGTTGTCCGGCACGGCGGAATTCAGAATCTGCGATGGACGATGAAATTCGCCAGTTCGTCCAGTCTCGCGGCCGCGGCGCCGAAGGACGCAATGGCGGCGCGCGCGTCGGCGAGCAGGGCATCGGCCAGCGTGCGCGCTTCGGACAGGCCGAGCAGCGTGACGTAGGTGGGCTTGTTGTGGTCGGCGTCCTTGCCCGCGGTCTTGCCGAGGGTGGCGGTGTCGGCCTGGGCGTCGAGGATGTCGTCGACGACCTGGAACAGCAGGCCGACGAGCTTGCCGTAGCGGTCGAGCTGCGCGAGCGCGTCCGGCGCGAGCGGCGCGCCGCACTGCGCGCCGAGCAGCACCGACGCGCGGATCAGCGCGCCGGTCTTGTGGATGTGCATGAACTCGAGCTCTTCGCGCGTGAGCTGCTTGCCCACGGCGCCGAGGTCGATGGCCTGTCCGCCGGCCATGCCGCGCGAACCGGAGGCGCGCCCGAGGAGGGTCACCATTTCCAGCTGCACGGCGGGGCTGTCATTCACGGGCCCTTCCGCGATCGTCTGGAAGGCGAGCGCCTGCAGCGCATCGCCGACGAGCAGCGCGGTGGCTTCGTCGTATTCGACATGCACCGTCGGCTTGCCGCGCCGCAGGACGTCGTCGTCCATGCAGGGCAGGTCGTCATGGACGAGGGAATACGCGTGGATCAGCTCCACCGCACAGGCGGCGCGGTCGAGGCGCTCGGGCGCGGCGCCGGCAAGTTCCCCGGCGGCATGGACGAGCAGCGGCCGGACGCGCTTGCCGCCGCCCAGGACGGCGTAGCGCATCGCCTCGTGGAGGCGCTGCGGCGCGATGGAGGCTTCGGGCAGGAGGGCGGCGAGGGCGGCTTCGGTGCGCTGCTGGACGCCTTCCATCCAGGCGGCGAAATGATTCTGGCTCACTCCGGGCTCCTCTTGTCTTCGCCGGTACCGAGCGGCGCGAGCTCACCGTTTTCGAGCTGCAGCACCCGCTGTTCGGCCGCCTGCAGGGTTTCCTGGCAGAACTTCAGCAGGCTGGCACCGCGCTGGTAATGTTCCAGCGCCTGCTCGAGCGTGATGTTGCCGGTTTCCATTTCCTGCACGATCGATTCGAGTTCGGCGATGGCCGATTCGAAGGATTTCGGCGAGTTTGCCGTGTTTGCCATGACGCGAGGCCGGGCCGATAAAAGGGAGAAAAGTAACCGATCGCGCTACTGGCGGTCAAATTACTTCTCGCATAGAATGCCCTGCTGATTTTTCCGAATTTCTTGACTTTACATGGGAGGTTCGGGGGTGTCCGACCTTGCATCCAAGGCCAAATTGTCCCCGGCGGTGTCTCAGTTGCCGGTGTCGGCGTATTTCGACGACAAGCTCTTCGAGCTCGAGAAGCGCCTCTTGTTCCAGGCCGGGCCGGGTTATGTCGGGCATGAATTGATGGTGCCGGAAGTCGGCAGCTATCGGTCGCTCGAATGGCTCGATCATTCCAAGCTTTTGTTTCGCAGCGATGACGGCGTGCATCGCCTGTCGAACATCTGCCGCCATCGCCAGGCGATCATGCTCGAAGGCGCGGGCAAGACCGAGCGCATCGTGTGCCCGATCCACCGCTGGACCTACGACCAGAAGGGCGAACTGCTCGGGGCACCGCACTTCCCCGAGAACCCCTGCCTCAACCTGAAGCGCGACGCGCTGGAGACCTGGAACGGCCTGCTGTTCGCCGGTCCGCGCTCGGCCGCGGTCGATCTGGCGGGCATGGACGTGGCGGGGCAGTTCGACTTCTCCGGCTACAAGCTCGATCGCGTCGAGATCCACGAGTGCAAGTACAACTGGAAGACCTTCATCGAGGTCTATCTCGAGGATTACCACGTCGTGCCCTTCCACCCGGGACTGGGCAGCTTCGTGACCTGCGACGACCTCACCTGGCAGTTCGGCGACTGGTACTCGGTGCAGCGCGTGGGCATCACCTCGCTGGCCAAGCCGGGTTCGCCGACCTACCAGAAGTGGCACCAGGCGGTGCTCGACTACCACGGCGACAAGCGGCCGGCGCAGGGGGCGATCTGGCTCACCTACTATCCCAACGTGATGGTGGAGTGGTATCCGCACGTGCTGGTCGTCAGCACGCTGATTCCGCAGGACGTGAACCGCACGACCAACGTGGTCGAGTTCTACTATCCGGAGGACATCGTCGAGTTCGAGCGCGAGTTCGTCGAGGCCGAGCAGGCGGCCTACATGGAAACGGCGATCGAGGACGACGTGATCGGCGAGCGCATGGATCGCGGCCGCTGGGCGCTGCTGCAGGAAGGGCGCAGCGAGGTCGGCCCCTACCAGTCGCCCTACGAGGACGGCATGCAGCACTTCCACGAGTTCTATCGGCGGATCATGCGGGAGCATCTGCGCGATTGACCCGCCAACCAGGGTTCATCCGTCTGCCCTGAGTCGAAGAGCCAGGCTCGGCAGGGCTTCGACAAGCCCGGCCCGAACGGTATTTGGTTGCCGGGTTGATAACCCGGCATGCATGGTCAGGCGTCGCCCTGCAGCTCCCTGGGCAGCGGGAAGGTGACGCGTTCGGGAACGCCGTCGAGGGTGCGTACCGAGCCGCCGCCCAGCGACTTGAGGCGTTCGATCACGGCGTCCACCAGGACTTCGGGCGCCGACGCGCCCGCGGTCACGCCGATGCGCTTCCTGCCTTCGAGCCAGGCCGGGTCGATCCCGTCGGCATTGTCGATGAGGTGCGCCGGCACGCCCAGCAGCTCCGCCACTTCGCGCAGGCGGTTGGAGTTGGAGCTGTTGCGCGAGCCGACGACGAAGACGATGTCGACGCGCGGGGCCATGAACTTCACGGCGTCCTGGCGGTTCTGCGTCGCATAGCAGATGTCGTCCTTCTTCGGTCCGACGATGGCCGGGAAGCGCGCGCGCAGCGCGGCAACGAGCGTCGCCGCGTCGTCGACCGAGAGGGTGGTCTGCGTGACGTAGGCGAGCTTCTCGGGGTCGGCGACCTGCAGCGTTGCGACGTCCTCGACCTTCTCGACGAGATGGATGCCGTCCCTGACCTGGCCCATCGTGCCTTCGACTTCCGGGTGGCCCTTGTGGCCGATCATGATGATCTCGCGGCCTTGGTCGCGCATGCGGGCGACCTCGATGTGCACCTTGGTCACGAGCGGGCAGGTGGCGTCGAACACGCGCAGGCCGCGTTTTTCGGCCTCCGCGCGCACCGTCTGCGGTACGCCGTGGGCGCTGAAGATCACGGTGTTGCCGGACGGGACCTCGTCGAGCTCCTCGACGAACACCGCGCCCTTGGCGCGCAGGCCGTCGACGACGAACTTGTTGTGCACGACTTCGTGGCGCACGTAGATCGGTGCGCCGAAGCGTTCGAGCGCGCGCTCGACGATCTCGATCGCCCGTTCCACCCCGGCGCAGAAGCCGCGCGGGTTGGCGAGCAGGATTTCAGGGTCGTTCATTATGGTCTCTGTGTCGGGGTCGGGGCGCTGCGTCGGGGCTCAGAGGACGCCGATGATGTCCACCTCGAAGCGGATGGTCTTGCCGGCGAGCGGATGGTTGAAGTCGACGATCGCGCGGACGTCGTCGATCTCGCGCACGAGGCCCGAGTAGCGGGTGCCGTCCGGCGCGCCGAATTCCATGATCGTCATCGGCTCGATCTCCTGGTCGGCCGGCATGTGCTCGCGCTTCACGTGCTCGACGAGTTCCGGATTGTAGGGGCCGAAAGCCTGCTCCGGCGCGAGCGTGAAGAGCTGGCGGGTGCCGACTTCGAGGCCTTCGAGCACGCGCTCGAGGCTCGGGAGGAGATCGCCGCAGCCAAGCTGCAGCGTCGCCGGCGTGCCCTCGAAGGTGCTGATGAGCGGTTGGCCGTTTTCCAGTGCGATGCGGTAGTGCAGCGTTACGAGGCTGTTCGGTTGGACGGTCTGCGTCACGATGGGTTCTCCGGATTGGTGTTGCGCGGGGCGCGGAACTGCGCCCACAGCATCAGGGCGACGCCGACGGTGATCGCCGAGTCGGCAAGGTTGAAGGCCGGCCAGCCGTAGCGGCCGACGTGGAAGTAGAGGAAATCGACGACCGCGCCATGCACGACGCGGTCGATCACGTTGCCCAGGGCGCCGCCGATGAGCAGGCTGAAGGCGAGCGGCAGCAGGGTCTCCCGCTGGTGCTGGCGCAGCAGCGTCAGCAGCCAGCCGCTGACGCCGAGCGCGAGGACGACGAAGAACCAGCGCTGCCAGCCGGAATGTTCGGCGAGGAAGCTGAACGCGGCGCCCGGATTGTAGACCAGCACGAGCTGGAAGAAGCCCGTGACCGGAATGCCTTCGCCGAAGTCGAGGTTCGACAGCACGAGCCATTTCGTCAGCTGATCCAGGCCGATCACCAGCGCCGCGAGTTCGAGCCAGCCGAAGAAGCGGCGCGTCAGCGGGACGCCGCCGCGCGCCGCGGGCGAGGCTGCGGTCGAATCACGCATGGACGCGCGTTTCCCCCGGGCCGGTCAGGTTGTCGTGGCAGCGGCCGCACAGTTCCGGGTGGTCGGCGTGGCTGCCGACGTCCTCGCGGAAATGCCAGCAGCGCCCGCACTTCGCGTGCGAGGAGGGTGTGGCGTCGATGCCTTCGGCCGCCTCGTCGGCAACGCGGACGAGCTCGGCGCGCGAGGTGATCAGCACGAAGCGCAGGTCCTCGCCGAGGCTCGCGAGCGCGTCGAAGCGCGCGCCGCTCGCGCGGACCGTCACTTCGGCCTGCAGCGAGGCGCCGATCCGGCCTTCCGTGCGCAGGCCTTCGAGCACCTTCTGCACCTGGGCGCGCGACTCGCGGATCAGCTCCCAGCGCGCGGCGTTCTCGGCCCCGCCGGCGGCTTCCGGTAGCGTGTGCCAGGTGTGCAGCATCACGCTGTCTTCGGCGTCACCGCCGACGATCTGCCAGATCTCCTCGGCGGTGAAGCTCAGGATCGGCGCCATCATGCGCGTGATCGCCTGCGTGATGTGCCACAGCGCGGTCTGTGCGGCGCGGCGGGCGAGCGAGTCGACCTGCGTCGTGTACAGGCGGTCCTTCAGGATGTCGAGGTAGAAGGCGCCGAGGTCCTCGGCGGCGAAGTTCTGCAGCGCCTGCACGATCTTGTGGAACTCGTAGCGTGCGTAGTCGCCCGTGACCTGCTCCTGCAGGCGGCGCGTGAGCTCCAGCGCGTAGCGGTCGATGTCCAGCCACTCGCCGACCGGCACGCCGTTCTTCTCGATGTCGAAGTCGGCGGTGTTGGCGAGCAGGAAGCGCAGCGTGTTGCGCAGGCGGCGATAGACTTCGACGACGCGGTCGAGGATCTCCTTCGAGATCGTCAGCTCGCCCGAGTAGTCGGTCGCGGCGACCCACAGGCGCAGGATCTCGGCGCCCAGCTTGTCGGAGACTTCCTGCGGGGCGACGACGTTGCCTTTCGACTTCGACATCTTCTTGCCCTGGCCGTCGACGACGAAGCCGTGCGTCAGCAGGCCGTCGTAGGGGGCGCGGCCGTCGAGCGCGCAGCCGGTGAGCAGCGAGGAATGGAACCAGCCGCGGTGCTGGTCCGAGCCTTCGAGATAGAGGTCGGCCGGCCAGCGGCTGTCGGCGGCGTGCGAGCCGCGCAGCACGGTCCAGTGCGTGGTGCCGGAATCGAACCACACGTCGAGCGTGTCGCGCATCTTGTCGTATTGCGCCGCCTCGGCGCCGAGGAGTTCGGCCGCGTCGAGCTTGAACCAGGCATCGATGCCTTCCTGCTCGACGCGCTTGGCGACTTCCTCGATGAGTTCGAGGCTCTTCGGATGCGGCTCGCCGCTTTCCTTGTCGAGGAACAGCGGGATCGGCACACCCCAGTTGCGCTGGCGCGACACGCACCAGTCGGGGCGGTTGGCGATCATCGAGTGCAGGCGCGCCTTGCCCCACGCGGGGAAAAACTGGGTTTCGTCGACCGCCTTCAGCGCCAGTTCGCGCAGGGTCGGCGCGCCGGCCTCGATGGCTTCGCGCCCCGGGAGGCGATCCATGCCGACGAACCATTGCGTCGTCGCGCGGTAGATCACCGGCGTCTTGTGGCGCCAGCAGTGCATGTAGCTGTGCGTGATGTTGCCGGAGGCGAACAGGCTGCCGACTTCGGCGAGCTTCTCGACGATCTTGGGGTTGGCGTCCCACACCGACAGGCCGCCGAAGAAGGGCAGGCTCTCGTGGAACACGCCGTCGCCTTGCACCGGGTTGAGGATGTCGTCGTTGCGCATGCCGTAGCGCATGCACGACTGGAAGTCGTCCAGGCCGTAGGCGGGCGCGCTATGGACGATGCCGGTGCCGGCGTCGGCTGCCACGTAGTCGCCGAGGAAAACCGGCGAGACGCGGTCGTAGAACGGGTGGCGGAACTGGATGCGGTCGAGCGCGACGCCCCGTGCGGCGGCGAGCACGCGGCCTTCGAGCGCGTAGCGTTCGAGGGCGGAGGCGCGCAGTTCGGCGGCGAGGATCACGAGGCCCTTCGGGGTCTCGACCAGTTCGTACATCAGTTCGGGATGGACGTTGAGCGCCTGGTTGGACGGGATCGTCCACGGCGTGGTGGTCCAGATCACGATGTAGACCGGCTGCTCGGGCAGCGCATCGAGGCCGAAGGCGCGCGCGAGCTTGGGACGGTCCGCGTCGGTGAGCGGGAAGCCGACGTCGATCGCGGGCGACTTCTTGTCCTGGTATTCGACTTCCGCCTCGGCCAGCGCCGAGCCGCAGTCGAAGCACCAGTTCACCGGCTTCAGGCCCTTGAACAGGAAGCCCTTGCGGTACATCTCGCCGAGCGCGCGGACCTCGTCGGCCTCGTTCGAGAACTGCATCGTGCGGTAGGGGTGATCCCAGTCGCCGAGCACGCCGAGGCGGATGAAGTCCTTCTTCTGGCGTTCGATCTGCTCGCCGGCATACTCGCGGCACAGCTCGCGCGCGCGGTCGGCGGGCAGGTGCTTGCCGTGCTGCTTCTCGATCTGGTGTTCGATCGGCAGTCCGTGGCAGTCCCAGCCCGGCACGTAGGGGGCGTCGAAACCGGCCATCGTCTTCGAGCGGACGATGATGTCCTTGAGGATCTTGTTCACCGCGTGGCCGATGTGGATGTCGCCGTTGGCGTACGGGGGGCCGTCGTGCAGGATGAACTTGGGCCGGCCGGCCGCGGCCTTGCGGATCTTCTGGTAGAGCTTCTTCTGCTGCCAGGCGGCGATCCAGCCCGGCTCCCGCTTGGCGAGATCGCCGCGCATCGGGAAGGGGGTGTCGGGCAGGTTCAGGGTCTTGCGGTAGTCAGCCATGGTGGGTTCCGGCGTCAGGGCGATCAGCGACGATCGAGGACAAAAGGATTGGCGGCGAACCAGGCGCGGGCGTCGGACGCGTCCCGGGCGATCTGGGCCTTGAGGGCGTCGAGCGAGGGAAACTTCATCTCGTCGCGCAGCTTCCTGAGGAAATGCACGCGCAGGTGGGCGTCGTAGCAGTCGCGGGTCCAGTCGAAGAGGTTCACTTCGAGCGTGGGACGCCCGGCGCTGGTGACGGAGGGCCGCACGCCGATGTTGGCGACGCCGGCGACCGGCGCATCGCCGAGGCCTTCGACGCTCACCGCGAACACCCCGGCGAGCGCGGGGCGGCGGTGCTTCATCTGGATGTTGGCGGTCGGGAAGCCGAGCTTGCGGCCAATCTGGTCACCGCGGATCACCCGTCCGGCGATGCTGTAGGGACGGCCCAGCAGGCGTGCGGCGTGGTCGAGGTCGCCGTCGGCGAGGGCTTCGCGCACGGCCGAGCTCGAGGCGCGTTCGCCGGCGACATCGAGCGTGGGCATCGCCTCGACGGCAAAGCCCTGGCGGGCACCGCGCGCCTGAAGCAGCGCGAAGTCGCCCTGGCGGCGGGCACCGAAGCGGAAGTCGTCACCGATGATGAGATGGTGCACATCGAGACCGCGCACGAGGATGTCGTCGATGAACTGGTCGGCGGTCAGTGCCGCGAAGCGGGCGTCGAAACGGCACACGTGGATGCGGTCGACGCCGGCCGCGGCGAGCAGCAGCAGCTTTTCGCGCAGCGAGGCGAGGCGGGCAGGGGCGTCGGCAGGGGAGAAGTATTCGCGCGGATGAGGCTCGAACGTCATCACCACCGCGGGCAGCGACTTCGCGCGCGCGGTGTCGATGAGCATCTGGAGCAGCGCCTGGTGGCCGCGATGCACACCGTCAAAGTTTCCGATGGTGAGCACCGAAGGTTGTGCGGCGTGCTCGGGAATCCCGCGAAAAACCTGCATAACCGCCTGAAAAAGCCGTAATTATAACGACAACGCGCACGCTCTGGGGGGCGCACGCGGCGCGGACAGGGCAATCGGAAGCGCGGCCGGATCCTTGCGGGGGAAGGGGCGAGCGTGTCCGTTCGGCGGCGTGCGGGCGGGGAATCAGTCGAGCTGGGCGATCCTGGTGCGGCCGAGAGGTGGGTTGTCTCGGAAATAGCGCCGCAGGCCCTTCAGGATCGCGTTGGCCATCTTGTCCTGGTAGGCGTCGTCGTTGAGGCGCTGCTCTTCCTCGGGATTGCTGATGAAGGCCGTCTCGACGAGGATCGATGGGATGTCCGGTGCCTTCAATACCGCAAAGCCGGCCTGCTCGACCTGGCCCTTGTGCAGGGTGTTGATGTCGCCCAGTTCGTTGAGCACGGCCTTGCCCAGCTTGACGCTGTCGTTGATCGTCGCGGTCTGCGACAGGTCGAGCAGCGTGCGGGCGAGGTGGCCGTCCTGCTTGGCGAGGTTCACGCCGCCGATGAGGTCGGCATCGTTCTCCTTCTGGGCGAGCCAGCGTGCCGCGGAACTGGACGCGCCGCTCTCCGACAGCACGAACACCGAGCTGCCGCGCGCGTCGGGGCGCACGAAGGCGTCGGCGTGGATCGACACGAAGAGGTCGGACTGCACGCGCCGCGCGCGCGTCACGCGCTGGCCCAGCGGCACGAAGTAGTCGCCGTCGCGCGTGAGCACCGCGCGCATGTTCGGTTCGGCGTCGATCTTCTGCTTCAGGCGGCGCGCGATCGACAGGGTGACGTTCTTCTCGAAGCTGCCGCGCGAGCCGACCGCGCCCGGATCTTCGCCGCCGTGGCCGGGGTCGAGCACGATGGTGACGAGGCGGTTGGCTGCCGGGCGCGTGGCGCGCCGGCCGTTCGGCGCCTGGTCGACGGTTTCGGGGCGCGCGATCTGGGCGGGGGCGTCGGCGGAAGTCCGCGCGTCGCCGGTCTGTCCCGCCGCGGTGTCCATCGGCGAGGACTTCTCGATCAGGGCGAGGAGCGGATCGACGGGCGTCGTCGGGTACAGGTCGAGCACGAGGCGGTGGCCGTAATTGCCGACCGGCGCCAGCGTGAACACCTGCGGGTTGATCTCGCTCTTCAGCTCGACGACGAGGCGCACGACGCCGGGGCGGTTGCGGCCCGCGCGGATGAGCTTGATGTAGGGGTCGGAGTCGAGCACCTTGGACGGCAGCGACTGCAGCACGCTGTCGAACTCGACGCCTTCGAGGTCGACCACCAGGCGGTGCGGGTCGGTGACGAGGAGATGCGTGTACTTGAGCTGCGAGTTGCCTTCAATCGTGACGCGCGTGTATTCGGCCGCGGGCCACACGCGCACGGCGAGAAGGCTGGTCGCGGCCGCCCTGCCGACGGGGCTGACGAGCAGCGCGAGCGTGGCGCCGGCGAACTTCAGCAGGTCGCGCCGGGTCACGCCGGGTTCAGCGTTCATGAGGGGTTCCGGCTCAGCTCCGAATCCAGTTTGCGTGTGCATGTCCGTCCTGCCTCCGTCAGTGCCAGCGCTTCCAGGCGCCGGCCCGAGCCGGATACGGTGAGGCAAATTTCGACGTCCGGTGCGGCGATGTAAGGCGCCGCCTTGTCCGGCCATTCGACCAGACACACCCCGTTTCCATCGAAATATTCGTCCAGCCCTGCTTCCAGATATTCTTCTGGGACTGCGAAGCGATAAAAATCAAAGTGATATAAGTGTAATCTAGAAACAAGGTAAGGTTCAATCAAGGTGTACGTGGGACTTTTCACTTTTCCCGCGTGACCGAGTGCTCGCAGGGCCCCGCGTACGAGGGTGGTTTTGCCCGCGCCGAGGTCGCCGCGCAGGTAGATGACGAGGCCGGCACGAAGGGCGGCTGCGAGCGCCGCGCCGGCCAACTCGGTGTCGCGTTCGTCGTCGAGGTGAGCCGCAAGGGGGCTGGTATCATCTGCCCGGTGAAGAACGTGAATCATGCTGAAGTCTCTGCGGATGTCGCATCCGACGCGTCGCTGGGCGCACTCGTCGGGCGGATGAAGGTGTGGGCCGGGGAGCTCGGGTTCGCCGATCTGGCCGTCTCCGGTGTCGATCTGTCGTCCGCCGAGCCGGGACTGGAAGCCTGGCTGGCGAGCGGATTTCACGGCGAGATGGATTATATGGCGCGCCACGGCATGATGCGGGCACGTCCCGCGGAACTGGTGCCCGGCACGCTGCGCGTCGTCAGCGTGCGCATGAACTACTGGCCGCAGGCCGCGGATGCGCAGGCCACGCTCGCAGACGGCGGGCGGGCCTACATTTCGCGCTACGCGCTGGGGCGCGACTACCACAAGCTGGTGCGTAACCGCCTGCAGAAACTGGCGGAGCGGATCGCGGCCGAAATGCCGCACGGTTATCGTGTGTTCACCGATTCCGCGCCGGTGCTCGAAGTCGAGCTGGCAAGCCGCGCGGGGCTGGGCTGGCGCGGCAAGCACACCCTGCTGCTCAATCGCCGTGCCGGGTCGTACTATTTCCTCGGCGAGATCTTCACCGACCTGCCCCTGCCGGTCGACGCGCCCGAGGCGCCGCATTGCGGCAGCTGCCGCGCCTGCCTCGACGCGTGTCCGACGGGCGCGATCGTTGCGCCCTACCAGGTCGATGCGCGCCGCTGCATCTCCTACCTGACGATCGAGCTCAAGGGCGCGATCCCCGAGGAACTGCGCCCGCTGATCGGCAACCGCATCTACGGTTGCGACGACTGCCAGCTCGCGTGTCCGTGGAACCGCTTCGCGCAGCTCGGCGCGGAGCCGGATTTCGCGCCGCGCCATCGGCTGGATGAGGCGAGCCTGGTCGAACTCTTCGCCTGGAGCGAAAGCGAGTTTCAGGCGCGCATGGCGGGCAGTGCGATCTACCGCATCGGCTACGAGCGCTGGCTGCGCAACCTCGCGGTCGGCCTGGGCAACGCGCCCGGCACGCCCGAGGTGATCGCGGCGCTGCAGGCGCGTGCCGACGACCCGTCCGGACTGGTGCGCGAGCATGTCGGCTGGGCTCTCGCCCGGCACGGCCTACGGGGCACCTGAGCTTGCGCTAGAATTCGTTTTTGTCCTGAACTGGTTTCTGCATTGGACTCCTCCCGACCCATAGGCGTCTTCGATTCGGGCATCGGCGGGCTCACCGTCGTGCGCGCCCTGATGGAGCGGCTGCCGCTCGAGCGCATCGTGTATTTCGGCGACACGGCGCGCGTGCCCTACGGCGTGAAGTCGGTCGCGACGATCGAACACTTCACCGCACAGATCACCGAGTTCCTGCTGCAGCAGGACGTGAAGATGCTGATCGTCGCGTGCAACACGATGGCGGCGGTGGCGGCCGACGTGGTGCGGCGTCTGGCGCGGGACATTCCGGTGCTCGACGTGATCGAGGCCGGCGCGCATGCGGCGGTCGCGGAGTCGAAGGGGCGCGGCATCGGCGTGATCGGCACGCCGACGACTGTCAACAGCAATGCCTACGCGCGGCGCATCCACGCGCTGGATCCCGGCGTGCGCGTGTATTCGCAGGCCTGCCCGCTGTTCGTTCCCCTGGTCGAGGAGGGGTGGCTGGATCATCCGGTGACGCGGCTGACGGCGCAGGAGTACCTGAAGCCGGTGCTCGCCGAGGAGGTCGGCTGTCTCGTCCTCGGCTGCACCCACTATCCGTTGCTGAAGCCCCTGCTGCGCGATGTCGTCGGGCCGGGCGTGCGTCTGGTCGATTCCGCGATCACGACGGCCGAGCTGGCGGCCGCGAAGCTGCAGGAGCTCGGCATCGCCAGCACGCAGGCGGGGCCGACAGCCTATCGCTTCGTCGTCACCGACGTGCCGCTGCGTTTCCAGACCATAGGCGAGCGCTTTCTCGGGCGTTCGCTCGGCGTGGTCGAAAAGGTCGAGTGGTAAGACGGCGGGAAGGGGCCGTCAGCGTTCCGGGCCGGTTGCGACCGGGCGCGCGGGATCGGCGCACCATTCGCTCCACGAGCCTGCATAGAGCCGCGAGCCGGTAAGGCCGGCCGCCTCCATCGCAAGCAGGTTGTGGCAGGCGGTGACGCCCGAGCCGCACTGGTGGACGACGCGTCGCGCGTCGCTGCCCTTCAGCAGCGCGCCGAATTCCTCGCGCAGCACCGAGGCCTGCTTGAAGTGCCCGCGCTTGTCGAGGTTGTCGCGGAAGAAGCGGTTCAGTGCGCCGGGAATGTGGCCGCCGACCGGATCCAGCGTCTCGTTTTCGCCGCGGTAGCGATCGGGGCTGCGGGCGTCGATCAGGAGCATCTCGGGGTGCTGGAGATGGTCGAGCACGTAGCCGGCGTCCACCGCTTCCGGGCGGAGCGAAATCCGGAAGTCGGCGCTGGCCGGCTTCGGCAACTCGGCGGTGAGCGCTTGCCCCGCTTCCAGCCAGGCGACCAGGCCTCCATCCAGCACCGCCACGCAGTGGTGCCCGAGCCAGCGCATCATCCACCACAGGCGTGCCGCGAACATGCCGCCGGCGTCGTCATAGGCGACGACCTGCGTTTCGTTGCCGACTCCCGCCGCGGCAAGGCGCCGGGCGAAGCCGTCCGGATCAGGTAGCGGATGCCGGCCGTTCGTGCCGGTCAGGGCGCTCGACAAGTCTTCGTCGAGGTGCAGGAAACGCGCACCGGGAATGTGCGCGCGAGCGTAGGCCTCGCGCCCGAAATCGCGGTTCGCGAGGTCATGGCGGCAGTCGAACACGACCCAGCCGGGATCGTGCAGATGCTGGGCAAGCTCCTGGGCGCCGATCAGCGTGCTGTAGGCCGCCGAACAGCTGGTGGCGGCACTGCTCACTGGGCGGGCTCCTCGGCTGCTTCGAGCCAGGTGCGCGCATCGGCGTCGTCATCGAAAACAATTACTTCCGCATCGACGAAGATCTGCGAGAGCCACGCGCTCCACGTCAGCCACTGGTCGGTTGTCAGGACGGCGATGCGGCGGAAATCGTGCGAATGCTGGCGCGAGAAGCGGATCTCTTCCCACGCTACGTCGAGCGTGAAGCCGACCATTTCGCGCAGGTCGAACAGCAGGCTCACCGGCCCCTCGAACTTGATCTTGTAATTGACCAGTTCTTCGAACTCCTTGTAGTCCGGGAGGGTGAATTCGCCGAAGACGGCAACCGATACCAGATTGGGGCGATGGTCCGTGGTGATCATGACTGCCTCCGCATGGCGACTGGATGATGCAAACTACTATAGCCCGGGGCGGAAGCCGCATCAATCATGGCTGCGGCCGCTCGCGGCGCCGGCCGGGAGCGGTTCGGCGGACGGCCGCGATGCGAGCGACACGGCCGCGCCGCTCGCGATGATCAGGATGACCGCGATCCACGCATCGAGCGGGAGAATCTCGTCCCACAGCAGCACGCCGAACAGGCTGGAAAAGATCACGGTCGTGTACGCGAGGTTGGCGGCGACGATGGTCTTGCCAAAACGGTAGGCGCGGGTCATCGCGAGCTGCGCCAGGGTGGCGAAGAGACCCACGCCGAGCAGGATCGCCCCGCCGGAAAGGTCGATCGCCCGGATGTCGCCGGAGAGGGCCCAGGGGAGGCCCAGCAACGCCGTGATCGCGGAGAACCACAGCACGGTGCGCGCCTCGGGCTCGCCGGCGCGACCCAATTCCCGCACGTTGATGTAGGCGAGGCTCGCGACGAGGCCGGAGCCGAGGCCGGCGCAGGCGCCGAGCCATTGCTCGGCCTGCAGCGTGGGCTTGAGCAGCAGGACGACGCCGAGGAAGCCGAGGGCCACCGACGCGATCGCGGCGCCGCGCAGGCGCTCGCGGAACCAGAACGCGAGGAGCAGCGCGACGAAGATCGGCGACGTGTAGTTGAGCGTGACCGCGGTGGCCAGCGGCAGGGCACTGATCGCGTAGAAGTAGCAGACGAGCGAGGCACAGCCCGACAGGGCGCGCGTGAGCTGCAGGCGCCAGCGGGGCGTGCCGAGCGCTACGCCCTGCAGGCGCGCGATGACGGCGACGACGAGCACGCCGACGAAGCCGCGGTAGAAGACGAGTTCCCCGGTGGAGAAGCTGCCGGCGCCGAGCTTGACGCATACGCCCATGCAGGCGAAGAGGAGGCTGGCGACGATCATCCAGAGCGATTGCATGGCGATTTGCTGCGGTGCAACCAAAAGCGCCATTGAACCACATGCCGGCTGGTCGCGCGAGGGCGGGGAGGATGGTCATGCGCCGGGCGCCGCGGTAGGCTTGCGTCATCGCGAGCCATTTGCGGGGGTGGCATGAGCTGGCTGCTGGCGCTGGATCAGGGGACGACGAGTTCGCGGGCGATGGTGTTCGACGCAAGCGGGCGCGTGTGCGGAACGGCGCAGAAGGCCTTCGCGCAGCATTTTCCACAGCCGGGCTGGGTCGAGCACGATCCCGACGAGATCCTCGCGACACAGCTGGATTGTGCGCGGGCCGCCCTGGCCGATGCGGGGATCGAGGCGCAGGCGCTGGCCGGCATCGGCATCACGAACCAGCGCGAGACGACGATCCTGTGGGAACGGGCGAGCGGCCGGGCGCTCGCGCCGGCGATCGTGTGGCAGGACCGCCGCACTGCCGCCGCTTGCGACCGCCTGCGCGCGGCGGGCCATGCGGAGCTGGTCCGTGCGCGAACGGGCCTGGAACTGGACGCCTACTTTTCCGCGACCAAGCTCGCCTGGCTGCTGGACAATGTGCCGGGGGCGCGAGCGCGGGCCCGGGCGGGGGAGCTGGCGTTCGGCACGGTGGATAGCTGGCTCGTCTGGCACCTCAGCGGCGGCGCACTGCACGTCACCGATCCGGGCAACGCCGCCCGTACGATGCTGTTCAACATCCACGCCTGCGACTGGGACGACGAGCTGCTCGCGCTGTTCGACATCCCGCGCGCGCTGCTGCCGCGCATCGTCGACAGCAGCGGTGTATGCGGCGAGACGCGTGTCGACGTCCTCGGTGCCGCGGTGCCGATTGCCGGCATCGCGGGTGACCAGCAGGCGGCGACCTTCGGCCAGGCCTGCTTCACCCCCGGGATGGCGAAGAACACTTACGGAACCGGCTGCTTCCTGCTGATGAATACGGGCGACGAGGCCGTCGCGTCGGCGAATCGCCTGCTCACGACGGTCGGATGGCGGGCCGCGGGGCGGACGCGCTACGCGCTCGAAGGCAGCATCTTCATGGGCGGGGCGATCGTGCAGTGGCTGCGCGACGGCCTGGGGCTGATCCGGCGCTCGCCGGACATCGAGGCGCTCGCCGCGAGCGTGCCGGACAGTGGCGGCGTCGTGCTGGTGCCGGCGTTCACCGGCCTGGGCGCGCCGTACTGGGATGCCTACGCGCGCGGCGCCCTGTTCGGGCTGACGCGCGGCACAGGAGCCGGGCACATCGCACGCGCGGCGCTGGAAGCGATCGCGTTGCAGACGGTGGACCTCGTCGCGGCGATGGATCGCGACGGCGCGGGACCGCTGACCGAGCTGCGCGTCGATGGCGGCGCGGCGGCGAACGACCTCCTGATGCAGTTGCAGGCGGACCTGCTCGGCGTGCCGGTCGTGCGCCCGCAGATGCTCGAGACGACGGCGCTGGGTGCGGCGTATCTGGCCGGACTGGGCGTCGGCGTGTGGTCGGGGCAGGACGAGCTTGCCGCGCTCTGGCGTGGCGGGCGGCGTTTCGAACCGACGATGGACGCCGATCGGCGCGAAGCCCTGATCTCAAGCTGGCATCGGGGCGTCGAACGCTCCCGCGCCTGGGCCGACGCATGAGCGTGGCGGGCGGTCGGGGGCCCGAGGCCGTGCTGGACCGGGCGGCGCTGCTCGCGCGCCTGAGGGAGACCGAATCCTGGGACGTGCTGGTCGTCGGCGGCGGGGCGACGGGACTGGGCTGCGCCGTCGATGCGAGCTCGCGCGGGCACCGCACGCTGCTGCTCGAAGCGCACGATTTCGCGAAAGGCACCAGCTCGCGCGCGACCAAGCTGATCCACGGCGGCGTGCGCTATCTGGCGCAGGGCGAGCTGCCGCTGGTGCATGAGGCGCTCGCCGAGCGTTCGCGCCTGCTCGCCAATGCGCCGCATCTGGTGCACCGGCTGCGTTTCGTCGTGCCGGCCTATCGCTGGCTGGACATCCCCAGGTACGGTACCGGGCTCGCGTTCTACGACCTGCTCTCGGGCATGCAAGGCATCGGCCATAGCCGTGTCCTCGACCCGGCGAGCACGATCGTCGCCTTGCCGACGCTCAAGCCCGCCGGCCTGCGCGGCGGCATTGCATACTGGGACGCACAGTTCGACGACGCCCGCCTTGCCGTCGCCCTGATGCGCACCCATTTCGACCACGGCGGCCTCGCGCTGAACTACCTGCCGGTCGACGGACTGATCGTGGACGACGGACACGTGCGCGGTGTGCTCGCCCATGATGCCGAAACCGGGGAGTCCTTCCGTGTCCGCGCGCGCGTCGTCGTCAATGCGACCGGCGTGTGGGCGGATGCGATCCGCCGCGCGGAGCTGCCGCAGGTTCGCCCCCTGCTCAAGCCCAGTCAGGGTGTGCATATCGTCGTGGATGCCGGCTTCCTGCCCGGGCGCGACGCCCTGCTGGTGCCGGAGACCGCCGATGGTCGCGTGCTGTTCGTGATTCCCTGGCAGGGCCGCGTGCTGATCGGCACCACCGATTCGCCACGGCAGGATCTTCCGCTGGAGCCGACGCCGCTCGCCGGCGAGATCGACTTCATCCTGGCCGCGGTCGCACCCTATCTTGTGCGCCCGCCCACGCGCGCGGACATCCGCAGCGTCTTCGTCGGTCTGCGTCCGCTGATCGGCGCGGGCGACAGCGCCGCCACGCGCAGTCTGTCGCGCGAACACTGCATCGAAGTGTCGCCGGGCGGCCTCGTCACGATCACGGGCGGAAAATGGACCACCTACCGGCGCATGGCCGAGGAGACCATCGATACGGTGCAATCGGTGGCGGGACTGCCGCAGCACGCCTGCATCACAGCAGGGCTGCGCCTGCACGGCGGGGAGGCGGGGCCGTCATCCGATCCGTACGGCGCCGCACGCGCTGCCGTGGAGGCATTGCCGGGGGCCGGACATCCGGTGCATGCCGGTCTCGACCTGACCGAGGCTGAAGTGCGTTACGCCGCACGCTGCGAGCTCGCGCGCGGCGTCGAAGATGTGCTGGCCCGGCGCCACCGTGCGCTCTTTCTGGATGCGGCGGCTGCCGAAGCTGCCGCCCCACGGGTGGCCGCGGTGCTGGCCGACGAGTTGGGGCGGGACGCGGCCTGGTGCGATGCCGAGGTGGAGCGCTTCCGCATGCTCGCCCGGCAATATGCGCAGCCCCGGGAGCAATGACGTCGGCGCGTGCCCCACGCGCCCCGACGTGGTTGCCGGCCGTGCCGGTTCAGTGCTCCGGGCCGGCGCTGATGCGTTCGGCCGAATAGACCGTCGCGTTGGCCACCGTCCGGGCGAATCGCCGCGTGCTGCTCTCGAGCTGCGTGAGGAGGTGCTGCAGCGCGCTTGCAGGCGGAGGCTCGAGGCGGATGCGGGAGTCCCGGTCGGCCTCGATGATCATCTGGCCATCGCCTGGAATGCGGAAGCGCTCACCCACGGCGAGCCATTTGTCTTGTGAGTAACCCTCAAGTGTCAGCCAGACGTCACCGCTCTCCAGGGTGACTTCCCAGTCACTTGCGTCACTGATCGACAGGATTCCGCCGGCTTGCAGACTCCAGTCAGAGCGCGCATATTTCGCTTCCATGATGCCTCCATGCGATCCATTGGCGGACGACGTCCGTGAGTCGCATTGTCCCGATGTCCGGCATCCGTGAAAATCGATCTTTTCTGGCATGCATGTGAGCGGAATTCACATATGGAACGCCCCGGCAAACTTCCTCCGCTGCCCGCGCTGCGCGTCTTCGAGGCGGCGGCACGACTGTCCAGCGTCTCGCGGGCGGCCGACGAGCTGTTCGTCACGCATGGGGCGGTCAGCCATCAGATCCGCGCGCTCGAAGAGCATCTGGGCTTTCCGCTCTTCCACCGACAGGGCCGGGCGGTGGTGCTGACGGCTGCGGGCGAGGAACTGCTGCAAGCCGCCAACGGCGCCCTGCGCCAGATCGCGGACACCGTGACGAGCCTCAAGCGGCGGGCAAACCCCAACCGGCTGTCGGTCAGCGTGATGCCGTCCTTCGCCAGCCGCTGGCTGACGCCGCGCATCGGCGCCTTCATCGATGCGCACCCCACGGCAGAGGTCATCATCACGGCGACGGGCGCGCGCGCCGATTTCAGCCGCGACGGGATGGATGTGAGCATCCGCTGGGGGCCGGGCGGCTATCCCGGCGTGCGCAGCGAACTGCTGATGGACGACGTGCTGTTCCCGGTCGTGAGCCCGAGCCTGTGTGCCGGGCATCCGCTACGTGCGCCGGCGGATCTCGCCGGCGTGCCGCTGCTGCGGTCCGAAGGGGAGGACTGGGCGCCGTGGTTCCGGGCCGCCGGGCTCGACTGGCCGGAGCCGAGCAGCGGCCTGATGCTGTCGGATTCGGCGCTGGTGCTGCAGGCCGCACTGGAAGGCCGGGGTGTCGCGCTTGCGCGGCGAAGCCTCGCGGCGTCGGCGCTGCGCGCGGGCAAGCTGGTGCGTCCGTTCGACATCCCGATCGAGGCGCGCCATGCCCCCGAGGGGCTTGCGAACGATTTGCCGCCCGACCTGCCGTTCGCGCAGCGCCCGCTGTGGCGTTACTGGATCGTGCGACCGGAGCGGACCGATACCCCGCTGCTCGCCGCTTTTCTCGACTGGCTGCGTGCCGAGGCGGCGGCCGACCTCGCGACGCCGCTCGACCCCGTGCCGACCGGACGGGGCAGTTTCGCCACCCTCCGCTAATCCGGGCGGTCAGGCCGTCGTCTGCACGCCGGCAGCCATCGCCCGCGGCAGCGTGACGACCGCCTTCAGTCCGCCTTCCGGGCGGTTCGCGAGCCACACATCGCCGCCTTGCGCGCGCAGCAGGTTGCGCGCGATGGCGAGCCCGAGCCCCGTGCCGCCGGTGTCCCGGCTGCGCGACGACTCCACGCGGTAGAAGGGCTCGAAGACTTTCTCGAGCTCCTCCTGCGGCAATCCCGGGCCGTCGTCGGTGATCGCGATCTCGCAGGCGTCCGGCCGCGACTGGAGCACGATGCGCACGCGCCCGCCGAACTTGTGCCCGTTCTCGATCAGGTTCCACAGCGCACGCCGCAGTCCGCCGAGCTGCCCGAGGCAGGGCGGGGCGCCATCGCCCGCGATGTCGACGTCCCAGCCCATGTCCTGCGCGTCGTCGCGCAGGGCCGCGACCAGGGCGTTGAGGTCTATCGCCTGCTTCGGCGCTGCGCCGTCCAGGCTGCGCGCGTAATCCAGCCCCTCCTTCGCGAGCGCCTGCATCGCATCGAGGTCGCTCTGGAACTTCGCGCGCAAGGCCTCGTCGTCGATGAGTTCCGCACGCAGGCGCAGGCGGGTGATCGGCGTCTGCAGGTCGTGCGAGATCGCCGCGAGGATGCGCGTGCGCTCGCTCACGTGCTGCAGGATGCGCTGCTGCATGCGGTTGAAGGCGTGTGCCGCCTGCGCGGCCTCGGCGGGGCCGGTGGTCGCCAGCGGCGCCCGGTTCGGGTCCTCGCCCAGCGCATCGGCGGCGGCGGCGAGCCGCGAGATGGGACGCGTCGCGATGCGCACGGCGAACCAGGTGAGCAGCGTCACGCCGATGAGCAGCGCCAGCAGCGAGGTCAGGAAGCCGCCGGGCGGGAGCGGTGGCGGCCGCATGCCGAACATCGGGCCGGGCAAGCGGATGAGGAGCGGCGTCCCGTCGTCCAGGCTCAGGCTGACGAAGGCATGCATGCGATGCGGATGCTCGTCGTCGCGACTGGTGCGCGCTAGCACTTCGACCCGACGATCCGGGAACGCCTCCCGAAGCGCCGCGGTGAGCTGGGCCGAGGCAGTCGTCGCGGTCGCGTCGGGCGGTGGCGATGCCAGTGCGAAGTGCATGCGACGACGTCCGACCGCGTTGATCCAGTCCTCGCGCTCGCCGGCCGGCATGTGGTCCAGCACGTCGACCGCGGTCAGCACTTCGCGCGCGACCCCCTCGAACAGGACCTCGCGGGCGTAGCGGTCGCGTTCGCTGACGAACAGCGCGAAACTCACCGCGAGCACGACCACCATCCCGCCGAGCCAGATCAGCATCAGCCGTGCGAACAGCGTGCGGGCCCAGCCGAGCTTCATGGCTGCTCCGCTCCCGGTGCGACCGCGGACACGGCACAGGCGAGCACGTAGCCCTCGTTGCGCACCGTCTTGATGATTTCCGGCTCGCGCGCGTTGTCGCCCAGACGCTGGCGCAGCCGGCTCACCAGCAGGTCGATGGAGCGGTCGAACACATCCGCCTCGCGCCCCTGCGTCAGTTCCATCAGCTGGTCACGGTTGAGCACCCGCTGGGGATGCGCGAGGAAGACCGACAGCAGGCGGTACTCCGCGCCGGACAGCGGGACGACCGTGTCGTCGGTGCCGACCAGATGGCGTCCGACGGTATTCAGGCGCCAGTGTGCGAAGCGCAGTTCGCTCGCGTGCTGCGCGGGGGCCGCCTCGAGGTTCGGCGGCAGGGCCCGCGCGCGGCGCAGGATCGCGCGGATGCGCGCAAGCAGTTCCCGCGGGACGAAAGGCTTCGGGAGGTAGTCGTCCGCCCCCATCTCGAGCCCCAGGATGCGGTCCATGTCCTCGCCGCGCGCGGTCAGCATCAGCACCGGCGTATTCGCGTGCGGGCCGGTTGCGCGCAGGTTGCGGCACAGCGTCAGGCCGTCCTCGCCGGGCAGCATCAGGTCCAGCACGATCAGGTCGACGCGATGGCGGTCGAGTGCCGCCTTCATCTCGCGTCCGTCGGCGGCCGTCGTGCAGCGCAGTCCCTGCTTTTCCAGGTAGTCGGCCAGCAGCGTGCGGATCTCGCGGTCGTCGTCGACGATGAGGATGTGGTCGGAGGCGTTCGTCATGATCTCGGAGTCGGTGCGACGGACTGTGGGGTTGATCGAATCTTACTGCCCGGCGGCGTGCGCTTTGTATCCCCGAGTATCGCCCGCGCGGAGCGAAACACGACCATTCAAACCGGGCGTGGCCGGACAAACGGCGCATACATGGCGGTGCTCAAATGACTACGCCGCCCGGACAGGGCGAAACCGACCATCACGTGGAGAACGTCATGAAAACCTGGATCAGGAACTCGTTTGCCGTCGCGCTTGCCGCGGCGCTGGGGCTCGGTGCCACCGCGGCGACTGCCGCGCCGTGGGGCGACTGCGGCGGACCGGGAGGCGGCATGCACCGCATGCACCGGATGGACCCTGCCGCGATGTCCGAGCACATGAGCCAGCGCCTCGCTGCGCTGCAGACCGCACTCGCGCTCAAGCCCGAGCAGGCGCCCGCATGGGAGCAGTTCAAGGGCGTGATGCAGGAGAAAGGGCGCAGGATGTCCGAGCACATGCAGGCGATGCGCACGCAGGAGCGTCCGAAGACCGCGCTCGAACGCATGGAACGCATGGAATCCTTCGCGAAGGAGCGTCTGGCGTCGATGCAGGACGTGCACAAGGCCACCGAAGCCCTCTATGGCGGGCTCGATGCCGCCCAGAAGAAGACCTTCGACGAGCAATTCCCGATGTTCGGCCCGCGCGGCATGGCGCGCGGCGGGAAAGCGAGCGGCCGGATGGGGGC
>NZ_WTVN01000032.1 GCF_012910905.1 Aromatoleum toluvorans
GGGTTGGGGAAGGGGTGTCCCCGCCCGCACGAAGCCGGTGCCGAACTCAGTTCTTCTTTGCGGTCGGGACGCAGACCAGCACGGCGAGGAGCGCGATCACGCAGGCGACGACGCCGGTCATGATTCCGCCGAAGGCGGCGCTTGCGAGTCCGGCGGGGTTGGCCGAGATCATCGTGCCGTACACCACCGTCGCGATCGCCAGGCCGAAGCTGCCGCCGAGCGAGCTCGCCATCTTGTAGATGCCCGAAGCCGAACCGGCCTTTTCCGGGGGCGCTTCGCCGACCGCGATGTTGGTCGAAGGGGTGGCCGAGATGCCGAAGCCGAGGCCCATCAGCGCGAGGCCGACCGCCACCAGCACGAGGTACAGGGTGCCGTCGATGAAGGTCAGGGCCTGCATCGCGATGCCGACTGCGGCGAGCGTGCAGCCGACGAGCATCGGGCTGCGTGCGCCGAACTTGCGGCCGATCTTCTCGCCGACGCGGATCATCACGAGCGTTGCGGCGGTGTAGCCGAGCGTGAGCATGCCGGCGTCGAAGGGGGTGAGCCCGCGACCCTGTTGCAGATAGGTCATCAGAATCATCAGGCTGCCGAGCGTCGAGTTCAGCATGAAGTTGGAGATCACGGCGCCGTTGTAGGAGCGGCGCTTGAGCATCGAGAGGTCGACCAGCGGCGACTTGCGGCGCTTCTCGTACAGGGTGAAGACGAGCAGCAGCGCGAAGGCGATGACGAAGCCGCTGACGATCAGGATGTCGGTCCAGCCGAGCGAACGGCCCTTGGTGATGCTCAGGTTGAGCGTCAGGAGGCCCACGACCAGCAGGACGAGGCCGATGAAGTCGAAGCGCTGGTCGCGCGGTCCGTGTTCGTTGCGGCTTTCCGGCGTTTCAGCCATGCCGTACAGCGCGATCAGTGCGACCGGGATCACGAGCCAGAAGGCCCAGCGCCAGCCGAGGTAGGAGGCCACCGCGCCGCCGAAGAGGTTGCACAGGCCGCCGCCGCCCCACGACGAGATCGACCAGAAGCTCAGCGCGCGCAGGCGCTCCGGGCCGGTGTAATAGGCATTCACCAGCGCGAGCGTGGAGGGCATGATCATCGCCGCGGCGATGCCCTGCAGGGCGCGGCCGACGGTCAGGATCGTGGTGTTTTCGGCCAGGCCGCACACCACGGCGCCGATCATTGCCACCACCAGGCCGGCGCGGGCGACCTTAACGCGTCCGATCTTGTCGGCGATGCTACCTGCCGGGACGATGAAGACGCCGGACATCAGGGCGGTGATGCTGATCGGCAGGCCCAACTCGTCGGCGGTGATGCCGAAGGCGGCGCTGATGGTCGGCACCAGGGCCGTCATGGCGAGAGCGAAGAGCCAGTACGTCGATACGCCGAGACACATGCTCAGGATCAGGCGATTGGTACCGCGGTAACCGGATGCCAGGCCATCTACCGATGCCTGGGTTGTGGCTAGTGCATTGGACATGTTGCTCACCTATAGTTTTTGCTGACTCGATTCGCTGCCGATGCGTGTGACGCGTAACGCGTAACGCGGAGGTGCAGTCGGTGCTCTGGCGTCGAAGCAGAAGTTGCAAACTTCAACAGTTGCAAAAATAAACTTAGTAGTTGCTGTGTGCAACTATATGCGAGCAGATGTTGACGGATGTCAAAGGGCCCGCCCTGGCGGGCATGCGCGCCATGGGGCAGGTGGTGGGGATGAAGGCGGGGGCGACCCTGGGCGCCCGCGGTTCCTTGCAGGTTTCCGTTGCAGCCGGGCGCGCCCGCCACGCCGGACGAGGCCAGGAGGCTTGTGCTTACGGGGTCATGCGGGTAGTTGCTGCTGCGATGACCGGTGTCCGATCAGCCGGGCGGCCGTGAGCTATGAGTCACCGAGTTCGTCGAGCACGAAAAGACGCGCCAGGGCGGCAATCGACTTGATCTCGAGTTTGCGGAAGAGATTCGTGCGATGGGCGTCGACCGTACGCGGGCTGATGCTCAGGACATCGGCCATCTCGGGAGAGGAAAGGCCTTCGGCGAGATAGCGGGCTACTTCGAGTTCGCGCTCGGTCAGCAATCCGAGTTTTGCGCGGGCCGCTGCAACCTGAAGGCGACGGGCACGGCGCGGCCTCGTCTCCGCGATCGCCATGCGCACCTGTGAAATGAGGAGTTCGCTGCTCAGGGGTTTCTGTATCACCGCAAAGGCCCCCGCCTGCATGGCCTGTACGGCGACGGGGACGTCGGCGTTCCCCGAATAGATGATCACGGGCACATCGATGCCGCGATCCTTCAGCCGATCCAGGAGTTCGAGGCCGCCGATCCGCGGCATGCGCAGGTCGAGGATGAGGCAGGCTTCTTCCTTGGGGATGTAGCTGGCCAGGAAGGTCTCCGGGCTGGCGAAACTTTCCACGCGAAAGCCGGCAGAGCGGAACACCCGTTCAAGGGCTTTCCGAAAGAAATCGTCGTCATCCACGATCGCCACCGACTGCTCGCCACTCATCAAGGCTTCCTTGCATCCATCCCGGGTCGGGGTGCCGGCGGTGACGGCGTCCGCCCCGAGATGAAAAAAAGCGGTCACTCTACTGGCTCTTCCCTGTTTGTTCTACGTAGATCTGCGTAGACATGCAAGGGCTCGTGCGAAATTTCACGCGGGGCTCCTCTTCGCGGACCGGTCACGGGAGAAGACAGGGAGCGGGGCGATTCGTCCAACGGGCGCAAGCTCGCAGAGCGTCTACGTAGTTCTACCAAGAGCCAACGGCTGAATTGCGAATTTTCGCTGATACGCATTCCGAATAGACTCCGGGCATCGCTCACGGTGCCCTCATGAAAACAAAATTCCCGCCGCAATCCCCGAAAATTCATTCCTGGTCGGCGATACGGCTGATCTGCAGCTTGCTATTGGCATTCGCGACGACCGGTGCGACTGCGCAAACGGCATCTCCGGAAGAGCCTACGTGGATCTGTTGGTACATCCGGGGCACGCAAATGCACTGCCGCCTCGGGAGCGACATCGCAATGAGCCCGGCCGGCGCCGCGTCGCCTTCCTCCGCCGTCGAGCCTGGTGCCGTCCCGAGCGGCCGTCGTCCCTTGCCGGAAATCGTGCGCACCATTCTGACGGAGCCGGAAAAGCTTGCCGGGCGGACCATCGCGATTCCGCTCTTTACCGAGTCGGGCGACCGTGGCTTTGTGCGCGAACTGGCGGAAGCCGTGATGTGCGGTGCGAAGAAGCTGTGTAGCGTCCTGTTCCTCGATGCGCCATCGGAGGTTGCCCTGGCCCTGGACGCGCTCGAGGATCCCGCTCGCAACTGATATCGAATTGGTGGGGTGGGCGCAGGCGGAGGCGCTTCAGGCGGAGGCGAAGAGTTCTGCAATCCATTCGACGAAGACGCGGACTTTCGCGCTGAGGTGGCGGTTCGGCGGATAGACGACGTAGATCGGAATGCCCGGCGTCGTCCAGTCTTCGAGCACCGGAACCAGCTCACCGCGCTTCACATGCTCCTCGAGTACCGCGACGCCGCTCTGGATGATGCCGAGCCCCGCCAGGCCGGCGGCCATGTAGGCGTTGCTGTCGTTCACGGCAACGGCGTAATTGCCGACGAGTTCGATGCGCTCCCCGTCGCGCTCGAATTCGTACGGGGAGATGCGTCCCGTGCCGGCGGAAAAATAGCCGACGACGCGATGCGGCCCGTCGAGCTCGGAGGGATGCGTCGGCATGCCGTAAGTCGCCAGGTACGCCGGTGTCGCGCAGGTCATGAATTCGACCTGGCCGATGCGCCGCGCGACCAGTGATTCATCGATGAGCTTGCCGCCGCGGACGACACAGTCGACGTTATCGGCAATCAGGTTCACCAGCCGATCCCCGACGCCCAGGTCGACCTGGATGTCGGGATACCGTGCATGGAAGCTGTGCAGCGCGGGAAGGATGATCCGGCTGGCGACCACGGCGGCAACGTCGACGCGGATCCGCCCCTTGGGCGAGGCCTGGGAGTTCGACAGGCTGGCGTCGATTTCCTCCAGCTCGGTGAGCAGCCGCGCGGTGCGCTCGTAGTAGGCGGCGCCGTCTGCGGTGACCGTGACGCGCCGCGTCGTGCGGTTGAGGAGCTTCACGCGCAGGTGCGATTCGAGGCTCTGGATCAGCTTGGTGACGGTCGGCTTGGGCATCCCGAGCGAGTCGGCCGCCTTCGTGAAGGTGCCTGCTTCGACGACGCGCGCAAACACGCGCAGTGCCAGGAATTGGTCCATCTGCTTCTCCCTCGGTCCGACAGCGACGATTGCTGCACTGCGATTATTCACCGACGGAAATAAAGAAGCCACTGGTTTCGTATTTATTCAATTTCTGCGCGCATCTATCTTTCAGGGCGTCAACACAACCCTCGGCAAAACGCCGCGACGACGATGCCCCGCTCCCCGCAATCCCGCTCCGCCACCCCGACGCTGCTGCCGCACGCGACGGACAGCCGCATCGACGTGGGCCTTCCCGCGCCGCTGGGCGTGCGGATCTACGGGCAGCGGCGCGCCGGGAACGGGCTCGTCGTCCCCTTGATCGTCCATCTCCACGGTGGCGCCTTCGTGTCCGGTTCGCTCGACAGCGGCGCGACCGTCGCCCGGCTGCTGGCCGATGCGGGCGCGGTCGTGGTGTCGGTCGATTACCCGCTGGCACCGGCCAATCCGTTTCCCGCGGCGGTCGATGCGGCGTACGCCGCCTTGCAGTGGGCGTATCGCAAACGCGCAAAGCTCGCAGGGCAGGGCGCTCGAGTCTTCGTCGCGGGCGAGGAGGCGGGCGCAAATCTGACCGCTGCCGCTGCGCTGATGGCGCGCGATCGCCACCTGCCGCCGCTGGCGGGACAGATCCTGATCTCGCCGATGCTCGACCCTTGCCTCGGCACCGCCTCGCTGCGCCGGAGCAACCAGGGCCCGGCCGATTGCCCTCTGGCCGCCGGCTGGTGCCAGTACCTACGCGAACCGGCTGCCGCGGAACACCCGTACGCAATTCCCGGCCGCTCGATGCGCCTCGCGGGACTGCCGCCGACGCTGCTGCTCACCGCCGATGACGATCCGCTGCGCGACGAGGCGCTCGCCTACGCAGGTCGGCTGAATGAGGCGAACGTGCCGGTATCCGCGTCCGTGCTTCCGGGGCCCACCGGCTGGCCCGCTGCCCTGCAAGCGGTGGCGGGCGCGGAGGGGCCGTGGATCGAGGAAGCCGGCACTCGCCTGGCGGCCTTCCTCGCTCAGGCGTGCCATCGGGAAGCGACCGACCCAGAGCCGAACGATTTTCCGCTTCGAAAGGGCTGTTGACTCCGTACTTAGCTACGGACTTTAGGGCGCCCCAGGTCCCGCCCCCGCGACCGCCGTTCATAACAATTCAACGAAGGAGTTTGCCATGTCCCCCCAAAGCCAATCCAGGCACCGCCGGCTGTGGACCGCCGGCCTTGCCGTCACCGCGCTCACCGCCGTTTCCGCGGCCGTGCTCGGCCTGCGCCCGGCGCCGGTCGCAGCGAACGCGCCCGCAGCTGCCCCCGTCGCGACGCCGGTGTCGGTCGCAACCGTGGAGGTCCGCGACATCTCGACCTGGGACGAATTCTCCGGCCGCCTCGAAGCGGTCGAACGCGTGGACATCCGCTCGCGCGTCGCCGGCACCGTCCAGGCGGTGCATTTCCGCGAGGGCGGACTCGTGAAGGCAGGCGACCTGCTGATCACGATCGATCCCGCGCCCTATGCCGCCGAAGCCGATCGCGCCACGGCACAGGTTGCCGCCGCCCAGGCGCGCGTCGCCTTCACGACAAGCGAGCACGAGCGCGCACAGCGTCTGTGGGAGCAGCGTGCGATCGCCGAGCGCGAACTGGAGGAGCGCGCCAACGCCCACCGCGCCGCCGACGCCGAGCTGCGTGCCGCGCAGGCGGCGCTGCAGTCGGCGAAGCTCAACCTCGGTTACACGCAGGTGCGCGCACCGGTGTCAGGCCGGGTAGGGCGGCTCGACGTGACCGTCGGCAACCTGGTCGCGGCCGGCCCCGGCGCACCGGTGCTCACGACCTTGGTCTCCGTGAGCCCGATCTACGCGAGTTTCGACGCCGACGAGCAGGTCGTCGCCCGTGCGCTGCAGGATCTGCGCGAAGCGCACGGCAAGGCGGCGCGGCTCGAAAGCATCCCGGTGCAGATGGGCACCGCGACGACGACCGAACTGCCTTTCGGCGGCCATCTGCAGCTCGTCGACAATCAGGTCGATGCGCGCAGCGGCACCGTGCGCGTGCGGGCCGTCTTCGACAACCCGGACGGCAGCCTGATGCCCGGCCAGTTCGCGAAGCTCCGCATGGGCCGCCCGAAGGCCGCGGCGGCCGTGCTGATCGACGAGCGCGCGGTCGGCACCGACCAGAGCCGTCGCTTCGTGCTGGTCATCGACGCCGAAAACAAGACCGAGTACCGCGAGGTGAGCCTCGGCGGCACGTCCGACGGCCTGCGCATCGTCACAAACGGCCTCCAGCCGGGCGAGCGCATCGTCGTCAACGGCCTGCAGCGCGTGCGCCCCGGTTCGCTGGTCGCACCGCAGGCAGTCGCGATGGACGGACGCAAAGCAGGCAAGGACGCCACTGCGACGACCGCCGCGCCGCAATCCTGATTCCCGAGGTTTCGTCATGAATCTATCCCGCTTCTTCATCGACCGCCCGATCTTCGCAGGGGTGCTGTCGCTGCTGATGTTCATCGGCGGCTTGATCGCCGTGCGCGTGCTGCCGGTGTCGGAATACCCCGAAGTCGTGCCGCCCTCGGTCGTCGTGCGCGCGCAGTATCCCGGCGCGAACCCGAAGGTGATCGCCGAAACGGTTGCCACACCGCTCGAGGAATCCATCAACGGCGTCGAAGGCATGCTCTACATGGGCAGCCAGGCGACGACCGACGGCCTGCTGACGCTGACCGTCACCTTCAAGCTCGGCACCGATGCCGACAAGGCGCAGCAGCTCGTGCAGAACCGCGTGTCGCAGGCCGAGGCGCGCCTGCCCGAGGAGGTGCGCCGGCTCGGCGTGACGACGGTCAAGAGCTCGCCCGACCTGACGATGGTCGTGCACCTGCTGTCGCCCAATGGCCGCTACGACATGACCTACCTGCGCAACTACGCGCTGCTCAACGTCAAGGACCGCCTCGCGCGCATCGAAGGCGTCGGCCAGGTGCAGCTCTTCGGCTCCGGCGACTACTCGATGCGCATCTGGCTCGATCCGCAGAAGGTCGCCGCGCGCGGCCTCTCCGCGGGCGACGTGGTGCGTGCGATCCGCGAGCAGAACGTCCAGGCCGCAGCCGGCGTCATCGGTGCCTCGCCGGGCTTGCAGGGCATCGACCTGCAGCTGCCGGTGAACGCCCGCGGCCGCCTGCAGAGCGAGGAGGAGTTCGGCGACATCATCGTGCGCACCGGTGCGGATGGCGCCGTCACGCGCCTGCGCGACCTCGGCCGCATCGAGCTGGGCGCGTCGGACTACGCGCTGCGTTCGCTGCTCGACAACAAGGATGCGGTCGCGATCCCCATCTTCCAGGCGCCGGGTTCGAACGCGATCCAGATCTCGGACCACGTCCGCGAGACGATGCAGCAGCTCAAACAGAACATGCCCGAAGGCGTCGATTACGAGATCGTCTACGACCCGACACAGTTCGTGCGCGCGTCGATCGAGGCGGTCATCCACACGCTGCTCGAAGCGGTCGCGCTGGTCGTGCTGGTCGTGATCTTGTTCCTGCAGACCTGGCGCGCGTCGATCATTCCGCTGCTCGCGGTCCCGGTGTCGATCGTCGGCACCTTCGCGGTGATGCATCTCTTCGGCTTTTCGATCAACGCGCTGACGCTCTTCGGTCTGGTGCTCGCGATCGGCATCGTCGTCGATGACGCGATCGTCGTCGTCGAGAACGTCGAGCGCAACATCGAGGCGGGGCTATCGCCGCGCGAAGCGACCTACCGGGCGATGAAGGAAGTCTCCGGCCCGATCATCGCGATCGCGCTGGTGTTGATCGCCGTGTTCGTGCCGCTCGCCTTCATCACCGGCCTCACCGGCCAGTTCTACAAGCAGTTCGCGCTGACGATCGCGATGTCGACGGTGATCTCGGCGATCAACTCGCTGACGCTGTCGCCGGCGCTCTCCGCGCTGCTGCTCAAAGGTCACGACGCCCCGAAGGACGCGCTGACGCGCGCCATGGACAAGGTCTTCGGCCGCTTCTTCGGCGCCTTCAACCGGACCTTCCGCCGCGGCGCGGAAGCCTACGGCGGTGGTGTGCGCGGGGCGATCGGGCGCAAGACGGTGATGATGGCGGTGTACCTCGCGCTGATCGGTCTGACCTTGGGACTCTTCAAGTCGGTGCCCGGCGGCTTCGTGCCGGCGCAGGACAAGCAGTACCTGATCGGTTTTGCGCAGTTGCCCGACGGCGCGACGCTCGACCGCACGGAGGAGGTGATCCGCCGCATGGGCGAGATCGCGCTGCAGCAGCCGGGCGTCGAGCACGCGGTCGCGTTCCCCGGCCTGTCGATCAACGGTTTTACGAACAGCTCGAACTCCGGGATCGTGTTCACGCCGCTGAAGCCCTTCGACGAGCGCACGGGCAAAGAACTCAGCGCCGGCGCGATCGCCATGGAGCTGAACAAGAAGTTCGCCGGCATCGAGGACGCCTTCATCGTGATGTTCCCGCCGCCGCCCGTGCAGGGCCTCGGGACGACCGGCGGCTTCAAGCTGCAGCTCGAAGACCGCGCCTCGCTCGGCTACGAGGCGCTCGACGCCGCGACCAAGGCCTTCCTCGCGAAGGCGTCGAAGGCGCCCGAACTCGCGGGGCTGTTCTCCAGCTACCAGGTGAACGTGCCGCAGCTCTTTGCCGACATCGACCGCACCCGTGCGCGCCAGCTCGGCATCCCGGTCACCGACGTGTTCGACACCATGCAGATCTACCTCGGCAGCCTGTACGTGAACGACTTCAACCGCTTCGGCCGGACCTACTCGGTGCGCGTGCAGGCGGACGCCCCGTTCCGCGCCCACGCGGAAGACGTCGGCCTGCTGAAGGTGCGCTCGCAGACGGGCGAGATGGTGCCGCTGTCCTCGCTGATGAAGATCGAGTCGAGCTTCGGGCCGGAACGCGCAATGCGCTACAACGGCTTCCTGTCGGCCGATATCAGCGGTGCACCGGCTCCGGGCTACTCGTCCGGGCAGGCACGCGAAGCGATCGAGCGCATCGCGGCGGAGACGCTGCCGCAAGGCATCTCCTTCGAATGGACGGAGCTGACCTACCAGGAAATCCTCGCCGGCAACTCGGCGGTGTGGGTCTTCCCGCTCGCGATCCTGCTCGTCTTCCTGGTGCTCGCCGCGCAGTACGAAAGCCTGACGCTGCCGCTCGCCATCATCCTGATCGTGCCGATGGGGATTCTCGCGGCGATGACGGGGGTGTGGCTGTCGGGCGGCGACAACAACGTCTTCACGCAGATCGGCCTGATCGTGCTGGTCGGGCTGTCGGCGAAGAACGCGATCCTGATCGTCGAGTTCGCCCGCGAGCTGGAGTTCGCCGGACGCACGCCGCTGCAGGCCGCGATCGAGGCGAGCCGGCTGCGTCTGCGCCCGATCCTGATGACCTCGATGGCCTTCGTGATGGGTGTGCTGCCGCTGGTGCTCTCGACCGGCGCCGGCGCCGAGATGCGCAGCGCGATGGGTGTGGCGGTGTTCGCCGGGATGATCGGAGTCACGGCCTTCGGCCTCTTCCTGACGCCGGTGTTCTACGTGCTGATGCGCCGCCTCGCGGGCAACCGGGCGCTGAAGCTGCACGGCGAGATCCCGCATCTCGAAGCCTTCGCCGCTTCGCCCATCACGGGTGGCGCCGCGATCGTCCCCGTCCTTGCTGCACCGCGTGCGCACCACGAATAAGGAGTTGAACATGACATCGCTGACTCAACCGCTCCGCACCGCGTTCGCACCGCTCCTCGCCGCCCTCGTGCTGGCCGGCTGCGCGACGGCGCCGCAAATCGATCCGGCCGCGTTGCCGACTGCCCCGGCGGCCTTCAAGGAGGGCGACGGCCGCTGGACGCAGGCCGTCCCGCCGACGGTGCAGGCTGACGGCGCCTGGTGGAAAACGTTCTCCGACCCGGTCCTCGACGGGCTCGTCGAGCGCGCGCTGGAGCGCAACAACAGCATCCAGATCGCCGCCGCCCGGCTCGCACAGGCTCGCGCGCTGCTGCAGGCAACCGACGCCCAGCGCGCGCCGCAGATCGGTATCGGCGCGGACGCGACACGGCAGGGTGGGGCGATCACGCCCGCGGGCGGCGGTGCCGGCAACCTGTTCCGCGCCGGCGCGAGTTTCTCGTGGGAGCTCGACGTCTTCGGACGCCTCTCGCAGGCGAGCCAGGCCGCAGCGCTCGACGCCGACAGCCGCGAAGCGCTTCTCCGCAACACGCGTCTCCTCGTGCAGGCCGACGTCGCGCGCAGCTACCTCGCCTTGCGTGCACTGGATGCCGAACGCGCACTGGTACGCGAGACGGTCGGCGCCTACCGCGACACGCTCACACTCACCGAACGGCGCTTCGAAGCCGGCGACATCGCCGAACTCGATGTCGCCCGCGTACGCACCGAGCTCGCCGCGACGGAGTCGGACGCACTCGCGCTCGACCGCCGCCGCGCCGAAGTCGAACACGCGCTCGCGGTGCTGGTCGGCGACCCGGCCTCCAACTTCGGTTTGGAGGCGGGGGAGTGGACCACCGTGCTGCCGGTGATTCCGGCCGGTGTCCCGAGCACCGTGCTCACGCGCCGTCCCGACATCGACGCCGCACGGCAATCGATGCTCGCCGCCCAGGCCCGCGTCGGCGTCGCCCAGGCCGCATGGTTCCCCGATATCGCGCTGACCGGTTCGGGCGGCTACGCATCGACCGATCTGGGCGATCTTTTCAAGTGGTCGGCCCGCTCCTGGGGCATCGGCGCGCTGCTGTCGCTGCCGATCTTCGACGGCGGCCGGCGCGAGGCCGGCGTGCGGAACGCCAGCGCCGAGCTGGATGCCGCGCTCGCGGGCTACCGCGAACAGGTGCTCGTCGCGTTCAAGGACGTCGAAGACCAATTGTCGGCATTGCGCCTGCTCGCCGACCAGAGCGAAGCGCAGTCGCGCGCCGTCGCCTCCGCGAGCCGTGCGACCGTGCTGTCCGACGTCCGCTACCGCAGCGGCCTCGTCAGCCAGCTCGACCTGCTGGACGCACGCCGCAGCGAACTGCGCAACCGCCGCGAGGCGCTGCAGGTGCGTGCCGCGCAGTACCAGGCGACCGTTGCGCTGGTGCGGGCGCTCGGCGGCGGCTGGGGGGCGGTCGACGACGGGAAGCGCGCCGAAGGGCCGGCGAGGGTACACGCCGGCGGCTGATTTTGGCGACTGCGGGCGGCGCGACCGTGCAGCCGCCCGAGTATTCGTGCGTGGCAGCGCCAATGGCGGGCGATAGAAACGTGTGCTGGATGCAGGGGCTGTGAGTTTTGAAATTGCGTCCGGTGTGCGCGCTATTGCGAGTATGGGTCGGGCGCGTCGCAAGTCGGGCGTCGACGAGTAGCAGGACGAGTATCCGAAAACGCCATAATTGGCATTATGTCAACTTGGAGACGACTCAAGCGCGCCGCTGCAATGCTTTATGCATGCGCTGTTCCGCGACCCTGCTGAACGGATTAGCCAGACACCTGCACACCGCATGCAGGTGAAACGGATCAACGCCCGCCGCTCTCAGGCGGGCTTTTTCTTTCCGGATACGCCGGTACCACGTCCGCCGACTCGGGCGCGAACTGGACCGCGCCGCGCGCAGCCGCCAGTACAAATGCCGAAGGGTTGCCGACCATTCCGGAAACATAGGGCCGCAGATTCTAGGTCAAGGACGGATCACGCCGTCGAGAACTACAACACGACCAGTCCCGGTCCGACCGCTGACGCGGTCAGTCAGGCGAACCGCATGCGCGGTCCGCAAGCCTGCGTTCCGTCCTGCTGACCCGTCCTTCCTAACTCCCTGCCTTCGACGCCTGCGTTTTGTTGTCGCACCTGTTCGCCGCTCCGGCAAGGGTGAAGTGCACACGATGAAGCCGTGCCCTTGCCTACACGTCGCCCAGGCGCGCCAAGTCACTACGGCGACGAACTCAGGGAGAACGGAAGGACTAGACGCCACAGCATGACGAAACGCAGGAGCCGAAACGATCGGCTCCGAATCTAGGGACCCGGTAGGAGGGAAAAGCGATGAAGATCAGCAAAGCATTCATAAAGTGCACGGAATTTCTGGAACGGCAGAAGACGCTCGCGCTCGAATTCGTCCGCCCGCTCATGCGCAAGACGGAACCCCCGCTGCACGAAGCGCGCCGCCTGATCGCCCGCGCAATCCGCCTGATCGAGCGCAACCACCGCCCCCACGACGGCGCCGCCGCAGTCGGGAAAATGCTGGCCGACGTATGCACACCCTACTTCGGAGCCCCCTATCTCGCACACATCCGCAGCGGCCTACGCGCCCGCCGCTACCACTAACGCCACCAGTCCATACACGGAACCCGCCACCATGAAAAATGAATACGTGTTCGAAACCCTGAAGGACAACCAAACCCGCGTATACATCATCCGTGACGACGACTGGGACGAGTACCGCGTGGAACTCTGGCTCAACGGCGAGCACCAGACCGCCGCCGACTACCACACCGACGACGCGCTCGACGCCAGCCAGACCGCCGAAAACATGCTCGCCGAGGCCACCAAATGAGCACGCCTTTCGACCTCGCCCAAGGATGTACCCAACTCGCCGCCGAACTGCGCGAACTGGACGAATACCGCGAACGCCGCGAGCGCGACCTCGCCGCGCTGATCGCGCTGGGAACCACCCGGGCGACCGCGCATTGGCGCGAAGGCAAATACCTGTACCTGATCCACCCCACCGACAGCAGCGGACACCGCAAGCGCGAGTACATCGGCACCGATCCGACGAAGATCGCCAACGCACAAGCCGCCATCGCGCGCGAACACGCCGCCGATGCCCTGCGCGCGCAACTGCGCACAATCACTGAAAAGACCGCCACCGCGTGGCAATACGTCGGATGGGCAAAGGCCGCGCTCGACGGCCTAATGGCGACAACCGGAGCTAACCAGGAGCACGCCGGCGTCACCAAACGCGCCGCCCCATTGGTGACAAGCCGCGCGCCCCAGGAGCACGCCAGCGTCACCAGTCATAACCTATGGGAACACTAAGCCCAATGCCCAGAACTGGTGACACGTTCAACGCGCTCGAGCTCGCTGTTTGTCACCACACCATGGTGACAACCTGAACACTCCAGGAGCTCGCCTGCGTCACCATCACCGCCCGACCGGAGCCATACCCGCATACGTGCCACCATCCCCGATCAACGCGAACCGCGCCGCATCTTCCCTAGATCGCTGATCCTCAACCCCATCGAGTGCACGCCGCCGATCCGGCCTAGCCTCTTGCTGCGCAAGCTGCGCCCGCTGGCCGCGGTCTTTGTCCCATTCCATGAAAAAGCCTTTATCGACAATCTGCCGGCATAGGCCGTCCGGCGTGTCCAAGATCGTGGCCTGATCCGTGTAGCAACGGCATGACTTACCCATCGCGACGCATGCCGCAGGATAGGGGGCACGGTCCGGACTCGTCACCTTATCAAAGGCCGGCGCTGTATGCGCCAGCCCCTGAACCCGCGGGATCCGCTCTTCCATCCACTGCGCCCGCGTCTTAACAGTGCCACCGCCCTGCCCGCTCGAACCGACCGCGGCAACGTTCTGCCCCGCCGTGAGCTTTTCCGGCGCAACCGTCACTGAATCACGACCGGCGAACCATTTCACGAAACCCCACACGCAAGCCGAGAGCAGAATCGGAATCAGCAACAGGACCCAGACACGGCCCGGCAACTTGAACTTATGCGTATGGATCGTCGCAGACTTGTACGCGCCGTAGAGCTCAGCCGGATAGGCAACAATTTCGGACATCGAGTCCGACCGACTCTTGTCACAGTGTTCCTTGACCTGCGGCCATTTGTGCAGCGTAGCGCCCTTTGCTCCGAACGGGCGCACCGCATGCACATGTTCCCCCGCGAGCCGCCGAACGTTGGCGTCAACCAACATCGGATGTTGCGTGACGAAGTACAAATCATGTCCCTGATGCCGGTGCGTTTCCATTTTCGCAACGTGTTCCGGAACCTGCGCACCAGTCCCGCGAGGACGATAAACCGTCTGAGCCTCGTCATGCACGAAAATCGCACCATCCGGGAGCTCGTGCCATTTAGTCGGATCCTTCAGTTCGACCCACCCCGGAAACATCTCGGGCTTCAGGATCTCGATCCCATGGTAATAGACCGCGCGGTTCTCTTCCTTGGCCCGATCAAGGATCCTTTTCAGCGTCAGAATTGTCTTCCCCGCCCCCGGAAGGCCTGTATGGAGGTAAATCACAGATACCCCCCGGCAAACCAGCCGCCGACCCCCGTCGCAGACGCAAGTGCCACCGCAAGCCAGAATTGCGCATCAAGTGCCAGATCAATCGCGATCCGACACTGTTCTACTTCATCCATCCCGACCCCCTTAAAACCAAAAACCCTTAGGCTTTCCCACGGGCCGCGCGCGGCTCGACTGCGGACGCTCCGCTACGCTGCGCATCCTTGCCCCTTCGGGGTATCGCCCGCCCCTTCGGGCGCGCTCATCTTCGCGCGGCCCGATGGCACTCCGAAGACACGCCAGCCCACTCGCATAGCGTGGCCCACTGTCCTACCTACCCGACCAGCAACGCCCCGCCGCCGCGCGCTGCGCCTCCTCCTCGCCGCTCCGCTACGCTCCGGGACTGCGGGCAGCCGCATCGCCCTACCCCGTGCCATCACCCGCCGTCTGGCGACAACACCGCGCACCAGGAACGCTCCCTTTGTCACCATCAACCCGTTAGCTTGCGCATAATGACGCGCAAGCCGACCATGCCGTACAGCGCCATGAAGCCGCCAAGCATGATGTTCAGCGCATCAAACAGACCGCAATACGCCGCGAACTTCGCCATGAAGACGCCGACGTTGTGCCCACCGACCGCGCCCGACGCGGTATTCACCGCGCCAATCGCCGTGTTCATGTCGGCGATGATGAAGCCGGTAATTGTCTGCATGCCCTTCATGGTCGCAAAGCCGATCCCTAAGGACGCGAGAATCCACGCCCCACGACTGGCGAGGAAGTACGAAATACCGGAGAAGATCCCGGCCACCAACGGCGCTAGAAACTGCATCGCCCATCCCCCTTATTTCGAAAAGCCGCGACCCACGATCGACAGCACACCCATATAGGCAATGATGTGCATCATCATGCGAACAAAATCACCGATACCGCAGATCCAACCAACATCGAAGGTATAACGCTGCCCCTTAAGATCGAAAAACAAATCCGGCAAGCATTCCGCGGTGAAATTGACGTACGTCTGCTGCGCCTCTTGGAACTGCTGCCAGACGTCGACGTCGTAATCCCCGGCCGCGTTGAGAGCCTGATCGACTTTCGCCTGGGGGATCTCCGCGGCAAAACCATTCAGGTAGGACTGCGCCGCGCCTTCCTGTTCCGACTTCTCGGCGAGCCGCGTACATTCCTGCTTGTGCAAGGCTTCAGCGGTCGCGCACTGGACGGCATCGCCGGTGCACGTGAAGCCGCCCGCGCAGGAGCCACCAAACGTGCCGTCCTTTTTCGTACCCTCGCAGCCGGCGACCGTGGGATTCTGCTGGCAGAAATCGCCCTTCGGCTGTTCCTGCTTGTTCGTCTCTGTAGTCGGCGATTTTGACGATCCATCGGCATTGGTGCCGCCCGTCGTTTTTGTCGTTTCCGTCGAGCAAATCGCGCCGCTACACGTGGTCTTTGACGATTCCGTCGTCGTCGTCGTGCTCCCATCCGGATTCGTCGTGGTCGTGGTCTTTGGCGCGGTTTCCGTGTTCGTGGTCTTTGTAGTGCCATCGCCCGGCGTGGAGCGCACGCACGCATCCTGCCCATTCACCTGCCCCCAATAGCCGCCAGATTCCGCGCATTTCTTCGCATCATCCCCGGTCTTCCACCACGGATTCTGATTAGCCTCAACGGAAATCAGCTTTGCCGAAGCGCCCGCATCGCCGCAGCTTTTCCCGGTATGCACGAACGGACCTTGTACGACGCAGGTATAACCAAGCGCAACCGTATCGCCCGAGGCCCCGATAGACGATGCCGATTGACACTCGACCTTCCCCCCCGACACCGCACACTGCCCATCGCAAAAAGTCGTATTACCGGTCCCCCCCATCGTTGCTACATCGAGGGTTGCCCAGCTACTCGGCGAACCATAACTATTGCCCGCGAACTGGGAACAAGGGTCCTTACAGGTCTGTGCCGTCGAATCCCAAACTTTTCCCGCTGGACACATCGAAACGCACTGCCCCGATGCATCGCGCGCTTCCCCATCGGGGCACAACGGCGCATTCTGGCAAATCCACGGTGCCTGACTCGACAACGTGCCACCATACGGACACACCCATTTTTCCAGCACCGAGGGATAGGTATAGTTCGCGTTCCAGCATTGCCACGTCCCCGACCCCGGATAGGATTCCGCGACACCAGGCCCATACCTCGCATCCGCCGCATTCACCGCTGTACAGGTAGCCGAAGGCGTTGAAAACACCTGCGACGGCGAAAGAATTACGCTCACGTAATACTGATGCGTTGCGTTGTACGTATCTGCAAAGGCCAGCATCGGCAGCGCCGCCAATAGCACACCGACCCCGAACCAGCCCCACGCCCGAATCATGCGGAGAAAATCAACCATGACGCCCCCAAGATCGCCACCAGAACCCACACACCCATGATTGCCCCCTGATGGAAAAACAGGGGCCAAAGCCCCTGTCCGGTTTTCAGGCTGACACGCCGCTTACATCGCGCGGCGCACCCACTTGAACACCTTGATACCGACGAGGATCAGGAGCACAGCGGCCCCGATCGACGCAATCGGAGCAGCCGCGCCGCCGATTTCTGTAACCACCGCCGTCACATCCGGAGCCGCCGCGAACGACGAGGCCGAAGCGGAGAGAACACCAACGGCAACAAGGCCGCGCTTGATTGCTTGACTCATGGCTTATACCTCCTCAGGTTTATCGCCAATTGAAAGAGCCCGGACGAGTATCCGGAACACATACCCCAGAGCCCACACACCGAGAATCGCGCCCCCGATTTGTGAGCCCTGTTCAGGAGTGAACGCAAACGGGCTGTTCAGCACGTCCGCCCCACTCGTGACCACCAGCGCACAGGCCGACACTTCCGCCGGTTGCGGATCGACCGCCACGAGCGCCCCGCCTGCATCGACCTGCACGCAAATCATTTCGCTTCCCCAAACAAATCCCGCTCCCATATCGGAATCACGAGAGCATCCGCATCGAGGAGATACACACCCGCTTCCCGGGCCTCGTCCGCCGTTTCAAATCGCCCCGCATCCTGAAACAGCACACACAAGCCGACATCCCCCAAGCGCGGGCAAACGAATTGCCCCGTCTCCCGATCCTGAACGATGTAACGGCGAACGAAATCCATCACTTCACCTGCGCGACCGGCTTGATAGCGTGCAGGACGACTTTCGACACCTTGCCCGACGTCACCATCTCCATTTCGGCCTCAGCCTCAAACGGAAACGGCAAATGCTTATATTTGTCGAATTCGTCATGTTTGCCAAACGAGTATTCCGCTGTCGCGAACCCTTTCGCCGTGCCCTTGGAATCATCCAGGGGGATTTCGAGAAACACTTTCGTGGAGTCGTAACGCTGACCTTCCATCTCCACATCAACCGCCTTCATACCGGTGACTTTCACGCGATTATTGAATTTCATCGTTCTACCCTCTCAAGCAAACACGCCAAATAAGCCCGATTCCACGTCGGCGGATACCGTGGGAGCTAAATGGATCCCCTTCCCGTACATCGTTTCATCCGGTGTTTTCAACCGCACCGGATACACATCGTCATTGCGCTGGATCGCATCGAGCAACCCCACATCCCCCAGCGCCAAGCGCAAAACCCGGATATACGCACCGTAACTCTTTTTGACGTTATCCAGACACGCTTGAACCGTGATCTGCACCACCGCACGCGCCGTGCGAATCCGCTTCCCTTCGATATGCGGAGCAATCACGCACAACGCATCATATTGCCCAAGGAAATAGCCCGACGGATGCAGCAACACATCCAACGGGATTACCCGATCATTGTTGTGCACTTCGACTTCACATCGCACCCACAACGAGCTTTCATCGCCTAGCTGTTTGCCCTTTTCATAGGTGCGACACAACTTGCCGTTTTTGCGCTTGCCGATATACAACGTTCGGCCCGATCCGTCCGGACGTTTCCAGTTCCCGCGGTATTCATGGGACGGCATGCGGCCTCCCATCTTCCACCAGCCCAAATCGAAAGCCCGGTCCGCATAATCGCAGGTCCAATACGCCCCCTCATAATCATCATGCGCCAAGTCAATCCGCGTGATAGTCGGACGACTCGCCACCGTCGAAAGAAATTGAAAAAGCCGACCTTCCCAGCCCGCCCGCGCCGCCATCGCCCCAGTACCGTGCAAGACAATCAGCATCGTCCCGCGCTGCGATTTACCCCCCATGCAGACGTATCCAAGGTCCTCGCCCAGCACGAAACACGAGGTATAAAAATCCCGGCCATGGCCCAAGGATTTTGTAACGCCGAAGCCAAATACCCTTTCCATCATCAACGAACATTCCGTCATCACCTGAGAATCGGTGAGCAATGTTCCCTTCTCGCCCCGGTGCCACGTTTCGACACCAACCGTAAAACGCATCCCGTCGATAAAGGCGCATTCCCCATCGATCGGCTTACGCACCATCACCATTTTGGTTTCGCCGCTATCGGTCAAAACCAACTTAACTTCATTCAGGTGCTGAGCATCGCGCCGCTTCGGAACCTTTCCCCCCCTTTTAGTAGGGGGGGGGAATCCGCAGCCTGTGGCGCCCGCGCTCCCGGCGCCGTCGCGCTGCGCTTGCGCCGACGCCGGGAGCGCCGCGCCGAACGTGGCGTATTCCTCAGGCGTAACCCGACACACGTTTTCCAATTGCGTAGGCGTCATGACCGTTTCACGCCGCGCGCGATTCGTGCCCTTGCACTTCACAGCACACCGTTCCAGTTTTTGCACTTCTCGCAGATCGCGAACGGCGACCGCTTACACACCGTGGTGAGCTCGAACCGCCCCACTTCCGCCGAGACAAAGCACAACGGCGAGAACGCACCCCCGGCCACCGCTTCCGCGACCGGGATACGCGCCGCACTTTCATCCGCACTGGTGACAGATGCGCACACCTGGCGCACACCCGTTGTCACCACCCGACGCTCTTGCTCGACCCGTTCCGCCACGTCATTCCCCCTTAAGAAACGGGAGGCATTTCCTCCTCCCGGTATTGCCAGATGCAAGGATTCGCCGCCCTGCCCTCGCGCCCGGTGTCACCACCGGCCATGGATCGCCTACCCCGTCCATCCTTCCCCGGTATCAGCCTTCCGGCTTCTATGGCATGGTTCAGATTCCTACGTCCTAACCACACCACATGAAACACGTCCTACTGCTGGCGACTGCCGCCACCCTCGTCCTACCACTCACCGCCAACGCGGAAACCGAACGCTGCCGCCGACTGCGACAAGAAATCGATATCACCAACCCCCTCGCACCCCACTTTTCCACCCCCGAGCACCGCCGAAACATCCAGCAGGCAATGAAGAACTTCCGCTGCCCGGACGAAACCCGCGACCCTTCCGAACCGCTGCCACACCCTTGGAACCGGCTTCACTTCCCGAAACCCGACCCCCTACCCGCGCGCCATTGATCGGCCCGCCTGCGGGCTGTATGCTCGCGCTACGCACATAAATTCACGTGCAAGCAAATTTCTGTACGCGACTGTAACCGCAAGTAAATTTGCGTGTCAAGAGGTAATGTCATGGAACTACGCGAACTGATTGAACAAGGCGAAAACGCCGCAGGGGGCCGCAAAGAACTTGCGAAACTGCTACTCGTGCACGCACAGCAGATCACCGACGCGAAAAGCGGCCGGAACGGCCTCCCCATATCCGCATGCTATGTCCTGGCTGAGCTGATCCACGAAGACGCGCGCTGCGTCATCGCCGCATCGGAACTCGTGACCGAGAAGAAACCCGAACGCCGGGCCGTGCTACTCCCTTTTGCGCGTCATGCCGCCATCATTGCGATAACGGCCGGTGTCAATTTGCTACTGACACCCGCTCCGACCAATGCCAACACTGGCACGCCTTCTAGCGGTCCAACGATTGGCATTATGTAAACTAATAACCCTGGCTACCCGTCGATCCTCGTACCGATGATGATGTCGATACCAGCAAATTTTCGTCAGCTGATCTTGTCGTAGCGTTAGAAACCGCCTTTCGTGACAAGAACTTGCCTAGAATAAAAGTGTATCGTTATACGTGCATATGCACGTCCGGTTGCTACGTCATCAATTCGCGACGGCTACACCCGCAGCCCAAACATAGAGAACAGGAATCACCATGCCCCAAGAAGAGACCCAGTCCCCCACGCCCCGACGCAAGACGAAGCAGCCAGCGCTGCGCTTCAAGACGGGCGAAGACGCGCGTGCACACCGCGCGAAATTGGGGATGAATCAGTCGCAATTCTGGAGCCCGCTCCACGTCACCCAATCGGGCGGGTCGAGGTATGAGTCGGGACGCACCATTCCAAAGCCGGTGCAGCTCCTGCTCCACCTGGTTTATGGAACGGAGAAGCAGGCGCAGGATCTGCTCGCCTGGTTGCGCGCGGAGAAGTCCTGATATCGCTTCAGCCAGGTAATGGAGCCGGCACTCGCTTCATGGGCCGGCTCGCAACTTCGTGACGCATGAGTCATGGTCGTAACTGACGCTGTTCTGGCGGCCGCGGGATCGATCACGTCGGCGCCCAGCGTCCGCGGCACACCGCGCCGCCAGCCTTCAGCAGATGCGTGATTTCGTCCGCCGGTTCGGGTTTTCCCGTCAGGTACCCCTGAACATGGTGACACCCATGTTCGCGCAGGAAGGCCAGTTCGCTCTCTCGCTCGACCCCCTCCGCAACAGCCCTCAGGCCTAGTCCGCGCGCGATCGAGAGCAAGCCGGCGACAATCGTCGCGTTTGCCGGGTTGCCGGCGAGGTCCTGCACGAAATCACGGGCGATCTTCAGCGTATCGAGGTTCATCCGTGTCAGGTGCATCAGGGACGAAAAACCCGTTCCGAAGTCGTCGAGTGCGATCGAAACGCCCAGGCTGCGGATCGTCTCGAGCGCGCGAAGCACGGGCTGGTCGTCGTGCGAAAGCTGGCTCTCCGTCAATTCGAGTTCAAGCCATCCGGCGGGCATGCGGGATTCCCGCAGGATGGCTGCGACCCGGAACGGGAAGTCGGCCGCACGCAGTTGTATCGGGGAGACATTCACCGCGACTCGCGGGGGCATGATCCCTTTCGAACACCATCGTTTGTGCTGCGCGCAGGCCTCGCGCAGCACCCACTCTCCGAGGCGTACGATGGCCCCGCTGCGTTCGGCAACCGGAATGAACGTGTCGGGCGCAACGCGGCCGAACTTGGGGGAGTTCCACCGCAGCAGCGCTTCCACCGCCACGATCCGACCGCTGTCGAGGCAGGCCTGCGGTTGAAAGTGAACGGCGAATTCTTCGCGCTCCAGGGCTGAGCACAAGGCGGATTCGAGCGCGACTTCGCGTGCGTTCGTCGCCACGTCATTACCGGGCCGTTTCCGGTCGAACGTGCTACCGCGAGCGCCGGCAATACGACCGGCAATTGCATCAAGCAGGCGTGCGATCCCCCTGCCCTCCCTGGCTCCTTTCGTCGCTTGGCGATCGGCTGTGCCGCTCGGAGTTGGAGCAGTGAGCGCATGCGTGACGATGAAATTCATCGGAACAGTCCTGGGGGAGGCGCGGCGACGCCTCACGGCGCCGCCGCACGGGGTCGATCAGACGATGTTGCGCGGCTTGAGGCTCATCCGTGCGAACTCATGCTTGTACGGCGATTCCCCGACCTTGCTCACAGCGCCGCGGCCGAGCTTGTAGCGGTAGTTGTTTGTCATCGGGTCCGGCACCGCCGAGACCACGGCGTTGGCGGGCGACTTCGGGAAGTTGAAGTTCGCCTTCGCGACGCCCGGGCGCATCTCGTCGGAGACGATCGCGACGGTGCGGAAGCGGCCGACCGTGGTCGTGATGTGACCATCGCGCATCAGGTCGTTGAAGTTCAGATCCGCGTCGAGCACGCCCTGCGGCTGGCCGGTCTGTACATACACGGTGTCGTTGACGACCTCGACGTAGTCGCCCGATTCGATGCCGCGTTTGGCCGCGTCATCCGGATGGATGAACAGGAAGGCTTCCGGCCAGCGCTGCGACAGGTAGGGCTTGCGCAGATCGTCGAAGCCCGACTGCCAGGTCTCGTTCACGCGCCCGTTCGTCACCCACAGCTCGTCCTTCTCCGCGCGTGGCTTCACCGCTTCGTAGAACTGGATCCAGCCGGCGTACTTCCACGGCGACTTGAGCAGGACCGCCTTGCCGCTCTGGGTGTTGAAGGCGTACAGCGCGGGGATCTGCACTTCGGGCCCTTCCATCTCGCCCCAGTCGTTGGCCGGGTCGTGCAGGCGCTGGGTGCCGACGAGCTTGCCGTCCCTGACGCGGATCGGAGTCTGGATGCCGGTCGTCCCGTAGCTGCGCAGCAGTTCCTGCGCCTTGATGCCCTTCTCCTTGGCCTGCATCGCGAGCGGGTGGTAGTTCAGCACGCCGGTGCGCGAGAAGCGGGCCGCTTCCTCGAACACGTCGTTGGAATCCTTCCATGCGTAGCTGCCATCCTTGTCGAAGCCCATCTTGTGCGCGAACTTCTGCACGATCCACCAGTCGGGCTTGGCCTCGCCCGGCGCGTCGTAGAACTTGCTGTACAGGCGCAACCGGCGCTCGGAGTTGCAGCGGGTGAAGTTGTCCTCGCCCCACGAGGCGACCGGGAACACGATGTCGGCGAACTCGGTGCCGACCGGCACGACCGGGTAGAGGTCGGAGTTGGCCATCACCATGCCGCCCGAATCGACGCGCTTCTTGAGCGTCTCGAAGATCGCGGCGCGGTCCAGGCTCGTGATCTGGTGCGGGTTCTGCGCGGTGAGCTCGCGCATCTTCTCGGCCAGCGCGTTGGAGCCCATCATCGCTGCGACCCAGGTGGTGCCGATGACCCACGCGAAACGCAGCTTGCCTTGCGTGAGCCACAGGTCGAGGTTGAAATCCTTCTTGCGCCGTCCGGGATACTTTTCCGGGGACAGCCAGCCCGAGCCGCCGCCGGCCGACAGGCCGCCGCGCTGGTGGCCGCCGCCGCGCGAGATCATGCGCCCGGGGCGGTTGCCCGAGCCGCAGATCAGCCCGAGCGACGCGAAGGACGTCGTGTTCATGTAGTTGTTGGACCAGTAATTGCCCTTCTCGCACATGAACGAGGTCTTCGGCATGCTGCCATCGGCCTTGGGCTTGGCGATCCACTCGGCGGCCTTGCGGATATCGTCGGGGTTCAGGCCGGTGATCTTCGCCGCGACGTCGAGCTTCGATTCTTCCTGTGCGACGATGAATTTCTTGTAGTCCTCCCAGTCGCTCTGCCAGGTGCCCCAGGTCGTGCGCCACTGCCAGCCAGTATTGCGTGTGCCGCGGCCGTAGCCGGAGTCGACTTCCCAGGGTTTGGCGATCCACTTGTCGATGAACGCCTGGTCCTGCCAGTTGTTCTCGATGATGATGCGCGCGAGCGCCATGTGCAGCACCGTGTCGGTGCCGGGGATGACCGGCAGCCACAGGCCGCGGCCTTCGCGGATCGACCAGGCGACCCCCATCGTCTTGTGCGGCGTGACGAAGATGAACTTCTTGTCCCCCGGCATCATGTGCGAGGTAAACAGCGTGGTCTTGGTCTCGTAGGGATCGACGCCGGACAGGAAGGCGACGTCGCACATCGCCCAGTCCTCGTAGCTCGACGCGAAGGAGTCGATGCCCGCGTCGTCGAGACCGGTTGCGTCGTTGGTCGCGGAACACTTGTCGTGCCACGCGAACGAGGGCGTGCCCACCGAGGTCATCGCGAGCTTGGTGATCGCGTAGACGTTCTCGAAGTACTGGTAGGAATGCGACTTCACACCCCACGCGTGCTCGCCGTACTTCGCCAGGATGTACTTCGAGATGTCGGCCATGACCTCGGTCGCGAGGTCCCAGCTCACCGGGGTGAGCTGGCCGTTCACGCGCAGCATCGGGTGCTGCAGGCGCTCGCGGGTGCGATTCGACGGGTTGTAGCACTTTTCGGCCAGCGTGCCGCCGCGGATCGAGTGGTTGCCGCCGATGTTGACCACGGTCGCGTCCTTGTCGGGCACCACGACGACGTGGTGCGGCTTGCCCTTGTGCGTGACGACGTTGTGCATCGCCGGGCTGACCCACGAAGACATCATCATCTGGTGCGGAAAGTCGGCGCCGAGCGCGTTCTGCGCGGCCTTCGCCCCGCCGTCCTTGCCCACCGGCCAGCGATACACCTTGTAGCCGCAGGCGATGGTGCAGTAGTCGCAGGCGGTCGTGAGGACGTCCGCGTCCTTCGGCGGCAGGGGCACGAAGTCGGGGGCCTTGTAGCTGTCTTGCTTGCTCATCTCGATCTCCTTCACGCGCGGCCCGCGGCCGTCATGGTGCTGTAGCCATAGACCAGGCCCATCACGCCGACCGCATAGATGTCGTCACCCTGCACTTCGAGCATGATCTGCGGCAGGCTCTCGGTGGCGTGACCCGAAGCGACCATGCCGTGGCGCGTCAGGTCGAAGGTCGTCAGGTGTAGCGGACAGGGGCCGAGCACCTGGTGTTTGGGTTTGTAGGTGCCGTCGAGCGGGCCGCCCATGTGCGTGCATTGCTGGTTGAACGCGACGATGTCCTTCTGCGGGCCGATGCCGCCGCCCGCCTCCACGCCAAGCTTGACGAGGATGTTGCGCACGTCGGCGTAGGGATAGTTGAAGCTGATCGGCTCGCCGGCCTTCAGCGCCGACAGGCTGCCAATCTTCTGGCGCGGATAGCCCGCCTTCAGGAGCTGCGCGGCTTCGGCGAAACCGGGCACGCCGCCCAGGCCGACGAGCGCGAGGAAGGCGCCGCCGGAGAGCAGGAAGCTGCGCCGGCTCATGCACGCGCGCCCGCCCTCGTGGTGATGGTCGTGGCCGTGGTCGTGCTCGGGGGCCGACTGGATCTGGATCGTCTTGTGGCTCATGTTCGGCTCCTCATTTCGCCGGCGCCGGCAGCGGCTGGTAGTCGCCCGGCAGCTTGGGGTCGTCGTGGATCAGCGGCTCGGTCATCGACAGCGCCTCGATGAAGGCGACGAGGTCCTTCTTCTGCTGCGCGGTCAGGCCGAGCGCCTTGATCAGCGGGCTCTTGTTGGTGCCCGCTTCGCCGCCGCGGTCGTAGAACTCGACCACCTCGTCGAGCGTCGTGAACACGCCGTTGTGCATGTAGGGCGCGGTGTATTTCACTTCGCGCAGCGACGGGGTGCGGAACTTGCCGGCATCCTTGGGATTTTTCGTCACGTAGAACAGGCCGTAGTCGCGGTCGGCGTTGCGGTAGCGGTTCTCGCTCACGCCCTTCTGGTAGTGCTGCCAGCGGTGGGTGACCTGCAGCAGCGGGTCGTCCTTGAAGCCGGGGTGGTCGGTCAGCCCGAGGTCGTGGAACTGCTGGTCCGAGGCGAGCGCGCCGTTGTGGCACTGGATGCAGCCGGCCTTGCCGTTGAAGAGCGCCATGCCGCGTTTCTGCGCGGCGTTAAGTGCTTTCTTGTCGCCGTTCATGTAGCGGTCGAAGGGCACTTTCGATGCGTCCGACACGACGGTGCGCTGGTAGGCCGAGATCGCGCGATAGGCGTCGTTCATGCGCGGCCATTCCGCGCCGAACACTTTCCTGAACGACTCGACGTACTCGGGGATGAAGCGCAGGCGCATCTCCATCACCGAGGGGTCGCCGTTGCCGGCGATGCCGCCTTCCGCAGCTGCTGCGGCCTGCGTTTCCAGGCTGGTGACGCTGCCTTCCCAGAATAGCTTGTTGTAGTAGGCCGAGTTGATGATGGTCTGCGAGTTGCGCCAGTGCTTGGTGCCGGGGTAGCCGCGCGACAGCGCGTTGTTGTCGCCCCAGCCGAGCGCCGGCAGGTGGCAGGAGACGCAGGGCATCGAGCCGTCGCCCGACAGGCGGGCGTCCCAGAAGAGCTGCTTGCCGAGTGCGATCTTTTCCGGGGACTGCGGGTTGTCCTTGGGGGGCGAGACCGGCGGCAGCGGCGCGAGCGGCGGGAAGGTCTGGCCGGTGGCGGCCGTCGCAGTGAGCAGCGCCGCGAAGGAGGCGGCGATCGCCGAGAGCTTGAGCGTTGTGCGGGTTTTCATCGTGCGTCCCTCAGTTCTTGCCGAAAGTACGGACCTGCATGTCGGGCTGGCCGGGGTTCGTGACGACGACCGGATCGCCCGACAGCGTCAGCAGGAAGGCCACGAGCGCCTTCTGTTCGCCGACCGAGAGGTTCAGCGGCTTCAGCACGGAGCCCTCGTCACCGCCCCGGTTGTAGAACGCGACGACCTCGTCGAGCGTCGCGAACACGCCGTTGTGCATGTAGGGCGCGGTGTATTTCAGGTCGCGCAGCTGTGCGGTCTGGAATTTGCCGATGTCGGCGGGCTTCTTGGTGATCGCGTAGGCACCGACGTCGGTGCGTGCGCTCATGTAGTTCGGCATGCCGCTGGTGGCGTAGTGGCGCAGCATCGTGATCGTGCGCAACGGGTTGGCGAGCACGTCCGGATGCTCGGGCACGCCGGTCCTGTGCAGCTTGCCGTCGGAGCCGATCGGACCGTTGTGGCAGGCGACGCAGCCCGCCTTGCCCTTGAACAGCGCGTAGCCTTCCTTGGCCTCGGCGCTGATCGCGTCGGCGTCGCCCTTCGCGAAGCGGTCGAAGGGCGCATTCGTGGTCTCGAGGCTGCGGATGAACTCGCCGATGACGTTGAACACGCGCATGCCGTTGATGTCGTCGTTGCGCCACTTCTTCCACAGCGCGTCGTACTCGGGCACCTGCTTCAGGCGCTCCTGCATCAGGCGCCCGTCCATGTTCATCGTGTGCGTCTCGGTGATCATGTCGCGCACGAGGGTGCCGGCGTCGGAGCCGTCGAGGCGACCATCCCACAGAAAGCGCTGCCGGTGCTTCGCATTGAGTACCGTGGGGACGTTGCGGAAATACTCCATCGACGGATAGCCGGTCGACAGCGCCTGGCCGTCGCCCCAGCCCTTGGCCGGGTCGTGACAGGACGCGCAGGACCTGCCCCAGTCGCCGGACAGGCGGCGGTCGAAGAAGAAGTATTTGCCGAGTTCGATCATCGCGGTGTTGCCCGGCTTCACCTCGGGCATCGGCGCGAGGTCGGGAGCGGCCCCCTGGGCGCCGTGAGGGAGCAACCAGGCCGCCGCAGCCATGCTGCAGGCAGCGAGGAGGCGCCCCGTACGCGTGTTGTTCGTCGTATTCATGATTTCCCCTTGCACGAAGAAAAACCCAACTGCTACAAGGGGTATTGCAAGCCCTGTGCCATCTTCCATGGCACATGAAAGATTCAAAAAATCATGGGTTTGCTGGCGGAATTGGAAAAACGGCCGGTGGTTGGAAATTGATCGGGCGATCAGTTTTTGACCGGTTGAAAACCATCCTCGTCACCTTCGCCCGCGCCCGGTCGCAGCTCGTATTCGCGCAGCTTGGTGCGCAGCGTGAGCCGGGTGATGCCGAGGATCTCGGCCGCGCGCGTCTTGTTGCCGGCAGCGTGCTCCAGTACGCGCAGGATGTGCTGGCGCTCCACCGCGGCCAGCGACATGGTGGCCGCGCCCTCGCCCGCCGTCGCGGCGCTCTCCCCGCGTGCGGGTGCGGGCGCGTGGCCGAAGGGCAGTTGCTCGACGGTGATGACGCCGTCGGACGCAAGGATCGCGGCGCGCTCCATCACGTTGCGCAGCTCGCGGATGTTGCCGGGCCAGCGGTAGGCGAGCAGGCGCGACATGACCTCCGACTGGATCGCCGGGCTCGCCATGCCCAGATGCAGCGCGGCCTGCTCCAGGAAGTGGCGCGCCAGCGGCAGGATGTCGGCGGCGCGTTCGCGCAGCGGTGGCACGGCAATGCTGCCGACGTTGAGGCGGTAGAAGAGATCCTCGCGGAAGCCGCCGTCGCGGACCATCGCGGGCAGGTTGCGGTGCGTCGCGGCGACGAAGCGCACGTCGACGCGGATCTCCTTGCTGCCGCCCAGGCGGCGGAAGGTCTGCGTCTCGAGCACGCGCAGCAGCTTCGGCTGCAGGGCGGGCGACAGGTCGCCGACCTCGTCGAGGAACAGCGTGCCGCCGTCGGCCAGTTCGAGCAGGCCCTTCTTGGCCTGGCGCGCGTCCGTGAAGGCGCCCTTCTCGTGGCCGAACATCTCCGATTCGAGCAGCCCTTCGGGCAGCGCCGAGCAGTTCAGCGTCACCCACGGTCCCGCGGCGCGGGCCGACAGGCTGTGGATCGACTGCGCGATGTGTTCCTTGCCGGTGCCCGACTCGCCGAGGATCAGCGCCGGCACGCGCCCCGCGGCGGCGATCTTGCGCGTCGTCTCGAGCAGCTCGCGGAACGCGGCGCTGTCACCGATCAGCCCGGGCACGACGTCTCCGCCCGCCTGCGCGCGGCGCCATTCGACCTCGCGCCGCAGTTGGCGCGTCTCGAAGGCCCGCCGGATCAGGCTGTCGAGGTCGTCGAGGTCGAATGGCTTGTTGATGTAGTCGTAAGCCCCCGCCTTCAGTGCCGCGACCGCTGTGCGCACCTCGGGGTAGGCCGTCATCGTCACGACCAGCGCGTCCTCCTCGAACTCGTGCAGGCGTGCGATCACCTCCAGTCCGGGAATGTCGGGCAGGCGCAGGTCGAGCAGGATCAGCCCGAAGCGCGTCTCGCGCGCGAGCGCCAGCCCGTCGAGGCCGCAGGCGGCGGCCTGCACTTCGTAACCCTTGCGCGACAGCAGGCCCAGCAGGGTCAGGCGCAGGGTCTCGTCGTCTTCAATGATCAGGATGGTGTTGCTCATGCCCGCTCGCGGAATGTATTGGCCACAGCAGCGTGAAGCAGCTTCCATGCCGTCCGTCGCTGCTCACGGCGATTTCGGCCCCGTGCTCCTGCACGATCTTGTGCACGATGGACAGGCCGAGGCCCGAGCCGCCCTCGCGAGTCGTGAAGAAGGGCTCGAAGATGCGCCGCTGCAGCGTCTCCGGGATGCCCGACCCGCTGTCGCGCACGTCGATGCGTACGCGCCCGCCGTCCGCTTCGGCCGCGATGTCGACGCTGCCGCCGTCGGGCTGCGCGCGCAGCGCATTGATGACGAGGTTCAGCAGCACCTGCTTGAGCTGCGCGGGGTCAGCGCGCAGTGGCGGCAGCACGTCGGGGATGTGCGTGGTGATCTCGACCTTCTGGTTGCGCGCCTCCTTGCGCGTCCAGAACAGGATGTCGGCCAGTGTCTCGCCCAGTGGTGTCGCGCGCAGATCGGGCGTGGTGGGCGCGGCGAAGCCGTGGAAGGTGCGCAGGAAATCCGAGAGTCGGTCCGTTTCTCCTTCCAGGCGACGCAGTGCCTCGAATACGCCGGGGGGCAGGTCCTCCTCGTACTGCAGGGCCTGTGCGACGGCCTTCATGCCCGCCAGTGGATTGCCGATCTCGTGCGCGAGCCCCATCGCGAGTTCGCCCATCGTCGCCATCTTGTCCATCTGGAACATCTGGCGGTCGAGCTCGCGGCGCTCATCCTGCAGGCGCCGCTCCTCGCTGATGTCGCGCGCAACGACCACGAACGAGCGGCCGCCACCGACATCGCGCACCGAGGTGATCGACAGCGCAAGCACCCTCCCCCGTGCCTTCAGATCGCGACGCGTGGGCATGTCGTCCGCGACATCGACGGCGATGCCAGGCCATTCGCTCCAGAATTCCGCCAGACGAGCACCGGCCACGTCGGCATGGAAGCCGAGGAGCTCCCGTGCTGCGCCGTTTGCCAGCGTGATATCGCCGTCTTCGCCAACGACCAGGATGCCGTCGCCGGTGTGTTGAATGATCGCCGCAAGCCAGGCGCGCTCGTGCACGAGTTCCCGCGTTCGGGCGCCGACCTCATCCTCGAGCCGGTCACGATGCGCGGCGAGTTTCCCGTAAAGCTCGGAGAGGCGATCGGTCATCGCGTTGAACTTGGTGCCGAGGTCCGCGATTTCGTCGTCGCCCGAAATGCTCACGCGTCGCGTGAAATCCCCGCCGGCGATCGCTTCCGTCTCCTGCGCCAGGGCGTCCACGGGACCCAGAAGGCGGCGGGACAACGCGTATCCGCCGATCGCCGTCACGATCATTGCGACAACGAGCACGGCATACAGGACGTACAGGTTGACGATGGAAAAGAACAGCGTCTGTTGCGCCACGTCCACCGCGATCACCCAGCGTCCCCCCTTCGTGTCGGGATAGGCCGCGCCGAATTCGACCGGTGCATACGCAACAATCCGTTGACCGGTCATCATCGTTCCCTCGCGTCCGCTCACGACCGCCGCAAGATGTGACGCGCCGAACACGTCCTTGAGGACATCGACCGACTTCATCGCGAAGCCTGATGCGGCTTCGCGCGACCTCGACAGAAAATGTCCGGAGCGATCGAACAGATACGCCGTACCACTGCGTGCAACCGCCATCTGCTCGATCTGTGCGAGCAGGATGTCGGCATCGAGATTCACCACCAGGATGCTGTCGGTACGCTCTCCCCGTTCGCCGAGCGCGACCGCGACCCGCACGACCGGACGCTCCGGGGTTTCGATCCGGCCGAACTCGACGTTCAGGTCGAGCGGAGAGACATACAGGCTGCCGGGTTCGAGCTGCACCGCCTCGCGGAAATAGTAACGATCGGATTTGTCCTGCAGGCCTGCCTTCGAGACCACGACCACGTCATGGCCGCGCCGGTCGACGCGCACGCGCTCCTGGCCGTCGCGGCTGAGGAAACGGATCTGATAGATATGCGGATAGGTCGACGCGAGCGCACTGTAGTCGTGCTCCAGACGCTGCGTGGCTGCTCGTGTGCGGGAGTTGTCTCCCTGCCGGATCGCGCTGCGCAACTCCGCGAGAGCCGGCGCTTCGGCCAGATAGCGCAACTCCGCGGAGAGTTGATTGAAGAAGAGCGACACGCCATTCGCCCGAACGGACACTTCCTGCCCCAGATGGCGCAGGGTTTCTTCGCGCAACTGGTAGACCGAAAGCGTCACGCCGATGATGCCGGCAATGCCGGTAGGGATGGCCGCGGCAGCGAGAAATGCGAAGTAGATGCGCCGCGCGAGGCCTCGGCCGCCAAGCGTGCGCCTTAGTAACCGATCCAGCAAGGGACCTCCGTGCGTCGGTACGGCAGCGACCGCGGCGCGGTACTCCGGACCGGAGTCGCACGGTTTCGCGCCTTGAAGCGTTCCGGGCACGGATCTTCGCATGAAATGCGCTTGCGCAGCGTCCGTGTAGCAACTGCTTGTAAGGAATCTGCGTTACCGTTCGACCAAGCATCGGGACCGCATGATGTGTGTCCTGCCTGCAAAGGCGTTCACATCCATTCTCTCGACGAAAAGGATTTCTCATGAAGACCTTATCCCGCAAGACCGTGTCGCTCGGGCTGGCTGCACTTGCCGCTGCTGCCTTTGCACTGCCCGTGGGAGCGGCCGAAGGCGCCGCCGCCAACCCTTGTGCGGCGAAGACGATGAACCCGTGCGCGGCAAAGAACCCCTGCGCGGCCAAGTCTTCCGGCGACGCCAAGAAGAAAGTCGCCAACCCCTGCGCCGCGAAGACCGCCAACCCGTGCGCTGCCAAGAACCCGTGCGACGCCAAGAATCCGTGCGCGGCGAAGGCCGCCAACCCTTGCGCGGCCAAGAAATAAGCGGCCATGGCGATCGGGAGCCGGCCGGTCGAGTGCGTCGCATTGGCGCTGACGCTCATGCTGACGGCCTGTGGTCCCGATCGCAGTTCGTCCCCGTCGCCCGCGGCGTTGCCGGCGGTCGATGATCAGTCGTTCCTGAAACAGCATTGGGCACGTCCGCTCGCGCCCCAGGGGACACCTCCTGCGGGGTTCGGCCCGTTGGAGGTTTCGCTCGCCCCGTCAGCATGCGGGCAGTGCCACGTACGCCAGTTCGAGGACTGGCAGACGGCGCTGCACAGCAAGGCGATGGGCCCGGGGCTGGTGGGCCAGCTGCAGGAGATGGATGCAGGGGCCGTCGACGATCATCAGGCGTGCCTGCGTTGCCATGCGCCGCTTGCCGAACAGCAAACCGACCTGCAGCAGTTCCTGGCAGGGACCAGGACAGCTCCTTCGCGGCCCGACGGCGCTGCTTTCACCGACGGCCTGACGTGCGCCGGCTGTCATGTCCGGCAGAATCAACGATTCGGTCCGGCGCGCCGTGACGGCAGCGGACCGGCGGCCGGAGTCGTGCTACCGCACGACGGCTGGCAGGTCGCGGCGGCCTTCGAGGATTCGCGCTTCTGCGCCGCGTGTCATCAGTTCGAGCCCGACGGCTACAGCCTCAATGGCAAGCTGCTGGAGAACACCTACGAGGAATGGCGGGAAAGCCGCTATGGCCGCGAGAATCGCAGCTGCCAGTCGTGCCACATGCCCGACCGGCGCCACCTGTGGCGTGGCATCCACGACCCCGAAATGGTGAAGTCGGGGGTCGCGATGGAATTTCCGGAGCCTTCGATCGCCGCAGGCCGGGTGACGGCCGGATTCACGATCGCCAGCCGCGGCGTCGGCCATGCCTTTCCGACCTACGTCACGCCGCGGGTCATCGTCGAGATCGGCCAGGCGGGCCAGGACGGTGCCCTGCTCCCGGAGACGCTCGAGCGTCATGTGATCGGGCGCGACGTGAGCCTGGACCTTTCAGAGGAGCGTTCCGATACCCGCCTCCTGCCCGACGAGTTGCGCCGCTATCGCTACAGCCGGCCGCTCGCCGCCACGGCGGTGGCACTCGTCGCGCGTGTCCGCGTCGAACCGGATGCCTTCTACGCCGAGTTCTACCGCGCGACCCTGCGCGACCCGGACTTCATCAAGGGCCGCGAGGCCTTGAGCGCCGCCCTCAGGCAGGCCGAAGCTTCCGGTTACGTGCTGTACGAGTCGCGGCAGGCCCTGGCCACCGCGCAACGGCCGGCCCCGTGATGTTTGGACGATGATCGATCCGTGCGGCTGTAAGGATTCGCCGCCTGGCACGACGAATGCCCATGACCCCCTGTTTTGTGGTCGGTGGGTCGTGCCTGATAACGAATCGGTCCCGGAGGGCCGTCGCCGCGATGCTTTCCGCAGGTCCGGCCTCGGCAGAAGGGGTATAAGGATCATCTGAAGAATCCGTGATGGCGACCGCGACCGACAAGCGATGACCACAAACGACGCACGAGCGAGGGAAATCCTGTGGGACGATCCGGCCATCGCGCTGATCCGCCGCGACATGCTGCGGTTTGCGCAGTTGCAGCTGCGCGACGCCGGTGCCGCCGAGGACATGGTGCAGGAGGCGCTCTTCGCCGCGATGAGCCATGCGGAAAGCTTCGCCGGGCGGGCGGCGCTCAAGACCTGGGTGTTCGGGATCCTGAGACACAAGATCGTCGATCACCTGCGCGCCTCGTCGCGCGAGATCTGCGGCGCGGACCTCGTCGATGCGACGGGCCCGGATGGCTGCATGGAGGACTTCGACGCCCTCTTCGACCGGCGTGGCTTCTGGAATCCCGAGGACCGGCCGGCCACGTGGTCCGACCCGGAGGCGTCGTTTTCGCAGAAGGAATTCTGGGCAGTGTTTGAAGCCTGTCTCGACCATCTGCCGGCCCACATCGCGCGTGTCTACATGATGCGGGAATTCCTCGAGCTCGATACCGGTGAGATCTGTCGACAACTTGGCATCACCACCGGCAATTGCTGGGTGATCCTGCACCGCGCCCGCCTCGGCCTGCGCGCATGTCTGGAGAACCGCTGGTTCCACGGAGAGGCCGCCACATGATGAACTGCAAGGAGGTGACCCGCCTCTTGTCCGAAGGGTACGAGCGAAACTTGACGCTGCGCGAACGCCTTGCGCTGACGCTGCACAGGATGGCATGCATCGGCTGCAACAACTACGGGAAGCACCTCGAATTCCTGCACAAGGCGGCAAACCGGCTGCGTGAAGGCAGGGACGACGTGACGCCCTGAGCAGGGCGTCCTGTAGTACAGAAGGCCGCAGGCTTGCACGGGATGGCGCATGAGCTCGATCCGATCCTCGAAACCATCGGCGGTGTCACCGCCCGCTGAATTCGTCGCGCCGCGCGGGTTGCGGCGGCCGTTCGCGGGATTCGTCTGGCTCGCGCTCGCCGCAACGGTTGGCGCAGCCGCATATTCGGCGCAAGGTGGGCGCCATCTCGCGCTGTATGCGGTGAGCCTGCTGCTCGGGGTGACGCTGTTGCGGAGCGAGTTCGGCTTCACCGGCACTTTGCGGCGCTTCGTCGTCGATCGCGATCCGCTCGCCCTACGCGCACCGCTGGCGCTGCTTGCGCTGACGACGCTCGTGCTGGCTCCGGCACTTGCCGCCGGCGACGCCTTCGGCCAGCCGCTCGGGCCGGCGGCCGCTCCGGTCGCGGTGCAGGTGGCCGTCGGCGCCCTGCTCTTCGGCATCGGCATGCAGCTCGGCGGCGGCTGCGGATCGGGCACGCTCTACGCGCTCGGCGGCGGCAGCGGTCGCATGCTGGTCGTGATCGTTTGCTTCTGCGCCGGCTCCTTTCTCGCGAGCCTGCACATGGACTGGTGGGCGGCGCTGCCCACAGCCGAAACCGTCGTGCTCGGCGAGCGCTTCGGCTGGCCGCAGGCCGCGGGGTTGCAAGCGGCGCTGATCGCCGGCTGGTGGTGGCGGCTCGGGCGTCCGCATCGCCCCCCTGCCTTGCCGGCGCACCGTGCACGCACGCCGTGGATCGCCCTCGTCGCGCTCGCGTTCCTGAACCTCGCAACGCTACTGCTAGCCGGCCACCCGTGGACGATCACCTGGGCCTACGCACTGTGGGGTGCGAAGGCGGCGATGCTGCTGGGCTGGGAGCCGGCGAGCGCAGCGTTCTGGCAAGCGCCGTTCCAGTCGGCCGCCCTCGCCGGCGGAATCCTCGACGACGTCACCTCGCTGATGGATATCGGGCTCGTGCTCGGGGCGGCGGGTGCGGCGCTGGCGGCCGGGCGCTGGGCGCCGCGCTTCGACCTGCGTCCGGGCGCCGTGATCGCGGCAGTGCTGGGCGGGCTGCTGATGGGATACGGTGCGCGCATCGGCTTCGGCTGCACGATCGGCGCGCTGCTCTCGGGGGTGGCCTCGACCAGCCTCCACGGCTGGCTGTGGTTCGCGGCGGTGCTTCCCGGCACTTGGCTGGGCGCCAGGCTCCGCCCGCGTTTCGGTCTGTAGGCCGGCGCCGAAAACGCGTATCCGGCGCCCCGCGGGAAATCTTTGGTGCAACAATTCGGGGATTCTTCCGAGTCGGGAGCATCCCAATGCATCATCTGCGTACCCGTGCCGTTCATGCCGGTCAGAAGCCTGACCCCGCGAGCGGCGCGATTGCCACACCCATCAACCAGACATCCGCCTTCGCGTACGGCACGCTCGGCAACGGTGCCGCGATCTTTGCCGGCGAGGCGGACGGCTATCGTTACAGCCGTTTCGCCAATCCGACGGTCAAGGCGCTCGAGGACAAGATCGCCGACCTGGAAGGCGCCGAGGCGGCGGTGGCGTTCAGCAGCGGCACGGCCGCGGTGTCGTCGACCGTCCTTGCCCTGCTCTCGCCCGGCGACGAGATCGTGTTCCTCGGGCCGCTCTACGGGGGAACGGAAAGCCTGTTCAACGCGTTCGGCGGGCGTTTCGGCATTCGCGTCGTCGATGCCGCGGAGCGCGGGCTCGAAGCGAGCCTGTCGCCCGCGACGCGCCTGATCTGGGTCGAGACGCTGACCAACCCCACGCTGCGCCTGCACGACCTGGCGGCCGTCGCGGCGCTTGCACGGGCGCGCGGCATCACGACGGTCGCCGACAACACATTCTGCTCGCCGTGCCTGACCCGTCCGCTCGAACACGGCATCGATCTCGTGATGCATTCGATGACCAAATACCTCGGCGGACATGGCGACAGCACGGGCGGCGTCCTCACCGGCGCGGAGCGGCTGATCGCCCCGGTGCGGGCAACCGGCCTCGGGCACGTCGGCGGCAATCTCGCACCGAACGAGGCCTTCCTGATCCTGCGCGGCGTCAAGACCCTGCCCCTTCGCATGGCGGCACATTGTGAAGGCGCCGCCGAGGTCGCCGCCTTCCTGTCGGCGCATCCCGCGGTTGCCGCGACGCACTATCCCGGGCTGGCGACACACCCGCAGCACGCGCTCGCGCGCCGGCAGATGGACGGCGGCTACGGCGGTATCGTGTCGTTCGAGCTGGCACGAGGCACTCGTCGCGCGGCGGCGGCCCTGCTGGACAACCTGAAGCTGTTCACGCAGGCGGTGTCGCTGGGCGATGTCGACAGCCTCGCGTGCCATCCAGCGAGCACCACGCACAGTTTCGTTTCTCCGGAGGCGCGGGCGCGGAGCGGGATCGGCGAGGGACTGATCCGCCTCAGCGTGGGGATCGAGCACCCGCAGGACCTGATCGCCGACCTGGGCGCGGCGCTGGCCGCGAGCCTTGCCGCGGCCTGAGCGGAGGCGGCTTACTGCCGCTTCCGGCCCATGATCACCGCGGCGATGCCCGTCAGCACCGCCACGGAGGCCAGGATCAGGCGCGGGGTGATGGCTTCGTCGAGAAACAGCGCGGCGCCCAGGGTCGCAATGACCGGCACGCTCAGTTGCACCGTCGCGGCGCTGCTCGCCTGCAGGCCGGGCAAGGCGCTATACCAGACGGCATAGCCCAGCCCGGAAGCCAGGGCGCCCGACGCTACGGCATACAGGACGCCCATGGCATCGGCGTCGAGCTGCGGCAGCATCAGAAGACTCAGTACCGCCGCGAAAGGCAGCGCGCGGATGAAGTTGCCGCCGGTACTCGCGGCGGGATTGCTGCCGCCCCGGCCGCGCAGGGAATAGATGCCCCAGGCGACACCGGCCACGATCATCAGCAGGGAACCTTCCAGTGGCGGTGCCGACAGCCCCGGCCGCAGCAGGATGACCAGGCCCGCGAACGCAAGCACCAGCCCCCCCGACTGCACGATGCCCAATCGTTCGCCCCGCCACAGACCGTAGCCGATCATGGTGGCCTGGACCGCGCCGAACAGCAGCAAGGCCCCGGCTCCGGCCGGCAACGTGAGGTAGGCGAAGGAAAAACCGGCCGCGTAGGCGAACAGTGCGGTCGCCGAAAGCCAGTTCCCGTGGTACGCGGACGCGCCGTCGCGCAACCGCACGATCAGCCACAGGATGAGCGCCCCCGAAGCCAGACGGATGCTCGTGAAGCCCGTAGCGTCGATGTGCGCTTCCCGCAACGCCAGGCGGCACAGCAGGGAGTTGGCGGCAAAGGCGATCATCGCCAGCGTCGTCAGCAGTACCACCCTGGTTTTGGTCATGCAGTTATTCCGTAACTGCCGGCGAGGCCGGCGATTCGAGGGAGAGACTTCGGGCCAGCCCTTGCAGTAAGCGGAGGCGCCGGTGATGGGCGCCATGACGCTCATCGAACGCGGTGACGAGTTTGTCATCCGCCCGCTCCGCGTGGGTAAGCGCTGCACGGCAAGCAGAATGCCCTACCCTGCAATCGCCGCGCAACTTCCACGCACGGCCGGCGAGGCGTTGCGACAGATGCTTGCTGGCCGATGGCACCACTCTCCGGGGCGACGCCCGGCAACCCATATCCGGGTAATTCCCCACCGCAATTGGGTGTTTTCCACCGATATTGGGGGTAGTGCCCCCAACACTTCCGAGAGGGCGAGTACGCGGGGACGGCGTAGCCCGCGACGCTCATATGCACTGTCCGCAACGGGGCGAGGTGCTCGGGCCGCCACACTGGCGGTTCTCGGTACATTGCATATGACAAAGTTGTCATGCATCCGCTCACGAATATGCGTTCCGCGTGATGCACACATGCTGGGGGAAAGCGCCACGAAAAAGAACGCCGGATGGTGTAACCAAGTGTTGCGCGCGGCACGGGAATTGCCCTGCGCCCTCGTCGGCGTTGCCGCTCATCAAAAACGGTGCGGCCACGCAGTGCCTCGCTCCAGCGTTACCGCTCCACAAGAGCGGCGCCGAGCGGTTCGAGCAGTACCTGCAAGCCCGACATGAGGAAATACCATGAAAACGCAAAAATGCTCGTCACCCGTCTACCGGGTCTGCGCGCCGCTGTTATCCGGTACAGGCCTGCTGATCGTCGCCCTCAACCAGTCCGCCATCGCCCAGACCCCGATCGCTCCCGACCCCGTCGCGATCCGGACCCTGGCGCTCCATACCACCAATTCGCTGAAAACCGTCGGGGTCCCGAGTCCCGCGAACCTGAAGGACTTCGTTGCCAACCGCGGCATGCTCATCAAGCTGGGCAAGGCCCTGTTCTGGGATCAGCAGGTGGGCAGCGACGGTCAGGCCTGCGGCAGTTGCCATTTCCATGCGGGTGCGGACAACCGCTCGCTGCATCAGCTGAACCCCGGCTTCCGCAACGAGACACCGGGAGCCGACCCCAACGCCTTCGGGGAGCCGACCTTCCTGGGCCCCAACCCGAGCAACTTCGGCCCGAATTACCAGTTGAAGCCCGATGATTTTCCGCTTCACAAGCTGGGCGACGTGAATGACCGCGACTCGATCGTGTTTTCCGATACGAACGATGTCGTGTCTTCCCAGGGCGTATTCAACGCGACCTTCAATGCCATCGGTGCTTTCAATCCGGCCACCGTCTCGCGCGACAGCGGGACGACCAATCTCACCGGGCCCGGTGCGGTATTCCAGATCGGCGGGCGGCTGGTACGCAATGTGGAACCGCGGAATACGCCGACGAACATCAACGCGGTCCTCAACGACCGCAATTTCTGGGATTCGCGTGCGCGGAACGAATTCAACGGTGTGAATCCGATTGGTGCGCTCGATCGGACCGCGATGGTGGTACAGGTCGATGCTTCCGGCACACCCTCGCTGGTTCAGGTGCGCATCGCCAATTCCTCTGCCGCCTCGCAGGCGGATGGTCCGCCGCTGAGCGACCTGGAAATGTCCTTTGCCGGTCGGCGATTCCCCGAGCTGGGCCGGAAGATGCTCAACCCCGACCTAGTCGCGCTGGGTAGCCAGCTTGTCGCGAGGGACGACAGCATCCTGGGCGCCGACAGCAACCAGAAAACGATTCCCGGAAGCCGGGGCATCAAGCCGAAATACGCGGCGCTGATCCAGAGAGCGTTCGCCCCGCAGTGGTGGAATGTGCGGGGCTGGTTCGTCGATCTCGCCGGCGGCACACCCGTCCTGCGGCGCGGCACGCCCTCGGGGCCGAATCAGTTCACCGTCATGGAGTACAACTTCAGCCTCTTTTTCGGGATGGCTGTGAACGACTATGAAAGGCTGCTGATCTCGGATCGCTCGCCGTTCGACCGGTTCATGGAAGGCGTCGGCACCAGCACGCTCGACCCATTGCCGCTCTCGGATGCGCAACTGCGTGGCCTGCAGACCTTCCTCACCAAGGGCGGCTGCATCAACTGCCACGGCGGCCCGGAGCTCACCAACGCTTCCCTCAGCAACGTGCGCAAGTTCGAGATCCTCGAGCGCATGATCATGGGCAATGGCGGGGTCGCGGTCTACGACAACGGTCACTACAACATCGGCGTGCGTCCGACGCTCGAGGACGTCGGCATCGGCGCCATCATCGGGCCGGACAACCTGCCGCTGTCGAACACCGTCTTCTTCCAGAACTGCGTCCGGAAAGCGATGGACGACTCCCCGGGAATTTCCATGGCGGAGGCGAATCTGCAGTGCGGAGTGCCGCAGATCATGGCCCGTCCGGAGGAGGCTGCCGTGCTGCTGACCAGGGCGGTACAGTTCACCGACGACGCTGCGATCCGGGCTGAGGCCGAGGCGCTGATCGCTCGCGCCAACACCTTGCTGACGCAGGACACGCCCGACCTCGTGGGGGCCTCGTGCAGCCTCGCGCGCAACCCGGTACTGTGCCCTACAGGCGTGCCGGGTGCGGCGGACCTGCTCGCCTTGGTCCAGTCCCCGCCACAGGAACTGACGGACCTGCTTGCGGCCGCGACTAGCCTGCTGCCCGATCGGGTCACGCCGGGCACCCCCGCACGACTCCTTGCCCCGCCGCTGGGTCCCGAGGAACGTGTGGCCGTGATGGGCGCACACAAAACGCCTTCGCTGCGCAACGTCGAACTCACCGCGCCGTATTTCCACAACGGCGGACAGGCGACCCTGCGTCAGGTGGTGGAGTTCTACAATCGGGGCGGCGACTTTGCCGCGGCAAATCAGGACAATCTCGATCCCAACATCCATCCCCTGGGGCTGACCGACGAGGAGAAGGACGATCTCGTGGCGTTCCTGACGTCGCTCACCGACGATCGCGTGCGGTATGAGCGCGCGCCCTTCGATCGGCCGAGCCTCAGCGTCCCCAACGGGGCCCAGGCCAATGTGGCGACGGCGATCTGCCTGTTTACCCAGGATGTGTGTGCTGTTGAGGACCGGGTCGAGATTCCGGCAGTTGGCGCGGCGGGCCATGTGCAACCGCTGGGCACGCCGCACACGCCTTATGCGAACTTCCTCGACCCGCTGACACCGTAACGCATCCGCATCGGCGGTGACGGCCGAGCGGCGGCCCTGCGGGGCCGCCGCTTCTGCCGTGTCAGAAACTCTTCGACACGGCAAACACGTAGCGCTGCTTGAAGATCTCGCGGCCGTCGTGGCTGCCGTAGACCTTGTGGCTGCTGTCGATGTCGGTGTCGTGGTAACGCAGGTCGAAATTCAGCCCCCACATCGACTTCGTCACGCCGACGTTCCAGTGCCGCCAGCCTTCGGCGCCGCGGCCGGTAAGCCGCTGGTAGCCGAAGGAGCCGTCGAGGCCCCAGCCGTCGCCGAGCGCGACTTTCGGGTGGATCGCGTAGTTCACGCCCTTCCAGCCATCGACGCCGAACCAGTCGTTGAGCGTCGGAGTTACTTCGAGCTTGAGGTTGACCGGCCCGAAGTTGCGGTCGAGGTACATGTACAGCTCGCTGTAGTTGTACCGGCTGGCGCCCGGATACTGGTACGCGAAGGCCATCACGTTGTAGTTGAGGCCGGTGTCGCCGATGCTGCCGTACTTGCCGAGATAGGGGCCGACGACCGCGGAAATGTCCGGCGAGCCCTTGAACTTGTTGGTCGAGCCGAAATACCCGAGGTAGACGCCGCTGGCGTGCGTCCAGGTCAGCGAAGCCTGGACGGCGGGGATCTCGCCGTTGACGGTTTCCGACTCGCCGCGGAAGACGTAGTCGGTCGCAAACTTCACCGAGCCCCCTATCGTGCCGCCCAGCACGTCCGGCTTGTCTTCGGCGAGCGCAGCCTGGGTGAGCACCACTGCGGCTCCCGCGAGCAGCATCTTCGAGTAACGCGTTTTCATCATTGGCTCCCTGAGCATCGTTGCAAATCGTCGCGAGTCGCGCAGGCTTCTCCGGACTCGTTCGGATCGGATGATGCGGAGCCGGGATGAACGGCGGCGCCGAGAAACGTGAATGCAGGTAGCGTTTTGTAGTGCCCTTCTTAGGGGTTAGCTCTTTGTATCGAAAGGCGTTTGACGGGGTTTGGGGGACTTTTCGGGTTAATCCCGCAGGCCGCTGTTAACAGCGGTTAACAAATCCCCACACGGCCGCAACAAAACGGCGCGGACTGTTCATCGCCGCTCTCTAGCATGGTGATCGGGAAAGGCAATCAAGCAACCGGCACTGAATGGAGATGCAATCATGAGCATGTCGAGAAGATCGTTTCTGAAGGCTTCCGTCGCTTCCGCGGTCGCGGCGAACGGGCTGGCGTGGTTCGGTGTGAACGAAGTGTTCGGCGCCGACACGGTGGTGATCCCGAGTGCGAGCCACTGGGGGCCGTTCAAGGCCGTCGTGAAGAACGGCGTGCTGGTCGGCATTCAGCCGCTGGCGGACATCGACGCGATGCCGACGAAGATGCTCACCGAAGGCCTGATCAGCCGCGTTTATCACAAGACCCGGGTGATGTACCCGATGGTGCGCAAGTCCTACCTCGCGAACCCGACCGGCGACACCAAGCCGCATCTGCGCGGCAAGGAGCCTTTCGTGCGCGTGACCTGGGACGAGATCCTTGCGATCACCGCCAACGCGATCCTGACCACCGCCGAGCAGCACGGCAACGAGGCACTCTTCAGCAGCTCCTACGGCGGCTGGTCGCATGCCGGCCTGCTGCGCCCGCAGGTGCTGCAGGGCCGCCTCTTCGGTCTCATCGGCGGGCATTCGGTGACGACCGGCGACTACTCCGGCGGCGCGTCGCAGATCAGCCTGCCGCACATCATCGGCGACATGGAAGTCTATTCGCCGCAGACGGCATGGGAAGTGATGGCCGAGCACACCGAGGTGATGGTGTGGGTGGGCTGCGACCCGTTCAAGAACAACCGCATCGAATACACCGTCGCCGACCACCAGATGTTCCCGCGCTGGCAGCTCATCAAGGAGCGCGGCGTGAAGTTCATCTCGATCAATCCGCAATACACGCCGACCGACGTCGCGATGGGCTCGGAATGGGTGAAGATCGTCCCGAACACCGACGTCGCGCTGTTCCTCGCGATGGCCTACCACGTGTATACGACGGGCAAGTACGACAAGGCTTATCTCGACAAGTACACGGTCGGCTTCGACAAGTTCCTGCCCTACCTGCTCGGCAAGGACGCCGACGGCACCCCGCCCAAGACCCCCGAGTGGGCGGCGAAGATCACCGGCATCCCGGCGCAGAAGATCGTCGAGCTGGCCGAACTCTTCGCGACGAAGCGCACCCAGTTCGCCGGCGCCTGGGCGCTGCAGCGCGCGCATCACGGCGAGATGACGCACTGGGCGATCATCAACTTCGCCGCGATGCTGGGCAAGATCGGCAAGCCCGGCCAGGGCGTGGGCTTCAGCTGGCACTACGGTGGTGGCGGCATGCCGCAATCGACGCACCCGATGCCGGTCGGCCTGTCGCAGGGCCGCAATCCGATCAAGGCGCGCTGCCCCGCCTCGCGCATCAGCGAGATGCTGATGAACCCGGGCAAGCAATACACCCGCGACGGCGCGACGCACACCTACCCCGACGTGCACCTGATCTACAACGCCGGCAACAACTTCATGTCGCACCAGCAGAACACCAACGAGCTGCTGCGCGCGATGAACAGGAAGGTGCGCACGGTGATCTGCCAGGACCCGTGGTGGTGCGCGTCGTCGCGCTTCGCCGACATCGTGCTGCCGGCGACCTCGGCGCTGGAGCGGGACGACATGAGCACCGGCGGCACCTACAGCAACGACAAGATCTACGCGATGCGCCAGGTGATCCAGCCCTACGGCGAGAGCCTCGACGACTTCGAGATCTTCCGCCGCCTGGGCGACCTGATGGGCGTCGGCTTCCAGTTTTCGGAAGGCAAGACCGTGCCGCAGATCCTGCGCGAGTCGTACGACCGCGTGAATCCGCCCGTGCCCTTCGACGAGTTCTGGGAGAAAGGCATCACCCGCATCGAGGTGCCGGAGAAGATGCGCAAGTGGGTGCGCCACGGCGACTTCTATACCGATCCGGAGAAGAGCCCGCTGCACACCAAGTCCGGCAAGATCGAGCTGTACTGCTCGGAGATCGCGAGCTTCAACGTGCCCGACTGCCCGCCGATCCCGAAATTCCTCGAACCCGCGGAATACCTCGGCAACGCGAAGCCCGGCCAGGTGCACGTCGTCAGCCCGCACCCCTTCAACCGCGTGCATTCGCAGATGGCGCAGGCCGACGTGCGCAAGTACGAGAACGTCAAGGGCCGCCAGCACGTGCGCATCAGCGTCGAGGATGCCAAGGCGAACGGCATCAAGAGCGGCGACCTCGTCGAACTCTACAACGATCGCGGCGCGCTGATCGCCGGCGCGGTGGTCACCGACCAGATCATGAAGGGTGTCGTGAGCCTGGAGGAAGGCAACTGGATCCAGCTCGACTCGAAGGGGCGCTGCAACAGCGGCGCGATCAACATGATCACGACCAGCGTCGCCTCCAGCGGACTCAGCCAGGCGACGAGCGCGAACACCTGCATCGCGAGCCTGAAGAAGTGCACCGATGCGGAGTCCGAGAACCGCGCCTACGAGCCGCCGCTGGTCGAGAAGGCCGGCAAGGTCGCGCTCGACGTCGCCGGGATGAAGATCATGGAACGCGCCTCCGCGCTGAAGGGCGCGACGATGGCGAGCATGACGCCGGGCGAGAAGCTCTTCTACGAGCGCTGCACGCTGTGTCATGTGCCGCGCGAGCCGGGCGATTACACGAAGAAGCAGTGGCACGGCATCACGCAGAGCATGTTCCCGCGCGCCGGCCTCGACGATGCGCAGAAGAAGATCGTGCTGGACTTCCTCGAGAAGAACGCGAAAGACGCTGCAGCGATGTAAGCGGGAGCGCCCCGACCGGGGCCTTCCGGCGCGAAGCCCGGCCACGAGCCGGGCTTCAGTGCGTCGACGCGGGTGAAAAGCGGAACTGCGGCGTGAAGGTGTTCGGCGGCAAGGAATCGCCGAGCTCGATGCGTTTCAGCGCCGCGTGGTCGACGATCTGCACGCGCGGACCGACGTGGCGCGCAAACGGGCGCCCTTCGAGCAGGTCCACGGCCTGGTCGATCGACAGCCGCCCCTGCAGCACCGGCGCATCGGTCGGCGCGGCGAGCACGCGTCCGCGCAGGATGCCGCGATATACCGCGGGCGTGAAATAGGTCGCGACGATGTCCGTCCGGTCCTGCAGCCCGCGTTCGCGCAGCACGCTGATGGCGGCTTCGGCCATCAGGGCGTTGCCGACCAGGTAGCGGACCTCCGGATGGCTGTCGAGCGTGCCCTGCACCAGGTTGCGCTGGATCGACTTGGCGGTGTCGCCCCAGGCGGTGGTGCGGATCGCGATCCGGCTGCCGGCAATCGCGTCGCGGAATCCGCGGTCCACGAAGGGCACCCAGCCGGCGCCCTGCGGTCCGGGAAACCACGCAATGGGCACTTCTTCGCCGTGCCCCGGGTGACGGCGCACGAGATACTCGCCGGCGAGGCGCCCCATCTCGTACCACGACACGCCGACCTTCGCCGAGATCCCCTCGCTGGCGATGTCGTTGACCGTCGCCAGCACCGGAATGCGCCGGGCGATCTCGCCGATCACGTCGGTGAGGCCGTCGTACGACACCGTGCCGAGGATGACTGCGTCGACGGCCGGATCCGCGCCGCAGGCCTTGAGCTGTTCGCGCTGGATCTCGAGGTTCGGATACCCGCCCGCCTCGACGAGGCGCACCTCCACGCCCAGCCGCCTCGCCTCGTCCATCATGCCGAAATTGACGCCCAGCCAGTAGGCATCCTTGATGTGCGGAAAGGCGGCGCACAGCGTCCAGCGCTTCGCCGCCGCCCGGGCCGGCACGTACGGCGCAACGGCCGCCGGGCGGGTGTCGTCGGCGGAAGGATCGCGGCGCAGGATCTCGCGCGCCGCCGATGCCGGAAGCGGCGCGGCGCCACTGAGGCCCAGCAGCGCGGCTGCGATGACGACGGGGATACGCCGCATGAATGTGTTCTCGACGGAAGGACTTGCCGCACGCTAGGCCACCGGGCGTTGCCGGGCCACGTGCAGGGCGCGCAAAATGGTAGTCCAACCGCCAACGGGGGACAACGTCATTCTCGCCACGCCTTGCGGCGCGCCCGCCGCGCCGCGGCCTCGACACGCGGAGCTGCGATGAAAGCCTGGCTCGCACGCCTCGACGCGCGCCTCGGCCTGATCGGCAAGGTACGGCTGGCCCTCGCGGCGGCAGCGCTGCTGACCCTGGTCGTGACCGCGACCGCATGGTTGAGCTTCCAGCAGGTCGTCGCCACGCAGCGCGCGATCATCGACGACGCGGTGCCCGCGATGGACGCCGTGCAGGCCGTCACGCGCCTCAACCTGCGCGTCGGCGCCCTCGTCGAACAGCTCGGCCGCGCCGAGACCGGCGCCGACGTCGAACGCCTCCAGCAGGCGTCGCGCGAACAGCTTGCCGAGATGCGGAACCTGTTGCAGCGCCTCGGGCGCCAGCACTTCGAGCCGGCCCTCGGCACCGCCGCCGCGGCGACCCTGGATGCCATCGAGGCGAACCTCGCCCGCCAGGCCGACGACATGCGCCAGCGCATCACCCTGGGCGAGCGCGAACGGACGCTCCTCGCCGCCCACCAGCGCGCCGTGCTCACGCTGGTCATGCTCGCCGAATCCCTCGCGGCGAATGCCTCGACCGCGACCACGGCGACGATTTCGGGCCTGTATCCGCTGATCGGCGCCGGGCGGGCAAGGGAACGCATCTACGACTCGCTCGACCGCCTCATCGAGGTGAACTTCGACCGCATGGAGCGGATGGCCGAGCTGCAGATGGTCTGCTTCAAGCTCAAGACCCTGCTCGAACGCCTCGAGCGCGAGGAAAACGCGGACGCGCTCGCGGGCCTGCGCGACGAGTTCGACGGCAACCTCGCCGTGCTCCATCGCCGCCTGCAGGACATCATCGATCCCAACCGCAAGGCGAGCGGCGTCGCCGAGTACGAGACGCTGGCCGGTGGCGTTGCTGTCGACGGCCTGTTCGCCGTACGCGGGCAGCGCCTCGAGCGGGCAGTCTCTTTCCGCCGCCTGCGCGACGAAGGCGGCACGCTCGCTGCGCAGCTCGGCGAACAGGCCGGTGCGCTCGCCGCCTCCGCGGGACGCGCCATCGACCTGGCAGGCGAAGAGTCCCGGCGCGCGGTCGAGCGCGGCATCGTCGGCTTCCTCACGGTCGGCGCGATCCTGTTCTTTGCGCTCATGGCGACGCTGTGGGTGCTGTTCCGCTTTCACGTGCTCGGCCGCCTCAAGGACATGGAGACTGCCGTGCGCGCGGTCGGCAGCGGCGACTACGACATCCCGATTCCCGACGTGGGCAACGACCCGCTCACGCCGCTCGCACGTGCGCTGGAGCAGTTCCGCGACAACGCCCGCGAACGCCGGCGACTGGAATGCGAGCTGCTGCGCCACCAGCAGGAACTCGAGGACCAGGTGGCCGCGCGCACCACCGAACTCCAGCAAAGCAACGCCCTGCTCGCCCGCGAAGTCTCCGAGCACGCGGCCGCGCGGCGCGAGGCCGAGGAAGCCAACCGCGCCAAGAACCTGTTCCTGGGAAGCCTGAGCCACGAGCTGCGCACGCCGCTCTCCGGCGTCAACGGCAGCGTGCAGCTGCTGCGCGATACGGGCCTCGATGCGCGCCAGCAGGAATACGTGCGCATGATCGGCTACGCCAACGCGACCCTGCTCGAAATCCTCGAGGACATGCTGAGCTTCTCGCGTCTGGAAGCGGGCAAGTTCGACCACGAACACCTGCCCTTCGCGCTGCGCGACGCCATCGACGACATGCTGGCGCTGCAGGGCGTCGCGGCGCGCGCGAAGGGCATCGCCCTCGTCCGCGATATCGCCGCGGAGGTGCCCCGCGTCATCATCGGCGACCGCCGCAAGCTCAACCAGATCCTGCTGAACGTGATCGGCAATGCGATCAAGTTCACCGACGAAGGCTCGGTGACGGTCGCCGTGCGCGGCGGCCCGGCCGCGCCGGGCGAGCGCGCCGCGCTGAGCTTCACGGTCAGTGACACCGGCATCGGCATCCCGCCCGAGCAGTGCGCGGAAGTGTTCAAGCCCTTCGTCCAGGTCGAGGGTGCGAGCCACCATCGCCCCGGCGGCACCGGCCTCGGGCTGGCGATCTGCAAGCGGCTGGTGGAGCTGATGCACGGCCGCATCGGGCTCGAAAGCGTGCCCGGGGAAGGCACGCAGGTGAGTTTCGAACTCGGCTTCGAGGTCGGCGAATCCCTCCCCGGCCAGGTACGCGAAACCCTTCCCGCCACGCCGCAGCAGCCGCTCGACGTGCTGCTCGTCGAGGACGACGAGATCAATCGCATCGTCTGCGTGCGGTATCTCGAATCGCTCGGCCACCATCCGCTCGTCGCCGGAGATGGCGATGAGGCCCTCGCCCTGCTGCGCCGGCGCGAAGCACCGCTGGATGTCGTCCTGATGGACATCAGCCTCCCCGGCGCGTCCGGTATCGAAGTGGCGCGCGACATCCGCGCGCTGGACGGTGGCCGCTGGGCGTCGGTGCCGGTCGTCGCGATGTCGGCGCATCTCCCCGGCGACGCCTTCGACAGCATCGCGGGCGCCGGCATGGCCGGCTTCCTCGGCAAACCCTTCGACCGCGCGGAGCTCGCCCGCGCCCTTGCCGCGGCAACCGCAGGGCACGGCGCCGTGGAGGCCCCTCCTCCCCCGTCCGCCGACGACGCGGCGCTCGACGAAGCCTATCTCGTCGGCGAACTGGAAAGCCTCGGTGCCGCAACGCTCGTCCGTCTGCGGGATCTGTTCCGTGCGGAGGCCGACAGCGCGTTGGCCGAATTCGACGAGCATCTCGTGGCCGGCAACCACGCCGCGATCGCCAAACGCGCGCACCGTCTCTGCGGCGCCGCAGGCAATCTCGGCTTGCGGCAGGTGATCACTATGGCGCGGCAACTTGAAAGCGCTGCGAACGACCCCGCCACCGCGCCGGACGAACTCCGACAGCACATCGCCACATTGCATGAAACCTGCCGCGCCGCGTGTCAGGCGTTGGCGGAATGGCTGCATGCGAATGAAATGTGATGTCGTCGGTGCCGTGAAACGAATCCGGCGCTGAGACCGGGCTGGAAGGCCGGCAGAACCTTTTCCCGGATTCATTTGTCTTTCCGTTGGGCCTCGCATCACATTCCAACGACAAAGCAGATTCATGACAAACCGCTCGACCGTTGAACGCACAGGGACTCCTCCGTCTTTTCATTGGCATACGCTCCCCGCGGAGCGGGTCGCGGAAGCGTTGCAATCCCCGACGAGCGGCCTGACCGCGGCGGAAGCTGCGCGCCGCCTCGCGCAGTACGGTCCGAACCGGCTGGCCCCGCCCAAGCGGCGCGGTCCCCTGCTGCGCCTGCTCCTGCAGTTCCACAACATCCTGCTGTACGTGATGATGGCGGCCGCCCTCATCACGGCCCTGCTCGGGCACTGGATCGACACGGGCGTTCTGATGTCGGCCGTGGTCATCAACGCAATCATCGGTTTCATCCAGGAAGGCAAGGCCCAGTCCGCGCTCGACGCCATCCGCGCGATGCTGTCGCAGCACGCCACGGTGATCCGCGACGGACAGCGACAGGAAATCGAAGCGGCCAATCTGGTGCCCGGCGATGTGGTGGTGCTCGCCTCCGGTGACCGCGTCCCGGCCGATCTGCGACTGGTCTCGGTGAAGGAGCTCCGCATCGAGGAGGCCGCCCTGACCGGGGAGTCGCTCCCGGTGGAAAAATCCGACGCTGCAGTGTCCGCCGACGCTCCGCTCGGCGACCGCTACGGCATGGCCTACTCCGGCACGGTAGTGGTCTACGGGCAGGCGACCGGCATCGTGGTCACGACCGGCGCGGCGACCGAGCTGGGCCGGATCAACCAGATGCTGTCCGACATCCGCAACCTGACGACCCCCCTGCTGCGCAAGGTGGACCGCTTCGGCCGGGTGCTGGCCCTGGCGATCGTGGCCATGTCGGCCGTGACCTTCATGCTCGGCGTCTGGTGGCGCGGGCATCCGGCGGCGGAGATGTTCATGATGGTCGTGGCGCTCGCGGCCTCGGCGATCCCCGAAGGGCTGCCGGCGATCATGACCGTCACGCTGGCGCTGGGCGTGCAGCGCATGGCCCGCCGCAATGCCATCGTCCGCCGCCTGCCCGCGGTGGAGGCGCTGGGTTCGGTGACGGTGATCTGCTCGGACAAGACCGGCACCCTGACCCGCAACGAGATGACCGTCCAGCGCGTGGTCTGTGCCGGACACGTGTTCGACGTCGGCGGCGTGGGCTATGCGCCGGTGGGCGACCTGAGCATCGACGGCCGCATCATCGACGTCGAGCACTACCCCGCGCTGGCGATGGCGATCCGCACCGGCGTCCTGTGCAACGATGCCCGCCTGTGCGAGGAAGACGACCTGTGGCGGGTGGAGGGTGACCCCACCGAAGGCGCCCTGCTGGTGCTCGGAGCGAAAGGCGGTTTCACCCAGCACGCAGGCCACGCAGCCTGGCCGCGGCTGGATGCCATTCCCTTCGAATCGCAGCACCGTTTCATGGCCACCTATCACCGCGACAGTGACGACGAGCCGTGGATCTTCGTCAAGGGCGCGCCGGAAGCCATCCTCGACATGTGCGCCTCGCAGCTCGCTCACGACGGCGAACTGCCGCTGGACGTCGATTACTGGCGGCGCATGGCCACCGACACGGCGGCCCAGGGGCTGCGCATGCTGGCCCTCGCCTGCAAGCGTGCCGGCCCGCTGGAAGCCCGCCTGGGTTTCGACGACACGAGATCGGGCTACATGCTGCTCGCCCTGGTCGGCATCATCGACCCGCCGCGCGAAGAGGCGGTGCGGGCGGTGGGCGAGTGCCACCATGCCGGCATCCGCGTCAAGATGATTACCGGCGATCACGCCGAAACGGCGCGCGCCATCGGTGCGCAGCTCGCCATCGGCGTCGGCAAGCCCGCCATAACGGGCGCCGAGGTGGCGATGATGGACGATGCCGCCCTGCGCCGCGTGGCACTCGAAGTGGACGTGTTCGCGCGCGCCAGCCCCGAACACAAGCTGCGCCTCGTGCAGGCGCTGCAGGACGACGGGCAGGTGGTGGCCATGACGGGGGACGGCGTGAACGACGCTCCCGCCCTGAAGCGCGCCGATGTCGGCGTCGCGATGGGCAGGAAGGGGACCGAGGCCGCCAAGGAAGCCGCGGACATGGTGCTGGCCGACGACAACTTCGCCACCATCGCCGCTGCGGTGCGCGAAGGCCGGGCGGTCTACGACAATCTGAAGAAGTTCATCCTCTTCATGCTGCCGACCAACGGTGGCGAGGCGCTGGTCGTGATCGCCGCCATCCTGTTCGAACTGGCCCTGCCGCTCACCCCCGCACAAGTGCTGTGGATCAACATGGTCACGTCCAGCACGCTCGGCCTCGCCCTCGCCTTCGAGCCCGCCGAGCACGGAATCATGAGCCGCCGGCCGCGGCCGCCAGGCGAGGCGCTGCTGTCGGGCTTTTTCGTCTGGCGGGTGCTGATGGTCTCGGTGCTGATGATGACCGGCGCGCTGGGACTCTTCCTGTGGGAGCTGAACGACGGGACGAGCCTCGAGACGGCGCGCACGATGGCCGTCAACGCGGTGGTGGCGGCGGAAATGTTCTACCTGATCAACAGCCGCTTCATCCTCGCCACGGTCGTCAGCCTCGACGGCCTGACCGGCAACCGCTACGTGCTGCTGGCGATCGCCGCGTGCGTTCCGCTCCAGATCGCCTACACCCACCTGCCGGCCATGCAGGCCATCTTCGGGTCGACCGACCTGACGCCGGTGGAATGGGGCAAGGTACTGGCGGCCGGCATGCTGGTGTTCAGTGTGGCCGAGCTGGAGAAATTCGTCATCCGCCGCACCCGGCTGGCTGGCCGCCTGAACGGTTAGAGGCCGGTTGCCGGCCGCCCGGGGGCGCTACAGCGCGGTGACCTCGGCGGCGAGCAGGTAGCCCTCGCCGCGCACCGTCACGATCAGTTCGGGCTTCTTCGGGTCATCCTCGAGCTTCTCGCGCAGGCGGGAAATCAGCACGTCGATCGTACGGTCGTTGGGGTCCCATGCGCGGTGGCTGATGGCCTGCATCAGCCGGTCGCGGCTCAACACCACGCCCGGCCGCCGGACGAGGCTCGCGAGCAGTTCGAACTCCCCGCGCGTCAGCGTCTCGCGGCTGCCGTCGCTGCCGACCAGGCGCCGATGGCCGATCTCCAGCGTCCAGCGGCCGAAGCGATAGGCGTTGCGCTCCTGCGCCGCGGGACGGTTGCGGTTGCCGCGCAGCACGATCTTCACGCGCGCGAGCAGCTCGCGCGAGTTGAAGGGCTTGGTCACGTAGTCGTCGGCGCCCGACTCCAGCCCCACGATCTTGTCGATGTCGTCGCTGCGTCCCGTGACCAGGATGATCCCGAGGCGCTCGTCGTGGGCGCGCAGCTCCCGCGCCAGCTCCAGCCCGTCCTTGCCCGGCAGCCCGATATCGAGCAGCACGACGTCGACGGGCTCCGCGTGAAGGATGCGCCACATCCCCTCCCCGTTCGTCGCGGCCAGCACTTCATAACCCTCGTTGGAAAAGTACGCATCGAGGCGCGTGCTGGTGACCGGATCGTCATCGACAACGAGCAGTCTGGCGGGTCGGTTTTCGATCAAGGCGGACTGGCGGGAACGGTCGGGGACAGGACGGCAATTATATCGGGATTCGCCCCCGTGACGTCCGGGGACGCAGGCGGCCCGCGCCCGCCCGGGCTCAAGAAGCGAAGATTTGCGAACTCCGGTGGCCGGCCGTCGATCCAAGAAGGTGGAGTTTCTTCCTCCGAAAGCAGGGGACGCTCGAATGACGATGCTGAAGCTTTCCTCCCCCTTGCGTGATTCGATCCTCGCGGCTGCGCAGGCGGGCTACCCGAATGAGGTGTGCGGGCTGCTGCTGGGACAGCAGGACGGCGACGTGATCACCGTGTGCGCCGTGCATCCCGTGCGCAACGTGCATCCGGACCGCACCGCCGATCGCTTCCTGATCGAGCCGCAGGATTACCTCGACGCCGAATATGCCGCCGCCGCCGGCGGCGTGCAGGTGGTGGGCGTGTGGCATTCCCACCCCGACCACCCGGCGAGACCCTCGGCAACCGACCGCGAATTCGCCTGGGGCGGCTGGTCGTATCCGATCGTGTCCGTGAAGGCCGGCGTCGCCACCGAGCTGCGTTCGTGGCGGCTCGACGGCGAAGCGTTCGGCGAAGAGGAGGTGCTGTCATGAGCCGGGTCATCGTTCGCATTCCGACCCCGCTGCGCCCATATACCGGCGGGGCCGACGAAGTCGAGATCGAGGCCGCCACCGTCGGCGAAGCGCTCCGCTCGCTGGGCGGCCGCCACGAGGGCCTGCTGGCGCGGGTGTGCGCGGCGGATGGCAGCCTGCGTCCGTTCGTGAACGTCTATCTCGGCGCCGAAAACGTGCGCGATCTGGGCGGGCTCGACGCCCCCCTGCCCCGCGACGGTGCGGTGCTCGCGATCGTCCCGGCGGTGGCGGGCGGCGCCGGCAGCGCGCGTGAACGCCGGCTTGCCGAGCTGAAGGCCAGCGTACCCGAAGTCAGCCCGGGCGAAGCGCTCGCGCGGCAGGCGCAGGGTGCCGCGCTGATCGACGTGCGCGAGGCGGACGAGATCGCCCAGGGCAGCCCGCGCGGCGCATTCCGGCTTGGTCGCGGCTTTCTCGAACTGCGCATCGAAGAGGCCATTCCCGACACCGACCGGGCGATCCTCGTCATGTGCGGGGGCGGAACGCGCTCGCTGTTTGCCGCCGAAGGGCTGCAACGGCTCGGCTACCGCAACGTCGCCTCGGTCATGGGCGGCTTCTCGCGCTGGAAGGCTGAGGGCCTGCCGTTCGAGACGCCGCGCGGCCTCGATCCGCATGCGCGCGAGCGCTACGCGCGCCACCTGACGATGCCCGAGGTCGGCGAAGCCGGCCAGCGGCGCCTGCTCGACAGCCGCGTGCTGCTGATCGGCGCCGGCGGGCTCGGCTCTCCGGCCGGGCTGTATCTGGCCGCGGCCGGCGTCGGCACGCTGGGCATCGTCGATCACGACGTCGTGGACCGCTCCAACCTGCAGCGCCAGGTCCTGCACAACGACGAGCGCATCGGCCAGCCCAAGGTCGAGTCGGCGCGCCGCACGCTGCAGGGCCTCAACCCCTCGGTGAAGATCGAGACCTTTGCGGAGCGCCTGAGCTCGGCGAACGTGGAACGCATCCTCGCCGGCTACGACGTGGTGGTCGACGGTTCCGACAACTTCCCGACCCGCTATCTCGTCAACGATGCCTGCGTGCATCTGCAGATCCCCTGCGTGCACGGCTCGGTGTACCGCTTCGAGGGCCAGGTCTCGGTGTTCTGGCCGCAGTGCCCGCAGCGCCGCGGCCCGTGCTACCGCTGCCTATATCCCGAGCCGCCGCCCGCCGAATTCGCGCCCTCGTGCGCCGACGCCGGGGTGCTCGGCGTGTTGCCGGGCGTGGTCGGACTGCTCGAGGCGGTGGAAACGGTCAAGCTGCTGTTGGGCCTGGGCGACCCGCTGGTCGGCCGCCTGCTGCATTACGACGCCCTGCACGCGCGCTTCGACGAATACCACCTGGTGGCGAACCCCGACTGCGCCGTGTGCGCGGAAGGACGCCCGTTCCCGGGCTATGTCGATTACGAAGCGTTCTGCGCGACGGCGGCCTGAAGACGCCGCGACGGAAGACGGTCATGGCAGCCATCCCCGTGCGTGAATCCCCCCTGCTCGCCCGCGTCGGACACGTCCCGCTGGTCGAGGTCGGCAGCGCCTGCGAACTGGCGGGATGCCGCGTGTTCGCGACGCTGGAAGGCGTGAATCCCGGCGGATCGATCAAGGACCGGCCGGTCGTGCGCATGCTGATGAAGGCCTTGCAGACCGGCCACCTCGACGGCGAACGGCGGCTGCTCGATTCGTCGTCGGGCAACGCCGGGATCTCGTATGCGCTGTACGGGGCCGCCCTGGGGGTGCCGGTAACGCTGGTCGTGCCCGGCAATGCCAGCCGCGAACGGCTGGACCGCATCCGCGCGAGCGGCGCCGAACTGATCCTCACCGACCCGCTCGAAGGTTACGACTTCGCCGTCGCCGAGGCACGCCGCCTCGCGAGCGAACAGCCCGAACGCTACTGGTACTGCGACCAGTACTCGAACGAGGAAAACTGGCGCGCGCATTACGACACCACCGGCGTCGAGCTGCTGCGCGGCATCATCGCCACGACCGGCCGGCCGCCGGACGTCTTCGTCGCGGGCATCGGCACCGGCGGCACGCTGACCGGGGTCGGGCGCCGGATGAAGGAGGCCTACCCGGCAACGCGGGTGGTCGCGGCCATTCCGGACGAATTCCCCGGCATCGAGGGTCTCAAGCCCCTCGGTCATCCGGGCGACATGGTGCCGGCGATCCTCGACGAAAGCCTGATCGACCGCCGCCTGCCGGTGCGCATGGAGGATGCGATTCCGATGTGCCGCAGGCTCGCCAGGGCGGGCCTGTTCGTCGGCCCGTCGGCCGGGGCCCTGGTCTACGCCGCGTGCCGCGTGGCGGCCGAGGACGATGTGCGGTGCATCGCGACGGTGCTGCCGGATACCGGCGAACGTTACGTGTCTACAGGACTGTGGGCATCATGAGACAACGGGAGTGACAGGGAGCCAGGAATTCACGGAGGTTTGAAATGGCATTGCGGCTAGGCGACGACGCACCGGACTTCACGGCCGAAACGACCCAGGGAACGATCCGGTTCCATGAATGGATCGGGGATGGTTGGGCGATCCTGTTCTCGCATCCGAAAGATTTCACGCCCGTCTGCACCACCGAACTCGGTTACATGGCCGGGCTCAAGAAGGAGTTCGACAAACGCAACACCAAGATAATCGGCCTGAGCGTGGACAGCGTAGGCGACCACGAACGCTGGTCGAAGGACATCGAGGAAACACAGGGCCACAAGGTCAATTACCCGCTGATCGGCGACCCGGATCTGAAGGTGGCCAAGCTGTACGACATGATCCACCCCAACGCCAGCGGCAGCGCGAAGGAACGCACGGCGCAGGACAACCTGACGGTGCGCTCGGTCTTCGTGATCGGCCCCGACAAGAAGGTCAAGCTGATGCTCACCTACCCGATGAGTACCGGCCGGAACTTCGACGAGGTCCTCCGCGTGCTCGACTCGATCCAGCTGACGGCAAAGCACAAGGTCGCGACGCCGGTGAACTGGAAGGCGGGCGAGGATGTGATCATCGTCCCCGCGGTCTCCGACGAAGAGGCGAAGACGCGCTTCCCGGGCGGCTGGAAGGCACCGAAACCCTACCTGCGCATCGTGCCGCAGCCCAAGTAGCCGTGCACGGATCGCTTGCGCAGGCGGACTGCCGGGTGTAAACCTCTTGCGACGAGAGGGGATGCTGCTATACCGAAAACGATCCCCTTCCGACGCGAGAGAGGAGCAGAACATGTCCAAGCAGACCGTGGCGCAAGAGTCCCGAAGAGCGCCCCATAAGGAGCGCGCCTCCCAAGCGCAAGAGACCACCCCGTCGCCGATGACCGAGCTGGCCGCCGCCATGATGGGCGTGCCGTGGCTGAACCTGTGGGCGGACGCCTGGACCGCGTGGCTGCAGCAGTGCGAAGCGAACATGTCGGCGTTGCAGCCCGGAGATGCCGAATCCGCGGACCGTCGCCAGAACGGTGCGTCCTGGATGCCGCAGTTCGAGTCGAAGGTCATCCCCTTCCGCCGCAGCGACGACAAGCCGGGCATCGAAGGCACGAAGCTGTCGATGCGTTTCCGCGTCCCATCGTTTCCGTGGATGGTGGGGAGCAACATCATCGCGATCGACACGGTGATGCCCCGCCCCATCGAGCCGTCCGACGAGAGGTTCCGCACGCCGGAGAAGTGACGGCGCACCGCAGGGCCGGGCGCGAAACGGGTCCCTACCACGGCGCCTTCCGCCGCAGGCCGCCTGCGCGGGCCCTTGCGGCATAGGGTATCATCATGGCATCCGCGAGCCCGCCCTCCCGGCGGGTTCCACTCGTTCGAGGGATGCGATGATGGTCTGGTCATTTTTTTGCCGCTTTCCGGCAGTCCTCGCGCTGCTCGCCGCCATCGGCCTCGGCGGTTGCGGCTACAACGACTTCCAGCGGCTCGATGAACAGAGCAAGGCCGCCTGGGCGGAGGTGCTGAACCAGTACCAACGCCGCGCCGACCTCATTCCCAACCTCGTCGCCACCGTCAAGGGCGAAGCGAACTTCGAGCAGGAAACGCTCACGAAGGTGATCGAGGCGCGTGCCAGGGCGACCGCGATCCAGGTCACGCCCGCGATGCTCAACGACCCCCAGGCGATGGAGCGTTTCCAGCAGGCGCAGAGCCAGCTGGGCGGCGCCCTGTCGCGCCTGCTCGCCGTCGCCGAGAACTACCCCAGCCTGAAGGCCAACCAGGCGTTCCAGGATCTGCGCGTGCAGCTCGAAGGGACCGAGAACCGCATCACCGTCGCGCGCAACAGCTACATCAAGTCCGTGCAGGAGTACAACATCCTCGCGCGCAGCTTCCCCACCAACCTGACCGCGATGGTGTTCAGTTACGCGCCCAAGGCGGGCTTCACGGTCGCGAACGAGCAGGAGATCTCGCGGCCGCCCTCCGTCGATTTCGGCGGCGGCGCAGGGAAGTACTGAGACCATCCCCGCCCTGCTCCCGGCCTGCGACCGACCGATGCCCGCGCTCGAATCCCTCCTGCGGCTGGCGTTGTGCATCTGCGCGCTGCTGGCGTGGCCGGGGATTGCCGGGGCGCAGGAACTGCTCCCGGTTCCCCCGCTCACGGCGCGCGTCATCGACCAGACGGTCACGCTTTCGTCCGGCGAACGGCAGGCGCTCGAACAGAAGCTGGCGGCATTCGAAACCGGGCGCGGCAGCCAGCTGGTCGTGCTGATCGTGCCCACCACGGCGCCCGAGGACATCGCCGCCTTCGCCAATCGCGTCGCCGCGGAGTGGAAGATCGGCCGGCGGGATGTCGGCGACGGGCTGCTGCTGGTCGTCGCGAAGAACGACCGACGCGTGCGTATCGAAGTGGCGCGTGCGCTGGAAGGGGCCGTGCCCGATCTCGCCGCTTTCCACATCATCGACCGCGCCATCACGCCCGCCTTCCGCGAAGGCCGGTTTGCGGCCGGCATCGAGGCCGGTGTGGAGGCGCTGATGGCGCGCGTGCGCGGCGAAAACCTGCCCCTGCCCGAACCCGAAACCCGTGACTCGGGCGGCTTCGGTTCCTTGCAGGACATCGCCGTCTTCATCATGTTCGGCGTGCCCATCGTCGGCGGTATGCTCGTCGCGATCCTGGGGCGCAAGCTCGGCGCGCTGGCAACCGGGGGCGTCTTCGGCCTCCTCGCGAAATTGTTGCTCGGCAGCCTCGTGCTCGGCGCCATCGTGGGCGTGCTCGCCTTCATCTTCGTCCTGGTGCTCGGCAC
>NZ_WTVN01000033.1 GCF_012910905.1 Aromatoleum toluvorans
CCCAACCCCTCCCGGTCCCCGCCTCGCACGACCCCACGCGCCGGAAGCCAGGCCACCCCCTTCGTCCAACAGAGGTGAAGACATGAACATGCTGCTGCAAGAACTCGCGAACGACGAGAAACAGATCACCGGCTGGCGCCATCACATGCATCGCCACCCCGAACTGGCCTTCGAGGAGCGCCACACCGCCGAATACATCACCGGCCTGCTGCGCTCCTGGGGCTACGAGGTCGCCACCGGTGTCGGCAAGACCGGCATCGTCGCCTCGCTCAGCGCCGGCGATGGCAAGAAAGCGATCGGCCTGCGCGCCGACATCGACGCGCTGCCGGTGACCGAAACGGCGGCCGGCGACCACCGCAGCACCGTCGAGGGCCGCTCGCACACCTGCGGCCACGACGGTCACAGCGCCATGCTGCTCGGCGCAGCGCAGCACCTGGCGCGCACGCGGAACTTCAACGGCACCGTGCGGCTGATCTTCCAGCCCGCCGAGGAAGTGATGGGCGGCGCGCTGGCGATGATCAACGACGGCCTGTTCGAGCGCTTCCCGATGGACGCCGTGTTCGGCATGCACAACATGCCCGGGCTCGAGCAGGGCAAGATCCACTTCACGACCGGCCCGGTGATGGCGGCGGTCGACAACTGGGAAATCGAGCTCGGCGGCAAGGGCAGCCACGGCTCGATGCCCGAGCGCAGCATCGATCCGGTCGTTGCCGGCGCCTCGCTGGTGATGGCCTTGCAGACGATCACGTCGCGCAACGTCGCGCCGCTCGATTCCGCCGTGGTGTCGGTCGGCGCGTTCCTCGCCGGCGACGCCGGCAACGTCATCCCGCAGTCGGCCCTGTTGCGCCTGAGCATCCGCACGAGCCGGCCCGAGACGCGCGACCTCGTGCTCGGCAAGGTGCGCTCGATCACCGCCGCGCAGGCCGAATGCTACGGCGTGACGTGGGAAATCCGCGAAGGCACGCCCGGCGCCGTGCTGGTGAACGATGCCGAACAGACCGCGTTCGCGGCCAAGGTCGCGAAGGACCTGCTCGGTGCCGACAACGTGGTCACCGACGGCCCCCGCTTCATGGGCAGCGAGGATTTCGCCTTCTTCGCGCAGCGCAGGCCGGGCACCTACTGCTTCATCGGCAACGGCGACACACCGATGGTGCACCATCCGCAGTACGACTTCGACGACCGCAACCTGCCGGTCGGCGCGGCATACTGGGTCGCACTCGCGGAATCCTTCCTGCGCTGAGCGCGCCAATTATCAGCTTTCGCTGTTGCGCGGGGGGCAACTCCGTCATAATCGGGGCGCCCCCTTTCACGCGCCGACGGAGTTTTCCGGACGACATGGTCGCCGGCAACGCATTCTGATGAACGACACCAACGCGCCCTACCTCACCTACAAGCTCGACCTGATCAAGACCATTTCGATCAAGGCGGGCAACGCGTATTACAAGAAGGCCTTCGGACTGGGCGTGCGCGAGCTGCGCGTGCTGCGCCTCGTGCATGACCACCCCGGCATCACGGCGAAGGATCTCGGTAACATGCTGGTCCTCGACAAGACGCTGCTATCGAAGAACATCGCGTTTCTCGAGGATCGCGGCTTGATCACGCGCAGCCCGAACGCCAACGACAACCGTCAGCAGTTCCTCGCCCTCACCGAGGTCGGCATGCGGGTGTGGCGCGAAGGCGAAGAGATCGGCCGCGGGCTGGAACGCGAGATGTTCGCGGACCTGAGCAGCGAGGACTGGAACCAGCTGCACACCCTGCTGGACAGGGTGCTGGTTTCGCTCGACAAATGGCAGGAGTCGCACCGCAAGTAATGCGCGGCGCTCAATACGCTGCGGTCGCGCCGGCTGCCCAGAGGTGGGCGGCCACCAGCGCACGCCACGGCGCGTAGCGGGCGAGCCACGCCTTCGCCTCGGCTTCGCCCACCCTGCCCTCCGTCCCGAGCAGCGCCTGCAGCCCCCTGCGCACGGCGACGTCGCCGTGCAGCGAGCCGTCGAGCCAGCCAAAGCCCCGCAGCAGCACGTAGTCGACGGTCCACGGCCCCACCCCGCGCACGGCGAGCAGGCTCGTGCGAATCTGCTCGACCGGGGCCGCCGCCGCCCACGCATCGAGCGGCAAATCCCCGTCGGCCACCAGCCGGGCGAGCGCCCGCAGCGTACGCGCCTTCGCCGACGAAAAACCGGCTGCGCGCAGGTCCTCCTCCGCCAGCAAGGCGAGCCGCGCCGCATCCGGGTAGCACAACAGCCCCGATGCATGACGCACGCCGGCGGCAATTATCAGCCGCCGCCGCAGCGACACGGCGGCCTTGAGGCTGATCTGCTGCCCGGTCACCGCCCAGGTGAGCGCCTCGAACGGCGTCGCGGTCAGCGGCACACGCAGGCCCGCGCGGACCGCGATCATCCGGCCGATGGCCGGATCGCCGCGGAAACGCTCCTCGAAGGCCTCGACCGCCTGCTCGAGCCCCAGCATGCGCCGCACCATCGGTTCGAATCGGGCGTCGAGATCGCGCCCCGCTTCCGCGTCGAGCGCGATTTCCGCAGTCGCCACCTCCGTATCGAAACGCACGCTCAGGCACGCGGGCGTTCCGTCCCACAGCATGCCCTTGCGCAGCGAATCGTCGGTCACGCGCTCGGCGACCTCTTCCGCATCACGACGATGGAAGGCGAGGATGTCGGCGGGGCGGAAACCGGCCGGCAGAGGAATCGAGACCGTGGTCCGCTGCGTCATCGCGCCGCTTCGCGCGCCAGCAGGCGCCGCTTGCGCTCCACGCCCCAGCGGTACCCCGACAGGCCGCCGTCGCTGCGCACCACCCGATGGCAGGGAATCGCCACGGCGAGGCGGTTCGCCGCGCAAGCGCCGGCCACCGCGCGCACCGCCTTCGGCGCGCCGATGCGATTGGCGATATCCGTGTACGTCACCGTCTCGCCGGCCGGAATCGCCTGCAGAGCCTGCCACACGCGCATCTGGAACGCGGTGCCGCGCACGTCGAGCGGCAGGTCCAGCCCGAGTCCGGGCGCCTCGACGAAGCCGACCACCGTCGCCACGACCCGCTCGTAATCGGCATCGCCGCCGATCAGGTCGGCGCGCGGGAAACGATCCTGGAGATCACGCACCAGCACGTCCGGATCGTCGTCGATGAGGATCGCGCACACGCCGCGCTCGGTGCTGGCGACGAGGATCGCGCCGAGCGAACACTCGCCGACGGCGAAGCGGATCTGCTGCCGCGCGCCGCCGGCGCGGTAGCTGCCGGCGCTCATCCCCAGGGTCCGGCCGGCCTCCTCGTAGAAGCGCCCGCTCGATCCATAGCCCGCCGCGTAGATCGCCCCGGTCACGGTTTCCTCTTCATTCAGTGTCGCCTTCATCCGCGCCGCACGGCACGCCCTGGCGTAGGCACGCGGCGTGGTGCCGGTCACGGCCTTGAACACCCGATGCACATGGAAGGGGCTCAGGTTCGCCGCGCGCGCGAGCTCCTCCAGCGTCGGCGGACGCTCCGCCAGCGCGATCTGTCGGCACAGGCCCGCCACCATCTCCGCCTGCTGTTGCGACGGCGCCTGCCCCGAAGGCGAGCACCGCCGGCACGGCCGGTACCCGGCCCCGGCCGCTTCCGCGGCAGTGGCGAAGAATTCGACGTTCTCGGGCCGCGGCAGGCGTGCCGCACAGGAAGGCCGGCAATACACGCCGGTCGTCCTCACCGCGTAGCAGAACTGGCCGTCCGCCCGCGCATCACGCGCCTGCACCGCCGCCCAGCGCGGATCGGCCGTCGTTGTCGCCGCGCGCATCTCGATCTGCCTCGACATCTTCATCGCCTTGTCCGATTCCGATGCATCACACTCTAGGCGTGCGTCGCGCCGGGCGCACTCCGCTCCTTGCTTTCGAATTCGACCGCGCGGCGGTCACTTTCTCAGCGGCTTCAGCAGGTCGGACAAGCCGTTGTGGTCGAGTTCGTGCATCAGCGCGAGCAACTGCCCCAGCCTGCCCGGCGGAAAACCTTCGCGCGCGAACCAGTTCAGATAATTCCCGGGCAGGTCGGCGATCAGGCGCCCCTTGTACTTGCCGAAGGGCATCGCGGTCGTCACGAGAGCTTCGAGGTGCTCGGAATTCATGCCGCGCTCTTCCCGGCAGTCGCGGCGAGGATCGCGCCCAGCAGATGCCACACGCGCCCCACCGAGGCGATCTCGACACGCTCGCCCGGCGCATGCGCGCCGCGTATCGTCGGACCGAAAGACACGATCTGCATGTCGGGGTACTTCGCCGCGATCAGGCCGCATTCGAGCCCGGCGTGGATCACCTGGACCTGCGACTCGGCCCCGAACTCGCGCCGATACACGTCCCGGCACAGTGCGAGCAGCGGCGAATCGGCCCGCGGCGCCCAGCCGGGGTAGTGGCCTGACGCCACCGCGGACGTCCCCGAGAGCCCGAACAGGCTCACGATTTCCTCGCCGAGCGCAACCGCGGCGCCGTCCAGCAGCGAGCGCACCATGAAACTGCACGAGCCGCCATCGGGTCGCAGCGCAACGATCCCGAGGTTGTTCGAGGTCTCGACCACGCCCGGCACGCTCAGGCTGCGGCGCCTTACCCCGTGCGGCGCCGCGTGCAGCGATCCGAGCCACGCCGCCTGTTCCGGCGCGGCCATCACCGGCCCCGCCTCCGCCACGGGGACCGCGCGCAGGCTCACGCCCTCGTCCACACCGCGCAACTCCTCGCGCAGCCGCGCCTGCCACGCCGCCAGCACGGCTTCCAGTTCGCCCCGGTATCCGCCCGGCAGCACCACCCTCGCCCACGCGTCGCGCGGCAAGGCATTGCGTGCGGAGCCCCCTTCGAGCGCCGCGAGGCGCATGCCGAATCGTCGCTCCAGGTCACGCAGCACGCGCACGAGCAGCTTGATCGCATTGCCCCGTTCCTCATGGATATCGACGCCCGAATGCCCGCCACGCAGGCCATGCACCGCCACCCGCCACTGCTCCATCCCGGTCGGGCACGCCTCCGCCCGCCCCGCGCGCTGCACATTCACGTCCAGCCCGCCGGCGCAGCCGATGAAGAACTCGCCCCACTCCTCCGTGTCTAGATTCAGCATCACCCGCCCCTGCAGCATGCCCGCCGCAAGCCCCTGCGCGCCGCCCATGCCGGCCTCCTCGTCCACGGTCAGCAAGGCCTCGAGCGGCCCGTGCACGAGCGCATCGTCTTCCAGCACCGCGAGGATCAGCGCCACGCCGATCCCGTTGTCGGCACCGAGCGTCGTCTCGGCGGCGGTGAGCCAGTCGCCGTCCCGCAGCACCCGGATCGGATCGCGCGAGAAGTCGTGCGGCGAATCCGCCGTCTTCTGGCACACCATGTCCAGATGCGCCTGCAGCACGACGCCCGGCGCGCCCTCGCAGCCACGGCTCGCGGGTTTGCGGATCAGCAGGTTCCCCGCGGCATCGACCGACACCGCCAGCCCCCGCGCACGGGCCCGCTCGCCCAGCAGGTCGCGCAGCGCGCCCTCTCCCTTGGACTGGCGCGGCGTGCCGCACAGCGTGGAAAAATGCGCCCACACGGCGGCAGGCTCGAGGGCGGAAAACACGGACGGGAGAGATTCGGACATGGCAGGGTGATCGGGGACAAGGGGCGGCAACCAGGGTGCCATGGTAAGCCACGCCGGGCGTGCGGTGTCCGCGCCGCACGCAACGTCGGCATCGAATCAACCTGCGTCGAGAATTCCATCGCCATCCACCTTTCCAAAGGCCATACTTGAAACGTGCGGAAAACCGTATCGGCTGCGCCAACAAGGGGACTGTCATGAGCGAAGAGTTCGAAAAGGTTGAACGCGACGTGGAAGCGGCGATCGACGGCGACCCCGCTTCGGTCGCCGAGCGCGTGCGGACGATCACGCTGGGCGCGCTATCGCACGGCAAGCTGGACGCCGACGCGCTGAAACAGGTCACCAACGCCGTCCTGAAAGGTGCGCAGCAAGGCATCGAGCGGCCGGACCGCGAGCGCATGGAAGCGATCCGCGAAGCCGTGCGCGGGCTGGACGAAGCGCTCGCCACGGCGGCCCAGGCGACGCTGCTCGCCGTCAAGGAGGCGGTCGGCCGCGGCAGCGAATACTCGCGCCAGGAGATCCGCGGCACACTCGATCAGCTCGGAGCGATGGAGTCCAACTTCCTGCGCACGCTGGCCGATGCCGGGCGCGGCGCCACGGGCCTCGTGCGCACGACCTTGCATGAGCTCACCGAGCATGCCCGCAACAGCGGCACCGCGATCGGCGGACGCGTGGCGAATGCCGGGGCCGACCTCGCCCGTGCCGTCGCGGATCTCACGCGCGAGCAGGTGCAGAGCGGTGCGCAGACCCTACGCAACGAAGCGGGGCTGCTTGCCGCACTCGCCTCCGGCATGCTCAGGGGAGTCGCCGACCGCTTGCATCCGGCGGGCGCCGACGAGGCCAAGGGCGAACCGCGCGATCCGCAGGCCTGATGCTGTGGAAAGCGCTCGGTGCCGCGCGTGAGCTGACGCGCGCCCACGACATCGCCGCAGTCCTCGTCCGTTACGGCTTCGGCGACCTCGTACGCCGCATAGGCATGGCCGACGCGCTCGAGCGCGCCGGACGGGCCCTGCACTGGCACGAACCGGAAGAGCTCGCGCGGCTGGAGCCGCCCGCCCGGGTGCGCCGGGCGTTCGAGGAACTCGGCCCGACCTTCATCAAGCTCGGCCAGATCCTCGCCACGCGGGTCGACCTGTTCCCGCCCGAATGGATCGTCGAGTTCGGCCGCCTGCAGGATGCCGCCCCGGCGGTCCCGTTCGAACAGGTGCGCGAACAGCTCACCGAGGATCTCGGCGAAGCGCCGGAAAGCGCGTTCGCCGAAATCGACACGCAGCCCGTCGCCGCCGCCTCGCTCGCCCAGGTTTACCGCGCGCGCCTGCACGACGGCCGCGCAGTCATCCTGAAGGTGCGCCGGCCGGGCATTCGCCCGACCGTGGAAGCCGACCTGCAGCTGCTCGCGCGCGTCGCGGAGATCATCGAAGCCGAGGCGCCGGACCTGCGCCGCTATCGGCCCTGCCAGATCGTGCACGAATTCACCCTGTCCTTGCGCCGCGAACTGGACTTCGCCGCCGAATGCCGCTATGCGGAACGCGTCGCGACGAGCTTCGTCGAGCGGCCGGACATCGTCATTCCGCGCGTGCACTGGCAGTGGTGCGGCGAACGCCTGAACGTCCAGGACTACATCGACGGCATCCCCGGACGCGACCTCGCCGCCGTCGATGCCGCGGGGCTGGAACGCAAGCTCCTCGCGCGCCGTGGCGCATCGGCGGTCCTGAAGATGATGCTGGAGGACGGCTTTTTCCATGCCGACCCGCACCCCGGCAATGTTTTCTACCTGCATGGAAACCGCATCGCCTTCATCGATTTCGGCATGGTCGGCCGGCTCTCCGAGGCGCGCCGCTACGAGCTCGCGGTCCTGCTCAACGGCCTCGTCTCGAACGACGCCGCCGCCGTTGCCGACGTGCTGCTCGAGTGGCGCGACGCGGAAGCCCCCGAAACCGAGCCGGAGCGCCTGCGCCACGAGATCGACACCTTCGTCGACCAGTACAAGGGCGTGCCGCTGAAACAGCTCGATATCGGCGCGATGCTGTCCGATCTCGTCATGATCCTGCGCGAACACGGCCTGTCGCTGCCGCCCGACCTGTCCCTGCTCATCAAGGCCTTCATCACCCTGGAAGGCATGGGCCGGCAGCTCGATCCCGATTTCGACATGGGCGCCGAGGCCGCGCCCTTCCTGCGGCGCGTGCTGCTCGCACACCATGCGCCCGGTGCGATCGCCCGCCGCAGCTGGCGCACGCTCGGCGACGCGGTCGACCTCGTCACCGGCCTGCCACGCGACCTCAGCCAGCTCTTCCGCTCGGCGCGGCGCGGGAAACTGCAGGTGCAGGTCGACATCGTCTCGCTCAAGCGTCTCGGCGATCAGCTCGACCGCGCCGCCACGCGCATGACCATCGGCATCGTCACCGCCGCACTGATCATCGGCTCGGCGATCGTCATGACCGTCGTGGGCGATCCGGGCTTCGCCGGCCTGAATACGCTCGGCCTGCTGGGCTTCTTCGGCGCGGTGGCCGGCGGCATCGCCGTGCTCCTGTCCATCTGGCGCGGCGGGCGGCACGATTGATTCTGCCGCGCCGCGGCCTGCCGGACGGAAGACTCACGCAGCGCGGCCCTCGCCCGCCTCCTCGTAGGTCCGCCCGTCGCGGATGCGATAGATCCGTCGGAACGTCGGAATGATCTTCTCGTCGTGCGTGACGACGATGATCGCCGTGCGGTACTGCTCGGCCATCCGGTTCAGGATGCGCACGACGTTCAGCGCACGTTCGCTGTCGAGCGGCGCCGTCGGCTCGTCGGCGAGCACGATCGGCGGGCGGTTGACGAGCGCCCGCGCGATCGCGACCCGCTGCTGCTCGCCGCCGGAGAGCTCCGCGGGCGACGCCTTCGCGCGGTGGCCGACGTCGAGCGCCTCGAGCAGCTCGACCGCCATCCGCCGCGCCTCGCGGTTGGGTTTCCCGGCGAGCATCGGCAGCAGCGCGATGTTGTCGGTGACGTCGAGAAACGGAATCAGGTAAGGCGCCTGGAACACGAAACCGATGCTGTCGCGCCGCAGGCCGCGCAGATCGCGTATCTTCCAGCCGCCATCGAACACCGGCACGCCGCCGAGCGCCATGAACCCCTTCGTCGGCTCGATCACCGCGCCGAGACACTTCAACAGCGTGCTCTTGCCCGAGCCGCTCGGCCCGATCAACCCCACCACCTCGCCCGGCGCGATCGTCATGTCGACGCCCTTCAACGCATCGACCGCGGCATCGCCCTCGCCGTAACGCTTGCCCAGCCCCCTGACCTCGATCGCCGGCGCATCCATCTCAGCCCCCGATCGCGGTCGCGGGATCGACCTTCAGCGCGACCCGGATCGCCACCAGGCTCGCGATCGCGCACACCACCATCGTCGCCGCCAGTCCACGCACCGCGTCGCCCGGCAGCAGCAGGACGTACTTCGGGAAATACGGCGCCCACAGCGTCGCGACGGTCTTGCCGATCACGAACCCGATCAGCCCGAGCCCCAGCGATTGCTGCAGGATCATCGCCGCGATCGTGCGATTGCGCGTGCCGATCAACTTCAGCACCGCGAGTTCGCGCACCTTGCCCAGCGTCATCGTGTAGATGATGAAGGACACGATCGCGGCGCTCACGATCGCGAGAATCACGAGGAAGGTCGCGATCTGCCGCGCCGACGTCTCGATCAGCTTCGACACGAGGATGTCCTCCATCTGCCGCCAGGTGTAGGCCTCCAGATGCTTCCAGCGGCGGATGTTCCCGGCCACACGCTCTGCGTCGTGCCCGCTCGCGACCTTGACCAGCACCGCATTCACGCTGCGGCTCGACGTCTGCGACGCGAGGAGCGCGTCGAGCAGCCCCGGCACGCCCGGCCGGTTCAGCCCCGGATTGGCCACCGTGCGTGCGCGCTCATTGACGATCGCATCGTTGTCCTTCAGGAACTGCGCCTCCTGCGCGTCCTTCAGCGGCAGGAACACCATCGGATCGCCGCTCGACGACACCATCCGCCGCGTCAGGCCCACGACCTCGTACTCCTGCCGCCGGATACGGATGCGCTCGCCGAGGCGGAAGCCGGTCCGCACGTCGGCGACCACTTCGTAATGGCTGCGCTCCACGCCGCGACCGGCCACGAGGAAAGGCGGCTCGCCCGAACGCCCCGGCTCGAAACCCACCGCCATCACGCGCACGTCGCGCTCGCCCTGACGGATCTGCATCGTCAGATACGTCACGTTGGCCGCATCCGCGACACCCGGCATGCCGAGCAGCGCCCGGTACGCGTCGTCGCGCACGCTCGACGGCTCCGCATAGGGCCCGAGCGTCTCCTGCTGCACCACCCAGATGTCCGCGGCGCTGCTGCGCAGGAGCACCTGCGCGTCATCGACCATGCCGCGGTAGATTCCCGCCATCGACAGCGTCACGCCGATCAGCAGTCCCAGGCCCACGCCGGTGAAGACGTATTTCGTCCAGTGGTGGAGGATGTCGCGGCCGGCGAGGCTGATCATCGGCGCATCCCTTCCAGCGACTCGACCACGGCCACCCGCTCGCCAGCGCGCAACTCGCGCTCGCTGTGCACGATGATGCGATCGCCCGCCTGCAGTCCTTCCAGCACCACGGTCCGCCCGTCGAGCGAGGCCTCGCCCGTGCGCACCGGCACGAAGGCCGTGGCCCCGTCCGCGACCGTCCATACGCCGCGCCGGCCGTCCTGCTCATGCACCGCGGCGCCCGGCACGGCGAGCACGTCCGCCCCCCGGCTCGTCGCGATCGTCACCTCGGCCAGCTCCCCGAACGCGAAATCCTTCGGCAGCTCGTCGAACACGACCTGCACGATGCGCTCCTCGGTCACCGCATCGCCATTGAGCTCGACACGCGAGACCTTGCCCGCCACGGCGAACCCCGGCCGCGAGCGCAGCACGATCGAGGCCGCCTGCCCCGCCCGCACGCCCCCCGAACGTCCCTGGTCGATCCGCGTGCGGACCCGCACGCTGGCAAGATCGACCATGCGCAGCACGCTCTGGCCCGCGACCAGCGTCGTTCCCGGCTCCGCGTCGCGCGCGGTCACCACGCCCGCGACCGGCGCCGCCAGCCGCACGTTCGCCCGCTGCCGCTCCACTGCCACGCGCTCCGCGTCCAGCCGCTGCAGATCCATCCGCGCCGCATCGAGCTGCGCGCGGGCTGCCTGCAGCTGCGCGCCCGCGGAATCCGCCTCCTGCCGCTTCGCCTCGACCGCCGCGTCGCTGAAGAAGGCCCGCTCGCCCAGCGACGCATAGCGCCGCGCGTTGCGCGCCGCGAGCTCCTGGCGGACCTCCGCATCACGTACCTGCGCACCGGCCGATGCCAGCGCATGCACGGCGCGCGCCGAAGCCGCCCGTGACGCCGCCAGCCGCGCATCGAGTTCCACCGGATCCATCTCGGCCAGCAACTGCCCCGCACGCACTTCGCTGCCGACATCGACATGCACCGCCAGGATGCGCCCCGGACTCGTCGGGCCGATCGCGTAAGCCCGCTCCGCCTCGACCGTGCCGATGCCGAAGACGGCATTCTCGAACGCCCCGCGCTCCAGCACCGCCGTCGTCACGCGCACCGGCGCCAGCGGGCCGCTTCGCACCATCAGCAGGACGAAGCCCGTCAGCAGGACCAGCCCGAGCACCGCCAGGCCGACCGCACGAACCACTCGCCGATTCATCGCTGCCCCCCCGCGATACCCGACAGGAAGACCCCGAACACGCCTTGCGCGGACTCCTCCACGCCACGCATTCCGCCCGCGAGCATCGACTGCATCACCAGCCCCTGGATCGCGCCGATGAAGAGCGTCGCGGCGTGCTCGACATCGACTTCGTGCGCGACCACCCCACGCTCCCGGGCGCCTTTCAGGATCTGCAGCAAAGTCCCGCGGTAACTCCCGAGCAATCCCCGGATGCGTCGCTTCACCGCGCTGTCGCCCGGTTGCTGCAGCTCATGGAAAATCAGGCGGGGCGCCCCGGGGTAAGCGACGGCGAACCCGACGTGCGCGCGGAACATCGCCTGCAGCTGCTCCAGCGGCGCGCCGCTCGAGAGCGACGCCTCCTCGATCGCGCCGAGCAGCGTCTCCTCGATCCATTCGGCCACCGCCAGCCAGATCGCCTCCTTGGTCGGGAAATGGCGAAAGATCGCGCCCTGGGTCAACGCCATCGCGCCGGCGATGCGCGCCGTCGTGATGTCCGCGGGACTGCATTCGGCCGCCAGCGCGACGACGGCCTGAACGATCTCGGCCTGCCTGAATTCTGACGAGCGCCGGACGCGCGCGGTTTCCATCGCGATGCCTCGCATGTAAGTAATTGCTTACTATCTTATTATAAGCAAAAAACGATGTACACCTGAAAACGCATTCACTACCTCATCGTCCCGCGGCTTGCGGCCTCAGGCTTCCAGCTCGCGCGCCTGCTCGATCGCTTCCTCAATCCGATCCACCGCGATCACCCGCATGCCGGCGATCGCCTGCTTGGGCGCGTTGGCCTTCGGAATGATCGCGACCGTGAAGCCGAGCTTCGCCGCTTCCTTCAGGCGCTCCTGGCCGCGCGGCGCCGGACGGATCTCGCCCGCGAGCCCCACTTCCCCGAACACCACCAGCTCGCGCGGCAGCGGCCGGCAGCGCAGCGAGGACACGATCGCCAGCAGCACCGCGAGGTCCGCCGCCGGCTCGGCGATCTTCACGCCCCCCACCGCATTCACGAACACGTCCTGGTCGAAGCACACCACGCCCGCGTGGCGGTGCAGCACCGCGAGCAGCATCGCCAGCCGGTTCTGCTCCAGACCAACCGACAGGCGGCGCGGATTCGGGCTGTGCGCGCTGTCGACCAGCGCCTGGATCTCCACCAGCAGCGGCCGCGTGCCCTCCTGGGTCACGAGCACGCAGCTGCCGGCCACTTGCTGGCTATGCTGCGACAGGAAGATCGCCGACGGATTGCTCACGCCGCGCAGTCCGCGCTCCGTCATCGCGAACACGCCCAGCTCGTTCACCGCCCCGAAACGGTTCTTGAACGCCCGCACCAGGCGGAAGCTCGAATGCGTATCGCCCTCGAAATACAGCACGGTGTCGACGATGTGCTCCAGCACGCGCGGTCCCGCCAGCGTGCCGTCCTTCGTCACGTGGCCGACCATGATCAGGCTCGTGCCGCTCTGCTTGGCGAAGCGCGTGAGCTGCGCCGCGCACTCGCGCACCTGCGCCACCGAACCGGGCGCGGACTGCAGCGCTTCCGAATACACCGTCTGGATCGAGTCGATCACCGCGATGCGCGGCTTTGCTTCCTTCAGCGTCGCGAGGATGCGCTCGAGGTTGATCTCCGGCAGCAATTTCACCCCCGCGGGGTCCAGCTGCAGGCGCTGCGCCCGCAGGGCCACCTGCTCGCCCGACTCCTCGCCGCTCACGTAGACCGCCGCCTGCCGCGCCGCAAGCGCCGACAGCGCCTGCAACAGCAGCGTCGACTTGCCGATGCCCGGATCGCCACCGATCAGCACGACGCCGCCCGCCACCAGCCCGCCGCCGAGCACCCGGTCGAACTCCTCGATCCCGGTCGGCGTCCTCGGTTCCTCGCGCGGCTCCAGTTCCGCCAGCGACTGCAGCTTGCCGGTCGTGCCGGCCAGCGCCGCGAACCGGCTGCTACCCGGCCCCGGCGCCTCGATCACCGTCTCGACCAGCGTGTTCCAGCCCTTGCACTGCGGGCACTGCCCCTGCCAGCGCGGCGCCTGCCCGCCGCATTCACTGCAGACGAAGCTCGTCTTCGCCTTCGCCATCACGCGGCCGCGTCGGCCGTGGCCATCTGCTTGAGTTCGGAAACCGCGTATTCCGCGAAAGTCGTGATGAGGCGCGAACGGAACTTGTCGCGCGGCACGATCACCTCGAGCGGCGTGAATTGACGCGGTTCGAGCGGAATGCCGACGAGGCGGCCGTCACGCAGGTCGCGCTGGATCGCCGCCCGCGACGCGATCGCAAACCCCATCCCCTGCGCCGCGAGATGCTTCACGGTCGCCAGGCTGCCCAGCTCGGCACACACCGTCAGCTCGTCGATCCCGATGCCATCCGCCGCGAAGAACTCCTCCGCCAGCACGCGGATCGCATTGCCGGGGTCGCGCGTGATCAGCGGGTGATCCTTCAGCACCTTCGCGCTGACGCTCTGGTGCTTCGCCAGTGCGTGCCCGGGGGCGCAGATCACGTAGAGCTCGTCGCGCGTCGCCGTCATGCGTTCGATCGCCGGCTGCTCGGACACGATCTCGATCAGGCCGAGGTCCAGTTCGCGCGACGCGACGCGATCCTCGGTCAGCTGCGAATTGCCCACCACGACGCGCGGCACCACGCGCGGATACTTGCGCTTGAATCCTTCGAGCAGCTGGGGCAGCCAGTACGCCGCGATGGTCGTGCTCGCGCCGATGTTGAGCGCGCCGCCGAGTTCGTCGGTCAGCTCGGACACACGCGATTCCAGCTCGTCCGAAAGGTCGAGGATCCGCTCGGCGTAGGCCAGCACCACCTCGCCCGCCGGCGTCAGGCCGACCCGCCCGTGCCCGCGTTCGAGCAGGCGCGTGTTGAAGTGCTCTTCCAGCTGCTTGATCTGGAAGGTGACGGCGGGTTGAGTCATGAACAGATGTTCCGCGGCCCGTGTGAACGAACCGTACTTGGCCACGGCGCTGAATACCTGAAGTCTGCGATCAGCCACGGCTGCTCCATAAGTCTGGTTTATAACGATAATTAAATCACAGCCGGACCGATACGCGAAATGTCTGACAACTTACTGACAACCCCGCGCAGGCACCCGCAATGAGCCAAATCACAACAAACGCACAGTTGTCGTGATATAAACCGCGCTTCACCCTTTCAGACGGCCGTCTCCCACCGATGCCGCTCGGCTTCTACATCATCATGGCGGCGCAGTTCTTCTCTGCGCTGGCCGACAATGCGCTGTTGATCATTGCCATCGCGCTGCTGCGCGAGATGTCCGCCCCGCCGACGTACGAGCCGCTCCTGAAACTGTTCTTCACCGTGTCCTACGTCGCGCTGGCCGCCTTCGTCGGCGCGTTCGCCGACTCGATGCCCAAGTGGCGCGTGATGTTCATCAGCAACACCATCAAGATCGGCGGCTGCCTCATGCTGCTGCTCGGCGCGCACCCGCTTTTCGCCTACGCCGTCATCGGTCTCGGTGCCGCCGCCTATTCTCCCGCCAAGTACGGCATCCTCACCGAGTACCTGCCCCACCGCCAACTGGTGGTCGCCAACGGCTGGATCGAAGGCCTCACGGTCGGTGCCATCATCCTCGGGACGGTCATCGGCGGCGTCCTGATCCGCCCCGACATCGGCAACTGGATCGTCGACCTCGGCCTGCCCATGGTGCAATCCAGCCCCCTGCACGCCACCATCGCCATCGTCGGACTCCTCTATCTCGCCGCCGCGGCGTTCAATCTGCGCATCCCCGACACCGGCGTCGACCACAAGCCGCTCAAGAACAACCCCGTCTACCTGATCCACGACTTCACGCACTGCATGAAGCTGCTGTGGCGGGACAAGCTCGGCCAGATCTCCCTCGCCGTCACGACGCTCTTCTGGGGCGCCGGCGCCACGCTCCAGTTCATCGTGATCAAGTGGGCGGAACACAACCTGGGCTTCGACCTTTCGAAGGCATCGATGATGCAGGGAGTGGTCGCGCTCGGTGTCGCGCTCGGCGCAGTCCTTGCCGCGCGCATGGTCAGCCTGCGCCGCTCCGTTCAGGTCATTCCGCTGGGCATCGCGATGGGGCTCGTCGTCCTGGTGATGGTCGCCGTCACCCAGCCGCCGCTCGCGATGGTGCTGATGGTGGTGGTCGGCGGACTGGCAGGCTTCTTTGTCGTCCCGATGAACGCCCTGCTGCAGCATCGCGGCCACATCCTCATGGGGGCGGGCCACTCGATCGCCGTGCAGAACTTCAACGAGAACCTGTCGATCCTGATCATGACCGGCGTCTATGCGCTGCTGATCACGTCCAACCTGTCGATCAATGTCGTCATCATCATGTTCGGCCTGTTCGTCGCCGGCACGATGTATCTCGTGCTGCGCCGGCACAACATGAATCAGCGCGAAGTGGACTCCGTCGCACTGCTCGACGAGCACGCGCACTGAACGCCGGCGGCCTCACCGCGCCGGCGCACCCGGGACCCGCTCAAGCCCGGCTCAAGCCTTTTCTCCGGCCTCGCGCATCACGCGGCGCGCGAAGCACAGGTCCTCCCACGCCTTGGCCTTGTCGGCCTGATTCCTGAGCAGATAGGCGGGATGATAAGTCACGACCACCGGCGTTTCGCCGCGATGGAAGACGCGTCCGCGCGACGCCCCGATGCTGATTTCGGCATCCAGCAGTGCAAGCGCGGCCGGGCGGCCGAGCGCGATCAGCACACGCGGCTGCACCAGCTCGATCTGGCGTGCGAGATACGGATGGCAGGTCGCGATCTCGTCCGCCTGCGGCGTGCGGTTGTGCGGCGGCCGGCACTTCACCGCGTTCGCGATATACACGTTCTCGCCCCGCTTCAGGCCGATCGCACCCAGCATCGCGTCGAGCAGCTTGCCGGCGGCGCCGACGAAGGGCTCCCCGCGCTGATCCTCCTCGGAACCCGGCCCCTCCCCCACGAACATCCAGTCCGCGCGCCGATCCCCGACGCCCGGAACGGCCTGCCTGCGCTTCTCGCACAAGCGGCACGCCCCGCACGCGCGGATATCGGCTTCCAGCTCGTCCCAATCCATCCGGGCGATGCGCCCGGCCCGCCCCGCATCGCCCCCCGCTAGGGGGGCAGATACCGCGGGCGGATTCGCCGGCGCCCTGGCAACGGGAAGTCGATCGGCGGCGGGCACGGCGGCGCGCGCAGCACGCGCTTCGGGGGCGGCAGGTGCCGGCAAGGGCGGCGGCGCAACGGTTGCCGCGGCCACATCCACCGCTTCCTCGCCCGGTGTCATGCCGGCGAGGTCGTCGACGGCACCGGCCGTACGCAGGCGCCAGATGGGGGCGAGCCCCATCTCGCGCAGCACGGCATCCCGCCGTACCCGGCTCACAACTCGCGCCTCATCACGATCGCATCCTCGCGCTGCCCTTCCGGCGCAGGATAGTAGTTCTTCCGCCGCCCCACGGCCGCAAAACCGTGCCCTTCATACAAGGCCAGCGCCGGCGCATTCGTCGGCCGTACCTCGAGGAAGAACTGCTTCGCCCCCACTCGCCGGGCCTCGGCGAAGAGGTAATCCAGCAGCACGCTGCCGATGCCGCGGCGCTGCGCCGCACGCGCGACGCTGATGTTGAGCAGGTGGGCCTCGTCGATCACCGTCAGCATCACGGCATAGGCAACGGGTCCCGTGCCGTTCCGCATGACCCAGCAGCTGTAGCCGGCGCGCAGCGAATCGGTGAAGTTTCCCGCGCTCCACGGGAAGGCATGCAGTTCGCGTTCGTTCTCGACGACCCAGGGCAGATCGGCCTCCGACATGGGCGCAAAACTGAATCCCGTCACGCCCGCCCTCCGCGCGCCAGGCGTTCCGCTGTCGTGAGGGCCACCTTGTCGCGCACATACAGCGGGGCGGCCAGTTCGGCCGCCACCAGCCCGCCGTCGCGCGCCAGACGCGCGCCCAGCAGTGCGACGTCCGCCGCGCGCGGCACCGCATCGCGTTCCGCGGCCTCGAGCCCCTCGAGCACGGCAGGCGGGATACGATCCCCATAGGCGGCAAACGCCGAACCGATTCCGAACCACTTGCCTTCCGCGGGCAGCGTCATCAGTTCCGGCGCACAGCATCCCGGCGGCACCACTTCCAACGGAAAGCCGTCCCGCATGCGATACGCAGCGGAATACACTTCCCCCATGCGCGCGTCGGTGGCGACATAGATCGAATCCCCCGCTCCCTGCAGCGCCAGGGCTTCCAGGCTGCACACCGGCGCCACGCCCAGGTCGGCGCCCATCGCCAGCCCCTGGGTCACGCCGCATGCGAGGCGCAGGCCGGTGAATGCCCCGGGGCCCGCACCGAACGCGATCGCGTCCAGCGCAACGAGCGCAAGGCCGGCCTCGGCAAGCAGGGTCTTCAGGGTGGGCAGCAGGCGCTCGGAATGGTTCGAATGCCCTTCAAGGCGACGTTCGACGGTCTCGCCGTCGATCAGCAGGGCGACACTCGCGTGCTCGCACGAGGTCTCGATCGAGAGGATTTTCATAAGCCGCCCATTTTACCGGCAGCGGCCCGCGTGCGCAGCGAATCGAGAATCCGGCCGCGGCTGGCGCGCCCTCAGCGTTCCGTCACGCTGCGGGGTCGTTCCGCGTCGCGCATTGCCTCGCGCAACTCGCGGTGCAGCGTTTCACGCTGCTCGCGCGAAAGCCGCCGGCGCTCCTGCGCTGCCGGACGCGAAACCTCGGAACTGTTCATGAGCGCACGGCGGAGTTCGGCCCGCCGCTGGTCCCTGGCATTCCCGTACGCAGGCGCCGTCACGCTTTCATTGGACGCCGGCACGGACAAGGCGCTCTCGCGCGCGAACCCGCTACCCGCTGCGAGTGTCGACGCACACACAAACAGCATCGCCAGGACGGTCCCCGCGGACCGCCGCCGGGGCGGACAGTCCCGCCGCTCCCCGTCGTGCGGGCAACCTGCCGTGAAGAAGAACGAATCGCGATTTGCCATGATCACTGCGGGCGGAATCAACCCAAGGTTCGGACGATGAGAACATACCTTCATATTGGCAATTTCGACACTGACAGGCGAAGATTTAGATGGCAACGTGTAAGGGCGTGTTGCGTATATCCCAAGCCCTTACGAAACGTTACCCGTTGCGCGCGAATGAACGAATGCGGTGCTGGCAGGCCAAAATGTAACCGGATAGGATTCGCCCCATGAACACAAAAATCCGATATCGAGTATTGCTGGTCGACGACGATGCGCGGCTGCGCGAATTGTTGTCGCGTTACCTGCAGGAGCAGGGGTTCACCGTCAAGGCGGTCGTGGATGCCCCGTCCATGGATCGCGCCCTCCACCGCGAACATTACGACGTGATGGTGCTCGACCTGATGCTGCCGGGCGAAGACGGCCTTGCCATCTGCCGCCGCCTGCGTGCCGACCAGAATGCCATCCCCATCATCATGCTCACCGCCAAGGGCGACGACGTCGACCGCATCATCGGTCTCGAGATGGGTGCCGACGACTACCTCGCCAAACCCTTCAACCCCCGCGAACTGGTTGCCCGCATCCATGCAGTGATGCGCCGCCAGCCGCCCACCCTGCCCGGCGCCCCGACCATCGAGGACGAGGTCGTCAAGTTCGGCAACGTGCAGGTGAATCTCGGCGTGCGTTCGCTCACCCGCGACGGCGAAGAGATCTCGCTCACCACCGGCGAGTTTTCCCTTCTGAAGGTCCTCCTCCAGCATCCGCGCCAACCCCTGTCGCGCGACAAGCTGATGGAGCTGGCACGGGGTCGCGAGTACGGGGTCTTCGATCGCGCCATCGACGTGCAGGTGAGCCGACTGCGCAAGCTGGTCGAAGAGGATCCCGCGAAGCCACGCTACATCCAGACCGTGTGGGGCTTCGGTTACGTGTTCGTCCCGGATGAATCGAAGCCCGCCAGTGAAGGCTGAGTTGTCCGCGGCACTCGCCGAGGAGCCGGCGCCACGCCCCTCGGCGTGGCGCGTAGCAAGCCTGTCGCACTTCCTGCCGCGGACGCTTCTGTGGCAGACCTTCTTCCTCATTGCGCTGCTCCTCACGCTCGCACTCGCGACGTGGTCACAGATCTTCCGCCACTTCGAGGAGCCGGCCCGCGCCCGCAACCTCGCCCAGATGGTCGCAAGCGTCGTGAACCTCACGCGCACCGCCCTCATCAACTCGGAAACGGAACGGCGCACCGAGCTGCTGATCGAGCTGGCGGCGCTGGAGGGCATGCGCATCTATCCGGCCGAGGCCAGCGACGAGCTGGAACCGTTGCCCGACACGCGCGCGATGAAGCTGCTGACCGACGAAGTGCGCCGCCAGCTCGGAACGCATACCCGCTTCGCCTCGCGCTGGAAGACCCTCGACGGTTTCTGGGTGAGCTTCAGGCTCGATCCCGACGACGAGCAGGATTTCTGGCTCATGCTGCCGTCCGAACGCATCGAACAGACGGGCGCGCTGGAATGGCTCGTCTGGGGAGGCGGCGCGCTTCTCGCAGCGCTGATCGGCGCCTACATGATCGTGTCGCGGATCGGCGTGCCGCTGCACAACCTCGCTCGGGCCGCGCGCGTCGTCGGCAGCGGACGAACCCCGCCGCATCTGCCGGAAAAAGGACCACTGGAAATCGCGACCGTTGCCAAGGCCTTCAACCAGATGGCCGGCGATCTTGCACGCACCGACGCCGACCGTGCGCTCATTCTCGCCGGCGTGTCGCACGACCTGCGCACGCCGCTCGCGCGCCTGCGGCTCGGAATCGAGATGTCCGGGGCCCCCGACACGGACGTTCGCGCGATGGTCGCCGACGTGGAGGAGATGGACCGCATCATCGGCCAGTTCCTCGATTTCGGCCGCGGCGAGCCGCAGGAGCCCCTCCAGATGGAAGACCTGCCAGCCCTCCTCGCCGACATCGCGGAACCCTACCGCCTGCGCGGAATCAAGGTGCGCATGGACGCCCCGAAAAATCTCGAGGTACCGGTCCGCACCCTGCCGCTGCGCCGCGCGATCCGCAATCTCATGGACAATGCCGTGCGCTACGCCGGCGAGGACAGCCCGATCAGCCTCATCGTGTCGGCCCGCGAGGGCGAAGCGCTGATCGAAGTCGCGGACCGCGGCCCCGGCATTCCCGAAGCCGACATGGACCGCATGCGCCACCCCTTCACCCGCCTCGAAGAGGCGCGCTCCAACACGAAGGGAGCGGGCCTGGGCCTTGCAATCGTCGAACGCATCGTCGCCTCGCACAAGGGGCGGCTCGAGCTGCGTTCCCGCAACGGCGGCGGCCTGCGCGCAATCATCCACCTGCCGATCCAGGATGCGAGGCGCGGACGCGCGCGCCTGCTGGCGTCGGACGATCCTGCCGGCGAGTAGCGCAGAACCGATCGCTGCGCCGAATGGCTATAATCCCGACGCATGAAGATTCTTTTCGACCTGCTTCCCGTCATCCTTTTCTTCGTCGCCTACAAGTTCGCCGGACACGACCCCTCCGCGGCCCACGAACTTGCCACCCGGATTCTCGGCGGCGGCATCGAAGCCACCCAGGCTCCCATCCTCATCGCCACGGCGGTCGCGATTGTTGCCACCGCGGGCCAGATCGCATGGGTGTGGCTGCGGCACCGCAAGGTCGACACGATGCTGTGGGTCAGCCTCGGGATCATCGTCGTATTCGGAGGCGCGACGCTCTTCTTCCACAATCCCACGTTCATCAAGTGGAAGCCGACCGCGCTGTACTGGCTGTTCGGCATCACCCTCGCCGGCTCGGAGCTGCTCTTCCGCCGCAACCTGATCCGCAAGATGCTCGAAGCCCAGGTTCGGCTCCCCGAACCCGTGTGGACGCGCCTCAACCACGCGTGGGCCGCGTTCTTCCTGGGCATGGGCGCGCTCAACCTGTACGTGGCCTACAACTTTTCCGAAGAAGCCTGGGTCAATTTCAAGCTCTTCGGCGGCATGGGCCTGATGCTGCTGTTCGCGCTGGCACAGGGCCTCTACCTCTCCAAATACATCCAGGAGGAAACCAGCTGATGTTATACGTGCTGATGGGCGAGGACGCCCCCGGCAAGCTCGACGCGCGCATGGCCGTCCGCCCCGCGCACCTCGCACGCCTCGAAGCGCTCCGCGACGAGGGCCGACTGCTGGTGGCGGGACCGATGCCCGCGATCGATTCGCCCGATCCGGGTCCGGCCGGCTTCTTCGGCAGCCTCGTCATCGCCGAATTCGCGTCCCAGGCGGACGCGGAAACCTGGCTCGCGGCCGACCCCTACGTCATCAACGGCGTGTTCGCCCGCACGAGCGTGCGCCCGTACAAGAAGGTCCTGCCGTGACGGTGATCGACGAAATCAGGAACCGCGTCGCGGTTCTCGACCCGCTTTCACTCGAAATCGAGGACGACAGCGCCCTGCACGCCGGCCACGCCGGCGCGAAAGGCGGCGGGCACTACCGCATGACGATGGTGTCGGACGCATTTATCGGCAAGAATACGGTGGCACGCCACCGACTCATATATGGCGCACTGGGCGAGCTGATGCGCACCCGCATCCATGCTCTCGCCATTCTCGCCCTGACGGCCGAAGAGGCCAAAACTCAACCCACCAGGAAGGAACTTTGATGATCCGTTTTCCCAGCCGTCTTGCCCTTTGTCTCATGGCCGGACTGATCGGCCAGGCGGCCCATGCCGCTGGGGCCGCGCCGACCGCCACCGTGAACGGCACCGCAATCCCGGCTGCGCGAGCCGAGGTGATGTTCAACGAGCAGCGCGCCCAGGGTGCGCCCGACAGCCAGCAGCTGCGTGACGCCGTCCGCGAGGAGCTGATCCGCCGCGAGATCCTCGCCCAGGAAGCTTCCAAGAAAGGCCTCGACAAGAAGGGCGAAATCCAGGCACAAATGGATCTCGCCCGCCAGGCGGTGCTGCTGCGCGCCTATATCCAGGACTTCGTGAAGGCAAACCCGATCAGCGAGGCGGATCTCAAGAAGGAATACGACAGCGTCAAGAGCAAGATGGGCGCGAAGGAATACAAGCCCCGTCACGTGCTGGTCGAAACCGAGGATGAAGCCAAGGCGATCATCGCCAAGCTGAAGGCCGGCGAGAAGTTCGACGTGCTGGCCAAGCAGTCCAAGGATCCGGGCTCGAAGGACAATGGCGGCGACCTCGGCTGGAGCAACCCGGGCATGTTCGTGAAGCCGTTCTCCGAAGCGATGGTGAAGCTCGAGAAGGGCAAGTACAGCGACACGCCGGTCAAGAGCGATTTCGGCTACCACGTCATCCAGCTCGACGACGTGCGCGACCTGAAGGCGCCGGACTTCGCCGAAGTGAAACCGCAACTCGAGCAGCGCCTGCAGCAGCAGAAGATCGAGAAGCACATCGCCGACCTGCGCGCGAAAGCGACCGTCAAGTAAGCGTCTCGGACCACGCAAAATGAAAGGGCCGCCCCGCATCGGGGCGGCCCTTTTGCTTTCCAAAGCGCTGGAGAGACGGGGCAGCGAGCCGCCCCGTCGTGGTGGTCAGAACTGCGCTTCGTCGAGCTCCAGCGCGCCGGCGGCACCGTTCACGACTGCGTAGGACAGCCCCGGGGCCTGCGACAGGATGTGGTCGGCATAGAAGCGTGCCGTGACGAGCTTCGTCTTGTAGAACTCGTCATCGGAACCCTCGGCGAGCCGCCTGGCCGACACCAGCGCCGCGCGCGCCATGAGCCAGCCGCCGGAAACGATGCCCAGCAGCTTCAGGAACGGCACCGAGCCGACCGAAGCCGCCTTGATGTCCTTGCCGTAGGTGGCAACGATGTACTCGACCGCCGATTCGAGGGCGGCGATGCCGGACTCGAGGGACTTGCGGATCGCCACGAAGGCGTCGCCCTGCTGCTCCGCCAGCTGCGCCAGGACGCCACGCATCTCGGCAGCCAGCGCCTTCACCGTGACGCCGCCCTCGCGGGCGATCTTGCGTCCGATCAGGTCGTTGGCCTGGATGGCCGTCGTGCCCTCGTAGATCGTCGTGATGCGCGCATCGCGCAGATGCTGGGCCGCGCCGGTTTCCTCGATGAAACCCATGCCACCATGCACCTGCACGCCGGTGGAGGCGACATCGATCGAGTTCTCGGTCGACCAGCCCTTGACCACGGGAATCATGAGGTCGACGAACGCCTGGTTCTCGGCGCGCACCGCGGCGTCCGCGGAGCGGTGGGCAGCGTCGTTCGCGGCCGCCACGACATAGGCCAGCGCACGCATGGCCTCGGTCTGCGACTTCATCGACATCAGCATGCGGCGCACATCCGGGTGACGGATGATCGAGACCTTCGGACCGCCGCGCACGCCCATCTCGGTGCCCTGGATGCGGTCCTTCGCGTAGGCCAGCGCGTGCTGGTAGGCGCGCTCGGCAAGCGCCACGCCTTCCATGCCGACCGCGAAGCGGGCCTCGTTCATCATGATGAACATGTACTCGAGGCCACGGTTGGGTTCGCCGACGAGGGTGCCGATCGCGCCGCCATTGTCACCGAACGCGAGCACGCAGGTCGGGCTCGCGTGGATGCCGAGCTTGTGCTCGATGGACACGCAGTGGACGTCGTTGCGCGCGCCGGGCGTGCCGTCGGCGTTGAGCAGGAACTTGGGCACGACGAAGAGCGAGATGCCCTTCACGCCTTCCGGTGCATCCGGCAGGCGCGCCAGCACGAGGTGGACGATGTTGTCCGTCATGTCGTGCTCGCCGTAGGTGATGAAGATCTTCTGGCCGAAAATCCTGTACGTGCCGTCACCCTGCGGTTCGGCACGCGTGCGCACGGCGGCCAGATCGGAGCCCGCCTGCGGCTCGGTCAGGTTCATGGTGCCGGTCCATTCGCCGCTCACCATCTTGGGCAGGTAGGCCGCTTTCTGTTCGTCGGTGCCGCTAAGGGTGATCGCCTCGATCGCCCCGTTCGTCAGCATCGGGCACAGGGAGAAGGCCATGTTGGCCGCTTTCCACATTTCCATCACTGCGGTCGCGATCAGCTTCGGCAGACCCTGGCCGCCGAATTCGGGTTCGCAGGCGACCGCGGTCCAGCCGGCTTCGGTGAACTGCTTGTAGGCGTCCCTCCAGCCCGGAGCAGTCGTGACCTTGCCGTTGTCCCACTTGGCGCCTTCCTGATCGCCCGTCCGGTTCAGCGGGGCGAGGACCTCGCTCGCGAACTTGTTCGCCTCGTCGAGGATCGCGTCGACCAGATCCGGAGAAACTTCCTCGCATCCGGGCAGCTTCGCGACTTCGTCCAGTCCCGCCAGTTCGCGCATGACGAACTGCATGTCCCGGATCGGCGCAGTGTAATGGCTCATGTGTTCTTCTCCCGATACCTGTTTATATTGTGAAACTGCGCCCGGGTGGGCGCAGTTTTCCGTACAGCTTTTTTATATTTTTATAGCATTCAGCCGACAGCTTTGGCCAACTCCGGCACGACCTCGAACAGGTCGCCGACCAGGCCGTAATCCGCCACCTGGAAGATCGGCGCTTCCGGATCCTTGTTGATCGCGACGATCACCTTGGAGTCCTTCATGCCGGCGAGGTGCTGGATCGCGCCCGAGATACCGACCGCGATGTAGAGCTGCGGCGCGACGATCTTGCCGGTCTGGCCGACCTGGTAGTCGTTCGGCACGTAGCCCGCATCGACCGCGGCACGCGACGCACCCAGCGCCGCACCGAGGGCATCGGCGAGCGGCTCGAGGAGCTTGTGGTAGTTCTCGCTGTTGCCCAGACCACGGCCACCCGAAACGATGATCTTCGCGGCACCGAGTTCCGGACGGGCGCTCTTCGTGAGCTCGCGGCCCTTGACGGAGGTCAGGCCCAGATCGGCGCCGGCGGCGACCGCTTCCACGGCGGCCGCGCCGCCCTGACCGGCCGCCTCGAAGGCGGTCGTGCGCACGGTCAGCACCTTCACGGCGTCGGCCGACTTCACGGTCGCCATCGCGTTGCCGGCGTAGATCGGACGCACGAAGGTGTCGGCCGACTCCACCGCGACGATGTCGGAGATCTGCGCGACGTCGAGCAGCGCGGCGACGCGCGGGGCGACGTTCTTGCCGATGGCGGTGCTCGGCGCGAGGATGTGCGTGTAGCCAGCAGCGTTGGCGACGACCAGCGCCGCGAGGTTCTCGGCGGTCTGCGACTCGTAGTGGGCGGCATCGGCCACGCGCACCTTGGCGACGCCGGCGACTTTGGCCGCTTCCGCGGCCGCGGCGGCGCAGTTGGCGCCGGCGACCAGCACGTGGATCTCGCCGCCGAGCTTGGCGGCGGCCGAGACGGTGTTGAGGGTGGCGGCCTTCAGGCTCGCGTTGTCGTGTTCTGCAATAACCAGGATCGCCATGTTCAGATCACCTTCGCTTCGTTCTTGAGCTTGTCGACGAGTTGCGCGACGTCCGCGACGCGCACGCCGGCGCTGCGCTTGGGCGGCTCGGCGACTTTCAGCGTCGCCAGGCGCGGCGCGACATCGACGCCGAGGTCCGCGGGCTTCACGGTGTCGAGCGGCTTCTTCTTCGCCTTCATGATGTTCGGGAGCGTCGCGTAGCGCGGCTCGTTGAGGCGCAGGTCGGTGGTCACGACCGCCGGCAGCTTCGTCTCGACGGTCTCGAGGCCGCCGTCGATCTCGCGCGTGACGGTCGCAACGCCGTCGCCGAGCTGGACCTTCGACGCGAAGGTGGCCTGCGGCCAGCCCATCAGCGCCGCCAGCATCTGGCCGGTCTGGTTCGAATCGTCGTCGATCGCCTGCTTGCCGCAGATCACGACGGTCGGTTGTTCCTTGTCGCACAGCGCCTTCAGCAGCTTCGCCACGGCGAGCGGCTGCAGCTCGGCATCGCTCTCGACCAGGATGCCGCGGTCGGCACCGATCGCCATCGCGGCGCGGATCGTCTCCTGGCAGGCCGCGACACCGCAGCTCACCGCGACGACTTCGCTCGCCACGCCCGCTTCCTTCAGGCGCACGGCCTCTTCCACTGCAATCTCGTCGAAGGGGTTCATCGACATCTTCACGTTCGCAATATCAACGCCCGTGCCGTCTGCCTTCACTCGCACCTTGACGTTGTAATCGACTACGCGTTTGACGGGTACCAGGATCTTCAATGCCGCGCTCCTTTGCGTGTTTGGGTCGGTCGAATTGTGGGAAGGGAATTATCTCACCGCCGCACCGCGAAAAATACGCTGATACGATGGACACTTGACCGCCGACCAAAAAAATCGTTCCATACGCTCCGGTATGGAGTGCATACGGTACCGTATGGTCACCCTTTAGTCAATACTAGGTCGTATGGAAAACAAGCTCTCAAAACCGCGCGTCCAGCTCGACCGCAATGCCTGGGTGAGTGCCGCCACGGAGGTCCTCGCCGAGGAAGGGATTGCCGGCCTGCGGGTCGAAGTGCTCGCAAAACGCCTGAAAGTCACCAAGGGCAGTTTCTATTGGCATTTTCAGGATCGCCGCGACCTGCTGCTGGCCGTCCTCCAGGTGTGGAAGGACGGGCGCATCCGCGACATCGTCAAGCAGACGCGCGCCCAGCCGGGCCGCGAGCTGGAGCAGATCTATCACGTCATCGACGTCTACAGCACCAGCCGCAGCCGGCGCGGTGCGCTGATCGAACTCGCGGTGCGCGACTGGGCACGGCGCGACCCCGATGCGGCGGCGATCGTCGCCGAAGTGGACGACATCCGCCTGCGTTGCGCGCGTGATCTCTTCCTCGCCTGCGGCGTGCCGATGGAGGAGGCGTCGAGCCGCTGCATGCTGCTCTACGCCTACGTGTTCGGGATCTCGCTGATGATCTACGACAAGTTCGACAGCGACGTCGCGCGCCTGAAGCGGGATATCGCAGACCTCATCGCGCAGTCGGCCAGCATGAAGCTGAAGGCTGCGACAGCCGCCTCCTGAGACGGATCGCGCGACGCGCCGGTCATCCCGGCGGCAGCGCGGGAAAGATCGCGCGGGCGTTGCGGCTGGTCGCGGCGACGATCTCCGGATAAGGCGTGGCACGGAGCTCGGCCAGGACGTGCGCAAAGCGTGCGATGTTCGCCGGCTCGTTGCGCCCGCCCTGTGCCCAGGCCGGCGGGATGTCCGGCGCGTCCGTTTCGAGCACGATCGACTCCAGCGGCAGGGTGGCTGCGAGCGTGCGGATGCGGCGGGAGCCGTCGAACGTCATCGCTCCGCCGAATCCCAGCTTGAACCCCAGCGCGGCGAAGACGTCGGCCTGCTGACGGCTGCCGTTGAAGGCATGCGCGATGCCGCCCGGAACTTCGATGCGGCGCAAGTGCTTGAGGATGTCGTCCACGGCGCGACGGACGTGCAGGATCACGGGCAGTCCGGATCGGCGGGCGAGCTTCAGCTGTTCGACGAAGAACAGTTCCTGCCGGGCCCGGTCGAGATCGGGCACGAAGAAGTCGAGGCCGATCTCTCCCACGGCAATCGCACGCCCGTTTGCGAGGCGCTCTTCGAGGATGCCGAGATCGTCCAGGTCGGCATTGTCGACGTACAGCGGATGGATCCCGAAGGCATGGACGATGTCCGGATTGGCAGCCGACAGCGCGGCCACCCGGTCGAAGCCGGCAGCGTCGACGGCCGGCACGACGAAGCCGCCAACGCCCGCCGTACGCGCGGCCGCCAGGACCGCGGCGCGGTCGCCATCGAACTCGGCGGCATCCAGGTGGATGTGCGTATCGACGAGCATCGTCCGGGCACCGGCTGGTCGGGCAGGGCTCACCGGCCCCGCCCCGATGCGCTCAGCGGCCGCGCCACTCCGGCTTGCGCTTGGCGATGAAGGCGTCGATGCCCTCGGCGGCGTCCTCGCTCATCATGTTGCACGCCATGGTTTCCGCGGCCATCTGGTACGCGGCCTCCATGCCCATCTCGAGTTGGCGGTAGAACATCTGCTTGCCCATGCGGATCGCGAGTGGCGACTTGGCGCAGATCGCGGCGGCGAGCTTCGCGATTTCGGCGTCGAGCTCATCGAGCGGCACGACCCGATTCACGAGCCCGCGGCGCTGCGCTTCCGCGGCGTCGATGAAATCGCCGGTGACGAGCATCTCGAACGCTTCCTTGCGTCCCATGTTGCGCGACAGCCCCACGCTCGGGGTCGCGCAGAAGAGGCCGACGTTGATGCCGGAAACCGCAAAACGCGCAACGTCCGCGGCGACGGCGAGGTCGCACATCGACACCAGCTGGCAGCCGGCCGCGGTCGCGATACCGTGGACACGGGCGATGACGGGCTGCGGCAGCTCGGTGAGCTTGACCATGAACTTGCCACAGAGGCGGAAGAGGTCCTGCTGGAACTGCAGGGTGTGGTTGCCGCGCATTTCCTTCAGGTCGTGCCCGGCGCAGAAGGCCTTGCCCTCGCCCGCCAGCACGACGACGCGCACGCTGCCGTCCCGGGCGATCGCGTCGACCTCGGCGATCAGTGCTTCGAGCATCGCGCGCGAGAGGGAGTTGAACTGTCCGGGACGATTGAGGGTGAGCCAGGCCACGCCCCCTTCATCGCGGCGCAGCAGGAGCGGTGCGTGGTCGGATTGCTGCGGCAATGCGCTCATGGTCATTTCTCCCGAGATCGTTTTGTATGTGCTGAAAATCCGATTTTGCCCCATCCGCGGGGCGAGCGGACTGCCGGAAGCGGCGCGACGGCCTAGCGGCGGCAGGCCGCGTGAACCTCCGCCGTGCTCGAATCGGCGCTTGCGAGCCAGTTCGCGATTTCCCTCGTCAGCCGGTCCCCCGCCTTGCGGAAGGCGACGACACCGCCCCTCGCATCGGGGCTGGGCGCAGGCTCGCGCAGGTCGAACGCCCGCCTCGCCAGCACGTTCTCGCCGCGCGGCGACAGGAGCTCGGCGCGTGCGACGATGACCGCCCTGCTCCCTTCCGCCGAGTCGAACACCTGCGCAAACTCGTCGAGATCCAGGCGCAGGCGACATCCGGCGGCGGCCGACGGCGGCATGGAAAAAGCCTGCAGCAGGCGCCGCTCGAGAAGCTCCGCAGGTGCCGCCGCCCAGCGGCTTTCGGCATAAGCCTGGCGCCGGGCCGGCTGGCGGTAGTCCAGCCGATACTGCATCGCCGAGGTCGCGAGCCAGGACGGCGCGCGCACTTCGAGCTTCGCCGGCACGACGGCCGGACCCGGCGCAACCGCTTCGGCAAGCCCGAGGTCGTACGAGGCGGGAGTTTCCGGTCGCGTCGGAAAATTGCCGCACCCGCCCAGCGCAAAGCCGAGTCCGAGGATGAAAACGGTTCCTGCTGCCCGCGTCCAGGCGCGAAGTTTCATGTGGCTCTCGTGAAGGTTCATTTTGCCCGACGTGCCGTTTCCTCGAACCCGGCTTCGCCAGGGCCGGGGGGTGCAGGCTCACGCCCGAGCAGCAGCATTTGCGGGGAGGCATCGACATCCGCGGCAAGGAGCCCGATGCGCTGCGACGTTCCCCGCAGTTCCTTGAGCAGGGCTTCGAGTTGCGGCAGCGTCTGGTCGGTCAGCCGTTCGCCGGTCGCGCCCGCGGCGGCATCGACACGCTCGGCCAGCCCCTGCAGCCTCGCCATCAGGACCTTGAGCTCGCCGATGGCCGGCCCGGCATCGGCGCTCGCGCGCTCGAGGCTCTGCATCGTGCTCGAAAGCCGCGCGAGGTTTTCGCTGTTCAGTGCCGCCCGGATGGACGCCAGCGTCCTGGGCGCATCGGCGAAGGTCTGGTCGGCGCCTGCTGCCGCCGACTCGATTCTCTGCAGCGCGTTGCCGACCCGCCGGATGTTGTCATCGGTGGCCAGTTCGCCGAGCTTGTCGGCCACCAGCTTGAGCTGGCGCGCAGCGTCGAGCGCCGTATCGGTGAGCCGTTCCATGGTCCCGGGGTCGAGCTTCAGCCGCGGCGGCGCGTTGCCTTCGCCGACCAGCGGCGCCGGATCCTCGCCGCGATCGTTGAGTTGAACGTAAGCCAGTCCGGTGACTCCCTGATAGGCGAGCGTCGCCCGGGTTCCCCGCGTCAGGGGGATGTCGTTTCGCAAGCGGATCACGACGAGGATCTTGCGTGGATCGTCGGGGTCGATCGTGATATCGGACACCTTTCCCGCCGGGATGCCGCGGAAGCGCACCCTGGCCTCGAGGTTGAGGCCGGTGACATTTCCCGTGGATTCCAGGATGTAGGTACGCTGCGAATCACTGTCGTCCGAGAACCACCACAGGGACGCGAACAGCGCGGTGCCGAGGACAATGGCGAAGAGTCCGGCCGCGAGGGCGTGCGCGCGATTTTCCATCAGTGCGCGCCTCCGCTCCGGGCAAGCGGCCGAAGCCCCAGTGGCTTGCGGAAGAAACTCTCGACAAAGGGGTGGTCCAGTTCCATCGTTTCCTCGAGCGAGGCGCAGCTGACGATACGTCGATCGGAAAGTATGGCGATTTTCGTCGCCAGCGCGACGAGCGTGTCGACATCATGACTCACGAGCACCACGGTCAATCCCAGTTGCCGCTGCAGGCTGCGGACAAGCTCCACGAACGCCAGGCTGCGGTCCGGGTCGAGACCCGCCGTGGGTTCGTCGAGCAGGAGCAGTTCGGGCTCCAGCGCGAGGGCGCGCGCCAGGGCGACGCGCTTCACCATGCCGCCGGAGAGTTCCGCCGGCATCAGCAGGGCTGTCGAAGGCTCGAGTTCGACCATGGCAAGCTTGAGGGCGACCAGATTGGCGATTTCGGCGTGGGTTGCGAGGCGCAGTTCCCGCAGCGGAAAGCCGACATTCTCGGCGACATTCAGCGCCGAGAAGAGCGCGCCGTGCTGGAACAGGACCCCAAAGCGGCGGCGGCGCGTGCGCTGTTCCTTGACGCTGCCGGAAAACAGCGGAGCGCCGAAGACCGACACTTCCCCCGCAGCCGGACGCGTGAGGCCGATGATGTGGCGCAAGAGCGTCGTCTTGCCGCTGCCGGAGCCGCCGACCAGCGCGACGACCTCGCCCCGCATCACGGTGAGATCGACGCCCTCGTGCACCAGCTTCGTGCCGAAACGCGTGACGATGCCGCGCAGTTCGATGACCGGCTTGGCGTTCACCGCGGCACCCCGATCGAGCGCGTGGCGATCGCGAACAGGGCATCGACGAGGATCACGACGGTGATCGACGAGACGACCGAAGCGGTCGTATTCGCCGACAGGCTCTCGGTGTTCGGACTGGTGCGCAGTCCGAAATGGCACGCGACGAGCGCGATCATCAGGCCGAACACGGCGCCCTTGCCGAAGCCGATGAAGAGGTTGGCGAGCGGCACCACCTGCGGCAGGCGCTCGATGAAGAAGGCCATGCCGAGATCCAGCTGGAGCCACGCCGACAGCATGCCGCCGAGGAGCGCAACCGCCGACGTCCACAGCACCAGCAGCGGCATCGCCAGGGTCAGCGCAATCACTTTCGGCAGCACGAGCCGGATCGTGCGCGAGATGCCCATCGCGGACAGCGCGTCGATCTCCTCCGTCACCCGCATCACGCCCAGTTGCGCGGTCATGGCCGACCCGGAGCGTCCGGCGACCAATACCGACACGAGCACCGGCCCCAGCTCGCGGATGATGCCCAGCCCGAGGATGTTGACGATGTAGAGATCCGCCCCGAAGGCGCGCAGCTGGAGGGCCGACAGGTAGGACAGCACGACGCCGATGAGGAAGCCCACCAGCGCTGCGACCGGCATCGCCTTGAGGCCGACCTTGTAGACGTTGGCCGAGATCTCGCGCAATGGCCATTCGCGCGGGTGGCGCGCCAGGTAGGCGAGGTCGAGGGAGAGCTGCCCGAACAGGCGGATGAAGCCGAGCGCATGGCTCCGGAACGCCAGCAGGGCACTGCCGAGCGCGATGATCGCACCGAGCGCGCTGAATCCCGGCGATCGCGGCAGGCTTGTCTCCGCGTTTTCGGCGATTCGGGCGATGATCGCGCGCAGTTCGTCGCCGATCTCGACAGACGCGGGCCAGCGCTTTCCCCACGCGTGCCACAGCAGCGCGGCGCCGAAGCTGTCGAGCCGCGAGATGTCCTGCAGCGACCACGCGACTTCGTCGCGCCTGCCCGCCAGTTCCACGCGGAAGGCGTCGAGATGCGGCGTCAGGGCCCGCAGGGTCCAGTCTCCCTGCAGCCGCACCAGCCTCATCGCCGGATCGGCGGCGATCGTGGGGCTGCGCATGGCGTCCTCAGGCCGCGAGCGTACGGCCGGTGTGCATGTGCAGGACGAGGCTGCGGCCGACCGAGAACCACTGCCGCTGCTCTTCGTCGATCGCCGCCGCCGTGAGCGGCAATTGCTTGAGCCAGCCTTCGCGGGCGGTCACGACAAAACCGCGGCCATCGCGCCGGATCTCGACCGGGGGAATACCGCGGCCATCGCGCGCGCGATGGAGGACGGCGGCCAGGCGCAGGCACAGGATCAGCTGCCAGTCGGGGCTGTCCGGATCGAGCGCCGCGACCCGCTCGAGCTTGCCGCGGTGCGCAAGCACGAGGCGTGCGAGACGCCCCTGGTCCATGCGCGAGAAGCCCGGCATGTCGGCATTCGCGAGGATGTAGGCGCTGTGCTTGTGGTAGCTGGAGTGGGCGACGGAAATGCCGATCTCGTGCAGTGAAGCGGCCCAGCGCAGGAAGCGCAGGTCGGGATGCTGGCCGTTGCTGCTCGCGCTTTCGGGAATGAGGCCCGCGAACAGGTGGGCCGCCGTGTTCGCGACTTCGTCGGCCTGCCGGCGATCGACGCTGTAACGCGCGACGAATGCCGATACGGTCGCATCGCGCAGGTCGTGATGGTGGTACCGCCCCAGGAGGTCGTACAGGACGCCGAGCCGCAACGCCCCCTCCGAGAACACCATGCGCTCGATGCCGAATTCCTTGAATACGGCGGACATGATCGCAAATCCGCCCAGGAGCACGGGCAGGCGGTCCGCCCTGAGTCCGGCGAGTTGCAGCCGGTCGAGGCTGCCCGCGCGCAACAGGACGACTTTCAGGCGCTCCAGGCCCTCGCGAGTGATGCCGCCCTCCGACAGGCCGTTCTGCTCCAGGATCTCGATCAGCGCCTTGGCCGAGCCGCTGGAGCCCACAGCCACTTCCCAGCCGGTCTCGCGGTAGGCGTGCGCGATCGTCTGCAGTTCCCGGCTGGCCGCCATCTCGGCGTCCTTGAGGCCACGCTTGTCGATCTTTCCGTCGGGAAAGTACTGGAGGCTGTAGCTGACGCAGCCCATGTACAGCGATTCGAGAAGAATGGGCTCGAAGCTCTTGCCGATGATGAACTCCGTCGAGCCGCCCCCGATGTCGACCACCAGCTGCTGGCGGTGCGGATCCGGCAAGGTATGCGCGACACCGACGTAGATGAGGCGCGCTTCCTCGCGTCCGGCGATGACTTCGATCGGAACGCCGAGCGCGGTCTCGGCCTGCACCAGGAACTCGGGCGCGTTCTTCGCGACCCGCAAGGTGTTCGTCGCCACGGCACGTACCGAATCGTTGTCGAACCCGCTCAGGCGCTCGTTGAAGCGGCGCAGCGCCACGAGTCCGCGCTGTTGCGATGCAACATCAAGCATCTTGTTGGGAGACAAGCCTGCTGCCAGGCGCACCGCCTCCTTCAGCCCGTCGAGCGGATAGATCTGGTCGTTCACGATCCTTCCGACCTGCAGCCGGAAACTGTTGGAACCGAGATCGATCGCAGCGATCAGCTCTTGCATCATGATGTTGGGGGTCGGGACGACAGCCGGGGCGCAATGGGCGGCATTCTATCACCCCGCCGGAGGATGGTTTCGGCGGAGGCCGATTGCGCCCATGTTGCATCGCGCTCGGCCGCCGCAGGCACTCCACGCTGTCATGCTTTCGCAACACAAATGTCACATAATCTTGAGAATAATCCCGTCCCGCGCCCCTTCCAATGCACAGGCCAGTCCGTCAGCAGCAATTCCCGACCGATCACTTCATCAATCGCGAGCTGTCCCTGCTGCAGTTCCAGCGCAGGGTATTGGCGCAGGCTGCCGACAGATCGGTTCCGCTGCTGGAGCGGCTCCGTTTCCTGTGCATCGTGTCCAGCAACCTCGACGAGTTCTTCGAGATCCGTGTTTCCGGCATCAAGGAGCAGATCCGGCTCGGCAGCCGCAGCCCGGGCACCGACGGGCTGACGCCGGGCGATCTCCTTGACCGTGTCAGCCAGGAAGTCCATGCGCTGATCGCCGAGCAGTACGCCCTGCTGAACGAGGATATCCTGCCGGCGCTGGAAGCCGAAGGCATCGTCTTCCTGCGCCGCAGCGTGTGGAACGACGCCCAGCGCGCCTGGGTGCGCGACTATTTCCTGCGCGAGGTAATGCCGGTGCTGACGCCGATCGGGCTGGACCAGGCGCATCCGTTTCCGCGCGTCCTGAACAAGAGCCTGAACTTCGCCGTCGAACTCGAAGGCCTGGACGCCTTCGGGCGCGATTCCGGGGCTGCCATCGTGCAGGCGCCGCGCGCCCTGCCCCGCGTGATCCGCCTGCCGCGGGAAATCTGCGAGCACGAGTACAGCTTCGTGTTCCTGTCCTCGGTCCTGCACTGCCACGTCGGCGAGCTCTTCTCCGGCATGCACGTCCACGGCTGCTACCAGTTCCGCGTGACCCGGAACTCGGATCTGTTCGTGGACGAGGAAGAGGTGAAGGATCTGCGCGCCTCGCTGAAGGGCGAATTGCAGCAGCGCCATTTCGGCGACGCCGTGCGCCTCGAAGTCGCCGACAACTGCTCGGAGGAAATGGCCGGCTTCCTCGTGCAGCACTTCCGCCTGACCCCGAAGGATCTGTACCGCACGCCGGGTATCGTGAACCTGGTTCGCCTGATGCAGGTGACGGATTGGGCGAATCGCCCCGACCTGAACTACCCGCCCTTCCAGCCGCGCCTGCCGAGAACGCTCGAGCAGCGCGTCGAGATCTTCGATGCCATCCGGCGCCAGGACATCCTGCTGCACCACCCGTTCCAGAGCTTCAGCCCGGTGATCGAACTGCTGCGCGCCGCGGCCGACGACCCGCAGGTGCTGGCGATCAAGATGACCGTGTATCGGACGGGTACCGACTCCGTGCTCATGGACCACCTCGTGCGGGCGGCGCAAAAGGGCAAGGAAGTGACCGTCGTGCTCGAACTGCGCGCGCGCTTCGACGAGGAAGCCAACATCACCTGGGCGAACAAGCTCGAGGAGGTCGGCGCCCACGTCGTGTACGGCGTGTTCGGCTACAAGACCCATGCGAAGCTGCTGATGCTGGTGCGGCGCGAGGACGGGGAGTTGCGCCGCTACGTGCATATGGGCACGGGCAACTATCATCCGCGCACGACGCGCTTCTACACCGATTTCGGCCTCCTCACCTGCAACGAGGAAATCGGCCAGGACGTTGCCGAAGTGTTCAAGCAGCTGACCGGCCTCGGGAAGGCATCCACGCTCAAGCACCTCTGGCAGGCGCCCTTCTCGCTCCAGGGCAACGTGGTCGCCGCCATCGAGGCCGAAACGGCGATCGCGCGCAGCGGCGGACGCGCCCAGATCATCGTGAAGATGAACGCGCTCCTCGAACCGGAAACCATCGAAGCCCTCTATGCGGCTTCCCAGGCGGGCGTCGAGGTCGAACTCATCGTGCGCGGACCGTGCGCGCTGCGACCGGGCGTGCCCGGCCTGTCGGAGAACATCCGCGTCCGGTCCATCGTCGGCCGCTTCCTCGAGCACCATCGCATCTTCTATTTCCGCGCGGGCGGCGAGGACAAGGTCTATCTGTCGAGTGCGGACTGGATGGACCGCAACTTCTTCGGCCGGATCGAGATCGCCTTCCCCGTGCTCGACCAGCGGCTGAAGCGGCGCGTGATCAAGGAAGGCCTGCGCGCCTACCTCGGCGACAACTGCCAGGCGTGGGAGATGCTGGAGGACGGCCGCTACCGGCGCAAGGTGCCGCGTGGCGTGCACCGCTCGGCACAGACCGTCCTGCTTGCCGAGCTGGCCCGGGGATGAAAGGCGGCCTGCGCCCTCGGGCGCGCGCAATCGCCTCGACAGCCGGCGGCCCGCCGTCAGGGGCGCGGACTACTTGCGCTGCACATCCAGCACGTCCCGCACCTCGCGAATCAGCGTGATCGCGCGCTGCACCTGCGCGACGCCGCTCACTTCCATCGTGAAGCGCATGAACGCCGTGCCCTTCTTCGTCAGCGTATTCACGGCGACGACGTTGAGCTTCTCGCGCGACAGGACCTCGGAGATGTCGCGCAGCAGGCCCTGGCGGTCCGCCGCCTGGACCGCGATGTCGACCGGAAAGACCGATTCGCGATTGTTGAAGGCCTTCTCGCCCCACTCGGCCTGGATCACCCGCTCGGGGTGACTCTGCACGAGGCGCTGGAAGTCCGGGCAGTCGATGCGGTGGATCGACACGCCACGCCCGCGGGTGACGAAACCTTCGATGGCGTCGGGCGGAGCCGGCTTGCAGCAGCGTCCGAGCGAGGTCATCAGCTTTCCGACACCGACGACGAGCACCTTGTCGTTGGAATCGTCCGCGTGGCGGCGGCCGATGACGATCTCCGGTTCCGCGACCGGGGCCTCCGGGGCCTCGCCTTCGCGCAGGGCCATCTGCATCGCGCGCACGCCGACTTCGCCCCGGCCTGCCGCGAGGAACATCGATTCCGCGTTCTTGAAGCCCAGCTTGCCCGCCAGTTCGTCGATGTTCGCGCGCGACTGGCGCTCGCGCTGCAGTTCGCGCGTGACGAAGCTGCGCCCGCGCGCCAGGAGCTCTTCCTCTTCCCGCTGGCTGAAGTATTGCCTGATCTTGTTGCGCGCACGGCTGGTGGCGACGTAGCTCTGCGCCGGGTTCAGCCAGTCGCGCGACGGACCGCCCTCCTTCACGACGTTGATTTCGACCGTCTGCCCGTTTTCGAGCTGCGTATTGAGCGGCACGAGATGGCCGTCGACCTTGGCGCCGCGGCAGCGGTGGCCGAGATCGGTGTGCAGACGGTAGGCGAAGTCGATCGGCGTCGCGCCGCGCGGCAGATCGACGACCTTGCCCTGCGGCGTCAGCACGTAGATGGCGTCGTCGAGCGAGGCGCGCTTGAACTTCTCGACCCAGTCCGCGGAGTCGGTGACTTCGTCGCGCCACGACAGCAGGCTGCGCAGCAGGGCGATCTTCTCGTCGTAGTCGCTGCCGTGGCCCTTGGCGCCTTCCTTGTAGCGCCAGTGCGCGGCCACGCCGAGTTCCGCGTGGCGGTGCATCTCGTGCGTGCGGATCTGCACTTCGAGGGCGCGCCCGTCCCCCGCCAGCACCGCGGTGTGCAGGGACTGGTAGTTGTTGCCCTTGGGATTCGTGATGTAGTCGTCGAATTCCTGGCCGATCGGCTGCCATAGCTGGTTCACGATGCCCAGCACCGTGTAGCAGTCGCGCACGTTGTCGACGAGCACCCGCAACGCGCGGATGTCGTACACCTGCGAGAAGTCGAGCCGCTTGGCGCGCATCTTGTTGTAGATGCTGTAGATGTGCTTCGGCCGCCCGTAGACCTCGGCCTCGATGCCGACCGCCGCGATCTCCTTCTGCAGCCGCTCGATCGAGGCCTGGATGAACTCCTCGCGCTCGACGCGGCGCTCGTCGAGCATCTTCGCGATGCGCTTGTAGGTGTCCGGCTCGAGGAAGCGGAAGGACAGGTCCTCGAGTTCCCACTTGAGCTGCCACACCCCCAGGCGATTCGCCAGCGGCGCGTAGATGTCCAGGCTCTCGCGCGCGACATCGACGCGCACATCGACTTTCTGCTCGGTGAAATAGCGCAGCGTCTGGGTGCGCGACGCGAGCCGCAGCAGCACGACGCGGATGTCCTCGACCATCGCGAGCAGCATCTTGCGCAGGACTTCGGTCTGGGCACGGATTTCGGGCGCCGTGGCGGTCGCGGTCATGCGCGTGAGCAGGCGCAGGCCGTTGAGGCGGCACAATCCGTCGACGAGCTTCGCCGCGGGATCGCCGAATTTTTCGGCGATCCTGTCCGTGGCTTCCTTGATGTAGTCCCCGACCGCGAACAGGATCGCCGCGACCCGCGTCTCGACGTCCAGGCGCAGCGAAGCGACGATCAGTGCCATGCCGATCGCGTGGGTCCAGACCGATTCGCCGGTGCCGAGGAAGTGCCCTTCATAGACCCCCTCGGCAAGCGCAACGGCTTCGACGATGGCCGCGCGCTCTTCGGCGCTGAGCCCTTCGGCGAGCAGGTCGATGGGAGCCGCGGATTCGGACTGGGAGATGGCGTGGGTGACGGAAACCATGTGCGGATTATCCCATACGGCCAGCCGAACACGGCATGCAGCACGCCACAATCGCGCCTTGTGAGATCATCGGGCCCGACAGCTGCGTCCGTCCGCACCGATGATGAAAGAAACCCACCCCACCCCCTGCTGCCTCCTCGCCCTCGCGGTGCTCTTCGGCATCGGCGGCAACAACACCTTCGCCGCCATCGCGCTTGCGACGCCCCCCGATTCCTTCACCCCGATCGCGACGATCGGGCCGGTGTTCGCAGGCACCGCGTCGGCCCCCCGCGGGCCCCGGCGCTGACGGCATGTTCGGCATACTCGAACGTTTTCGCCGGTGGCGCCGGGAGCGTCGCACCAACGCGGTGTCGATTTCGGACGAGATGTGGGATCGCGCCGAAGCACGCCTGCCCTTTCTGGACTATCTCGAACCCGAGCAGCGCCGGCGCCTGCGCCAACTGGCGCGCGCCTTCATCGCCGAGAAGCAGTTCTACGGCGCCCACGACTTCGCGCTCAGCGACGAGGTCATCGTCACGATCGCCCTGCAGGCCTGCCTGCCGGTGCTGCGCATCGGGCTGCACGCGTATCGCGGCTGGGTCGGCGTGATCGTCTATCCGGGCGATTTCGTCATCCCGCGCAAAGTGATGGACGAGACCGGCGTCGTGCATGAGTACGACGACGAGGTCCTCGGCGAGGCCTGGGAGGGCGGGCCGGTGCTCGTTTCCTGGCATGACGAGGCCGACGCGCCGGAAGGCGTGAACGTCGTGGTCCACGAATTCGCCCACAAGCTGGACATGGAAAACGGCGAGGTCGACGGTCTGCCCCTCCTCCCTCCGGGCATGTCGCGCAAGGCTTGGGCCGAAGCCTTCTCGACCGCCTACGAGCGCTTCTGTGCACAGGTCGATGCGGGCGTGGAAACGGTCCTCGACCCTTACGGGTCCGAAAGCCCGGGCGAGTTCTTCGCCGTGGCGTCCGAGGCGTTCTTCGAGGCGCCCTGCCTGCTCGAGGAGGATTTTCCGGCGATCTACGATCAGCTTCGGGCCTTCTACGGCGCCGATCCGGCCGAAGGCGAGCGGCGCCTCTACGGTGAACCGCCGCGCGGTGCGAACACCGGATCGCCCTGAGCCAACACAAGCGGATTCGCGCGCGGCCCTGTGCCGGCGGAGTTTTCCGAACGGCCGGGCCGTTTCCCAATTTTCCCCAACAGGGAAATTGTTTTGCACGAAAATGCCATTAGGATTAAACGGCGTATGCTGAACAAGCAGAATTCCTTTGAATCCGCGCCAGGCAAGGCTTTCGTCGATCGTTGAAAAACCTGCAGACGAAATCCGATTGCGATTCCCGGGTGGCCGGTCTAAGCTGGAATCGCTGCATCGGAAGGCGCAGCCTGCTGTTCGTTCGACTCAAATCCCGGAGGACGATTCAATGGCGATTACCTGGATTCTGGTTGCCAATGCCAGCCTGGCCAAACTTTACGCGAATCTCGGTCCCAACAAGGGCCTGACGCTGGTTAAGGAGCTGATCCACCCCGAAAGTCGACAGAAAAATTCCGACCTCGTAACCGATCGCGCCGGCGCCTCGCCCTCGGCAGGCAACGGTTCCGGCTCGAAACAGCCCCAGACGGTGCCGAAGACGCACGAGGCCAAGGTATTTGCCCAGGAGATTGCACAAGAGCTGTACAAAGGACGAGCCACGAACGCGTTCGGGCGGGCCATTGTCATTGCGCCGCCCTCATTCATGGGGATGCTCAACGCAGTGCTCGACAGTCCGACCGCACAGTTGATTACGGACCGCTTCGAAAAGGACTACACGAAGGAACCCGAGCCGGTGCTGCGAGAACGTCTCGCGTCGTGCCTGTTCGTCTGATACCGACCGATTCTTCGAGCGTCTCTCTTCAGGAGACGATGGGGCCGCGATAAGCGGCCCCGAAGAGCAGCGGGGCGCTTGGCGCCCCGCTTTTTTTGCCTGCACTGCCGCGCAGAACCGGTTCAGTGATGCCACTGACCTCCACTGAAATGCATCCGCTGGGCGTTCTCCATTTCCATCATGGTCATGAAGTCGCTGCGGCTCATCTGGAAGATCTTCTCGTGGTCGCCTGACTCGAAATAGATTTCTTCCTGATCGGCAAGATTCTCCTCGACGATCATGCGCATGCCATAGGCAGCGCCCAGCGGCGGAACAGCGCCGGCTTCGCAATCGATGAACAGTCTGGACAGTTCCGGCTCGCTCGCGAGACGCAACTCGCGATGCATCGCCTTGCTCAGGATGCCCAGCTGCACGTGCTGGGTCGACGGCAACACCGCCATCAGGTAGCCGTGGTCGTCTTCGAGCACGACCGACTTGGCGAGGCTGCCCGCCGGGATGCGCGCGAGGTGCGCGGTATCCAGGCTATTCCGGGAGTGGGGATGCGTGAGCACGTCGTAGCGCAAGCCGTGCTCCATCATGAATTCGTGGACCTTCGACGGGATTGCCATGGCAGCTTCTCCTGATGTGACGTGCGGGCAATTCTTCTTGCGATCGCCCTTCAGCGGAATAACGGAATCCGGAAATCCTCCCCGCGGCGCCCCTTCGCATTCGCCGACATTTCATTTTAGGCCGTGGCCCTCGACCTTGCAGGCTCTGGGGTCTGCCGCCCCCATGCGGCGCTTTCCGTGCGCCGCCTCAGTGTCCGGTCGTTCCGGCAGCGGGCCAGAATTTCAGCACCGTGTAGTGCGCGCCATCCTGCGCGAGGTCGGACTCGATGAGGGCGAACGTCCGCACGGACCATTCGATGGGGGGATCGATGTCCGACGCGGGCAGTTCGCCGCGCGCGTTGCGCAGCAGGGTGACGTGCGCGGAAAACTTGCGCCGCTCGACCGGAAAACCGGCATCGGCCAGGGCGGCGTTGAGCTGTGACACCAGCGACTCCAGTTCGGGTGGCTGCACGCTCGCGCCGGCCCACACGATATGGTTGTGCCGCCAGGCCGCAATACGATCGACCACCAGCGCAAACGGAGCGAAGTCGACCTTGTCCGCACACGCGAGCAAGTCTTCGAGCCGCTCGCGCGGCATGTCGCCGATGAAGGCGAGTGTCAGGTGCAGGGTGTCGCGGCGCATGCGGCGGCCGCCCGTCGTGGCGTGGGCGCGCTCGCCTTCCCGGTGCAGCCGGCGCGCGATCGCGGGCGCGGGCCACAGGGCGAAGAACACCCGCGTGCGCCGGGACGCGGACGACGGGTCAGGCGGCCGCGTCATCCCGCACGAGCAGCGCCACGACCTGGGCCGCGATGCCTTCGCCGCGCCCCGTGAAGCCGAGCTTCTCGGTGGTCTTGCCCTTGATGTTGACCGCCGATTCCTCGATGCCGAGATCGGCCGCGATGTTCGCCACCATCGCCGGCGCGTGCGGCAGGATCCTGGGTGCGCGGCAGATCACCGTGGCGTCGACATTCACGACCGCGAAGCCGGCGCGCCGTACAGCGGCAAAAGCCTCGCGCAGCAGCACGCGGCTGTCTGCGCCGGCATGCTGCGGGTCGGTGTCGGGAAACAGCCGGCCGATGTCGCCGAGGCCCGCCGCACCGAGCAGTGCATCGGTCAGCGCATGCAACAGCACGTCGGCGTCCGAATGTCCGAGCAGGCCGCGCTCGTAGGGAATGGTGACGCCGCCGACGATGAGCGGGCGGCCCGGCACCAGGGCATGTACGTCGAAACCCTGGCCGATGCGGAACGGAATCTTCATGTCAGCACGAGCCCCTGTTCTCGAGTATCCATTCGGCCAGATGCAGATCGAGCGGATAGGTCACCTTCAGGTTGGTGGCATCCCCCTCGACCAGACGGGGCCGCAGGCCGGCGGCTTCGATCGCGCTGGCCTCATCGGTGACGTTGGTGGCCGCCTCGAGCGCACGGCGCAGCATCACGTAGCGGAACATCTGCGGCGTCTGCGCCTGCCACAGGCTGTCGCGCGGGACGGTCTCGAGCACATGGCGGTGCGCGTCGGCGCGCTTGAGCGTGTCCGCAACCGGAACCGCGAGCAGGCCGCCGACTTCGTCGTGCGCAAGCTCGCGGACGAGCTTCTCGATGTGCCAGCGCGCCAGGCACGGCCGCGCTGCATCGTGCACCAGCACCCAGTCCGACTGCTCCGCCTCGTGCACGATCGCGCGCAGGCCGCCGAGCACGCTGTCCGCCCGCGTCGCGCCGCCGCAGAACAGCGGCACCAGTTTCGGGCCGAGATCGGACCAGTCGTAACGCTTCCACTCGGCATCCCCGATGGAGAGCACCACGAAGACCTTGTCGATCTCGGGCGTCGCGCACAGGACTTCGAGCGAATGGCGGATGAGCGGTTTGCCGAGCAGGTCGAGGTACTGCTTGGGCTGCGCTGCACCCATGCGGCTGCCGCTGCCGGCGGCCGGGACGATGGCGAAATGGCGGGGACGAAAATTCTGCATGGCGCGGATTCTAACCGCGCGACGCGACGCCTGGCGACGCGCGGCGCGCCACGTGCACCGCGATGGCGATTGGAATACAGTGTGAAGCGGAAGGAAGGCGTGAAGCCGCGCCCCTGAAACCCGCGCGGCGCGCCCCGAAAGGAATGCACGACATGCCTTTTGCAAAACCGGTCGATCTCGCCCAGATCGAGGCTTTCCTGATCGCGCTCGGCATCGGCCTCCTGATCGGGCTCGAGCGCGAGCGGGTGGCGTCGGCCCGGGCCGGTGTGCGCACCTTCGGTCTGGTTGGCCTTTTTGGCGCCCTGGTCGGCATGCTCGGCGAGCACCTCGGCTCCATCATGCCCATCGTGGTCGGCATGGCCATTGTCGGGGTGATGCTCATCGGCGCCTATCTGCGCCATCCCGATCCCGTCGACCCCGGCACGACCTCGGTCGCAGCGATGCTGGTGTGCTACTGCCTGGGCGTCGCCGTGTGGCTCGGCCATGCGATGGTCGCCGTCATCCTGGCGGTCACGACGACCATCGTGCTCTATTTCAAGACCGAGCTGCGCGGCGTGGCCACCCGCCTGGAAGCGAAGGAATGGATCTCGATCTTCCAGTTTGCGGTGCTGTCGCTCGTCATCCTGCCCTTCCTGCCCGACGAGACCTTTGACCCCTTCAACGCCATCAACCCGCGGCAGGTGTGGTGGATGGTGGTCCTGATCTCGGGCCTGAGCCTCGCCGGCTATGCCACCCTGCGCCTGATCGGGGCACGCTACGGCGCTGCCTTCGTCGGCATCGCCGGCGGGCTCGCCTCCAGCACCGCGACAACCCTCGTCTATGCGCGCGAGGCGCGCGAGGATCCCCGCTCCGCCCCGATGGCCGCGCTCGTCATCGTGCTGGCCAATCTGGTGATGATGGTCCGCGTCGCGATGATCGCGGCCGTGGTCGCTCCCGGCGTGGTCAAGTCGCTGGCCATGACGATCGCGCCCGCCCTGCTCCTCGGCGCGATCAGCCTCTTCTGGTACTGGCGCGAACAGTCCAACGGCCAGGCCTTCATGCCCGAAACCCGTAACCCGACCGAATTGCGGGCGGCGCTGGGATTCGGCGCGGTCTATGCGGCGGTGCTGTTCATCTCGGCGTGGCTGTCAGAGATCGCCGGATCGCAGGGGATCTACGTCCTCGCGCTCGTCTCGGGCCTGACCGACATGGATGCCATCGCGCTGTCGAGCATGCGGCTCTTCACCCTCGGGAAACTGGCGCTCGACGTCACGGTGGTTGCCATCGGGCTGACCATGATCTCGAACCTCGTGTTCAAGACCGGCGTTGCCGTGGTCGTCGGGGGACGCCCGCTCGGGCTGAAGATTCTCGGTGGCATGGGCGCGGTCGCGGTGGGGCTCGGCGGCGGGATCGCCTGGTACGCATTGTCCGCCGGGCGCCTATAATTTATCAGCATCAGTAAGCGCTGAACCACGAGTTCGGCCCGCCACCTTGCCCGAAAGGAATTCCATGGCCACTGCTTCGATTCGCCCGGCTGCGGTCGCCGGTTATTTCTACCCCGACGACCCGCATGTGCTGCAAGCTCAGATCGGCGAGATGCTGTCGACCGCCGTGCCACTGGAAGCGGTATCCGCCCCCAAGGCGCTCATCGTGCCGCACGCGGGCTACGTGTATTCCGGCCCCGTCGCCGCCAACGCCTACGCCACGGCGGCGGCGCTGCGCGACGTGGTGCGGCGCGTGGTGCTGCTGGGGCCGGCCCATCGCGTGCCGGTCGCGTCCTTCGCGCTGCCGGCGGCGCAGGTGTTTTCGACGCCGCTCGGACCCGTGCCGATCAGTCGCAAGGATTGGCTCGCCCTGCAGCAACGCGTCGACGTCGTCGTCGACGACCGCCCACATGCGCTCGAGCATTGTCTGGAAGTTCAGTTGCCCTTCCTCCAGACCATCCTCGACGCCTTCGAACTCGTTCCGCTGCTGGTGGGCGGCGCGAGCGGCGAACAGGTCGCGGAGATCCTCGACGACCTGTGGGGCGGACCGGAGACGCTGATCGTCATCAGCTCGGATCTTTCGCACTATCACCCGTACGCGCAGGCGTGCTGCACGGATCGCAGCTCGGTGGACCAGATCCTCAAGCTGCGCACCGGCCTCGACCACAATCAGGCGTGCGGCGCGACACCGATCAACGGGCTGCTACGCGTCGCCGCCCGTCATGGCGTCGAGCCGCATCTGCTCGACCTGCGCAATTCCGGCGATACGGCGGGCGACCGCGTGAGGGTCGTCGGCTATACCAGCATCGCCTTCTGCGAATCGTCCAGCCATGCCGCTTCCGCCCGCCACTGAGCTCGGAGAGATCCTGCTCGCACGCGCACGCCACGCGATCGCCCACGAACTCGGCACCGAGGCCGCCGCACCGGCGGACGATCCGCGACTCGCCGAGCGCGGCGCGACCTTCGTGACCATCAAGCGCAATGGCGAACTGCGCGGCTGCATCGGCAGCGTGCGCCCGCAACGATCGCTCGGCGAAGATGTCGTAATCAATGCAGTGGCTGCCGCAACGAAGGACCCGCGATTTCCCCCGATGTCGGGCAGCGAACTCGGCAAGGTCGCGATCGAGGTGTCGCTGCTGTCGCCGGCGGAATTCGTCGAGTTCTCCGCGGAAGATGAGTTGATGGGCAAGCTGCGGCCCGGCATCGACGGCTTGGTGCTGTTCTCCGGCTGTCGCAGCGCGACCTTCCTGCCACAGGTGTGGGATCAGCTCCCCGAGCCGCGAAGGTTTCTCGCAGCCCTCAAGCAGAAAGCCGGACTTGCGCCGGACCGTCCCGCTCCGAACCTGATGGCGGCGACCTACACGGTGCAGAAGTGGAAGGAGCCGTGAGATGAACTACCCCGGGCGCTACTGGCATCGGCTCGACGACGGGCGCATCCAGTGCGACCTGTGTCCGCGCTATTGTCGGCTGCACGCGGACCAGCGTGGCGCCTGCTTCGTGCGCATGCGCGAGGGCGACGCGATCGTCCTCACGACCTACGGCAGGAGCTCGGGATTCTGCATCGACCCGATCGAGAAGAAGCCGCTCAACCACTTCTACCCCGGCACCAGCGTGTTCTCGTTCGGCACGGCGGGTTGCAACCTCGCGTGCAAGTTCTGCCAGAACTGGGACATCTCCAAGTCCCGCGACATGGACCGCCTGATGGACGCGGCCGCGCCCGGCGAGATCGCGCGCACCGCCGCGGACTGGGGCTGCACCAGCGTCGCCTTCACCTACAACGACCCGGTGATCTTTGCCGAATACGCGATCGACACCGCGAAAGCCTGCCACGAGCGCGGGCTGAAGGCCGTCGCCGTCACCGCCGGCTACATCACCGAAGTGGCCCGCCCCGACTTCTACGCGCACATGGACGCGGCGAACGTCGATCTCAAGGGATTCACCGACGAGTTCTACGTCAAGGAATGCGGCGCCCACCTGCAACCGGTGCTCGACACGCTGAAGTGGCTGGTGCACGAGAGCAAGGTGTGGGTCGAGATCACGACGCTGCTGATCCCCGGGCTCAACGACTCCGAGGACGAAGTCCGCGCGCTGTCGCAGTGGGTGGCGAAGGAACTCGGCACCGAGGTGCCCTTGCACTTCACGGCCTTCCATCCCGACTTCAAGCTCACCGACGTCCCGCCGACCCCGCCCGCGACGCTGACGCGCTCGCGCCGCATCGCGCTCGCCGAAGGGCTGAAGCACGTCTACACCGGCAACGTGCATGACCGCGAAGGCGGCGTGACCCGCTGCACGAACTGTGGCGCGGCACTCATCCAACGCGACTGGTACGAGATCCTCGACTACGCCCTCGACGACCACGGCGCATGCCGCAACTGCGGCACGCCCCTCGCCGGCCGCTTCGGCCGCTTCTCGTCAGGCTTCGGTGCGCGCCGCGTACCGGTGGCGATCCATCGTCAGCCGGTGCGTGCAAGACCCTGATCCGGAAAAAGAAAACGTGAAACTGCGGACAACCGACATCAGCATTCCCTTCGAACGCATCTGGTTGAACGGCGAGCTGGTGCACGCGCCGGACGTATCAGGGCTGGCCGTGGTCCTGCGGCCGGCGGGCAGTCCGTTCGCGCACTCCCGTGACCTGAGGGTCGCGCACGGACTGCAGGGCGCGGGGTTTGCGACGCTGCTGATCAACCTCCTCACCACGTACGAGGAAGCGCGCGACCCCGATGCCCGCTTCAACGTACCCCAGATGGCCAATCGCGTCGTTGCGGTGCTCGACTGGATCGGCCACCAGCCGCCGCTCGCCGGGCTCGGGATCGGCCTGATCGCGTCCGATACGGCGAGCGGCGCCGCGATCCGTGCCGGCGGGAAGGCCGGCGACCGGGTCGCGGCCATCGTCTGCCGGGCCGGACGCCCCGACCTCGCCGGCCTCACGCCGCTCAACACGCTCGCCGTTCCGCTGCGGATGGTCGTGGGCAGCGACGACCCGCATGCCGGGATGATCCGCCAGGCCTGCGATCATCTTCGCAGTGCGCACGACTGGCACGTGCTGGCAGGCGTGTCGGAGGAATTCCGCGAAGCGGGGGCCATCGAACGTTTCGGCGAGCTGGCCGCCGCATGGCTGCGCGACAGGTTGCCGCCGCCGGGGCCCGTCGAGCAACGCATCCACGCCCCCGCCTTCGGCGCGGAGGGGCAATCCGAAGGGCCTGCGGACCAATCCGCCGAGCCGCATCCCCTATAATTCGCCTCCTGATTCCGCCTCTTTGTCCACGTCCGTTCGATGTCCCGACCGCTCGACGCCCTGATCCCGCAGCTCGCCTCCCTGACCTTCCCGAAACCCGGCGTACGCCTCGACCTCCCCGCCCTTGCAGGTTCGGCCGACGCCCTCGCCGTCGCCCAGCTTGCCGCGCGCGGGCGCTGCCTGCTGCTCGTGACCGCGAACCCGCTCGACGCGCAGCGCCTGCAGGACGAGATCGCGTGGCTCGCGCCCGGCCTGCGCACGCACCTGCTGCCGGACTGGGAGACATTGCCGTACGAGAGCTTCTCGCCGCACCAGGACCTGATTTCCGAGCGCCTCTCGACCCTCTACGCGGTGAGCCGCGGCGAGGCCGACATCGTGCTCGTGCCGGCCTCGACGGCGCTCTACCGCATGGCGCCGCCCGCCTTCCTCGCGGCCTACACCTTCTTCCTGAAGCAGGGCGCGAAACTCGACGTCGACCAGCTGCGCAACCAGATGGCGGTCGCCGGCTACACCCACGTCACGCAGGTCGTCAGCCCCGGCGAATTCTCCGTGCGCGGCGGGCTGGTCGACCTCTACCCGATGGGCGCGGCGCTGCCCTTCCGCATCGACCTCTTCGACGACGAAGTCGAGAGCATCAAGACCTTCGATCCGGACACCCAGCGCACGGTCTATCCGGTGCCGGAAATCCGCATGCTGCCCGCGCGCGAATTCCCGATGGACGAGAAGGGGCGCACGCACTTCCGCAGCCGCTTCCGCGAAACCTTCGAGGGCGACCCCTCGCGCGTATCGCTGTACAAGGATGTGTCGAACGGCATCGCGCCGGCCGGCATCGAGTACTTCCTGCCGCTGTTCTTCGACGACACCGCGACGCTGTTCGACTACCTGCCGGCCGATGCCGCAGTGGTGCTGCATCGTGACGTGCCTGCCGCGATCGAGGAATTCTGGCGCGACACGCGCTCGCGCTACGACTTCCTCAAGGGCGACCGCACGCGTCCGGTGCTGCCGCCGGAAGCGTTGTTCCTCGGCCAGGAATCCTTCTACACCGCGCTCAAGGATCGTCCGCGCATCCAGATCGCCGCACCGGACGCGAGCGTCGAGGCCGCCGCGGCTTCGCCCCTGCCCGACCTTTCGGTCGAGCGCAAGGCAACGGATCCGCTGCACCGCTTCAAGGCCTTCCTCGAAGGCGACTGGGCCCGGGCCGGCGGGCGCGTGCTGGTGCTGGCCGACGCGCCGGGCCGGCGCGAGACGATGTCGGAATTCTTCGCCGAGTACGGCCTGAAGCCCGCCGCAAGCGCGGACTTCGCGGGCTTTCTCGCGTCCGCCGAGCCGCTCGCGCTGGGCGTCGGCCCGCTCGCGACCGGCTTCCTGCTGCCGGACGCGAAGCTCGCGGTCATTACAGAATCGGAGCTCTACGCAGCCACCACCCGCACGCGCGCGCGCCGCGACACACGCAAGGCGGCGACGATGGAGGGCTGGCTGCGCGACCTCTCCGAACTGAAGCCGGGCGACCCCGTCGTGCATGAATCGCACGGCATCGGCCGCTACCTCGGCCTGCTCCACATGGATCTCGGCGAAGGGCAGACCGAGTTCCTGCACCTCGAATACGCCAACGGCGACAAGCTCTACGTGCCGGTCGCGCAGCTGCACGTGATCTCGCGCTACGCGGGCGCAGACCCGGAAGCGGTCGAGCTGCACCGCCTCGGCTCCGGCCAGTGGGACAAGGCCAAGAAGAAGGCCGCGATGCAGGTGCGCGACACCGCGGCCGAGTTGCTCGCCCTGTACGCGCAGCGCGCGGCGCGCCCCGGCCACCGCTTCGACTTCAAGCAGCACGACCTCGACGCCTTCGCCGAAGGCTTCGGCTTCGAGACCACGCCGGACCAGCAAGGCGCGATCGACGCCGTCATCGCCGACATGCAGTCCGGCCGCCCGATGGACCGCCTCGTGTGCGGCGACGTCGGCTTCGGCAAGACCGAAGTCGCGCTGCGTGCCGCCTTCATCGCGGTCGCCGACGGCAAGCAGGTCGTCGTGCTCACGCCCACCACGCTGCTCGCCGAACAGCACTACCAGACCTTCGCCGACCGCTTCGCCGACTTCCCGATCCGCATCGCCGAACTGTCGCGCTTCAAGAGCGCCAAGGAGCAGGCCGAAGCGTTGAAGCTGCTCGGCGAAGGCAAGGTCGACATCATCATCGGCACCCACCGCCTGCTGCAGAAGGACGTCCAGTTCAAGCGCCTCGGCCTCGTCATCATCGACGAGGAACACCGCTTCGGCGTGCGCCAGAAGGAGGCCCTGAAGGCGCTGCGCAGCGAGATCGACATCCTGACCCTCACGGCGACGCCGATCCCGCGCACGCTTGGCCTTGCGCTCGAAGGCCTGCGCGAGTTCTCGGTGATCGCCACGGCACCGCAGAAGCGCCTCGCGATCAAGACCTTCGTGCAGCGCCACAGCAAGGGCATCGTGCGCGAAGCGGTGCTGCGCGAATTCAAGCGCGGCGGGCAGGTGTATTTCCTGCACAACGAAGTCGAGACGATCGAGAATGTGCGCAACGACCTCGCCGAACTGCTGCCCGAAGCGCGCATCGTCGTCGGCCACGGCCAGCTGCCCGAGCGCGAGCTCGAACGCGTGATGCGCGACTTCACCGCGCAACGCGCGAACCTGCTGCTGTGCACGACCATCATCGAGACCGGCATCAACATCCCGACCGCCAACACCATCATCATCAACCGTGCCGACCGCTTCGGCCTCGCCCAGCTGCACCAGCTGCGCGGCCGCGTCGGGCGCAGCCACCACCAGGCCTACGCCTACCTGCTGACCGACGCCCACGCGAAGCCCACCGCGCAGGCGCAGAAGCGCCTCGAGGCGATCACGATGATGGAGGAGCTGGGTTCCGGCTTCTACCTCGCGATGCACGACCTGGAGATCCGCGGCGCCGGCGAGGTGCTGGGCGAAAACCAGTCCGGCGAGATCCAGCAGGTCGGGTTCAGCCTGTACACCGAAATGCTCAAGCGCGCGGTGCGCGACCTGCAGGCCGGCAAGGAACCCGACCTCAGCCAGCCGCTGGAAGTCGTCTCCGAGATCAACCTGCACACCCCCGCACTGCTGCCCAACGACTACTGCCCCGACGTGCAGGAGCGCCTGACGCTCTACAAGCGCCTCGCGAACTGCGAAGCGGACGACGAGCTGCGTAGCCTGCAGGAAGAGCTCATCGACCGCTTCGGCGAAGTGCCGCCGCAGACCCAGGCGCTGATCGAATCGCACCGCCTGCGCCTGCTCGTGAAGCCCTTCGGCGTCGCCAAGCTCGACGCCAGCGACGCGCAGATCAGCGTCCAGTTCGGCCCCAATCCGCCCATCGACCCTGCGAAGGTGATCTTCCTGATCCAGAAGGATCGCAACACGAAGATGTCCGGCCCCGACCGCCTGATCCGCAAGGCCGCCCTGCCGAACCTGAAGCAGCGCGTGCAGGGTGTACGGGAGTTGCTGGAGGCGGTCAGGGCGTAAAGCTTCGCCCCCTTCTTCGCCGGCGCCCCGCTCGTGTGACGCCCGTTTCCCCGGTCCGGGGTTCGCGCAACGCTCGTCGCCGAACCACCCGACGACGTGTGATAATTTCATGAACTGACGATTGGACTCCTATCAATGAAGCACCCCACCTTCGAGTGTCTGGGCGAACAATATCCTTCCCATCTCGAAGAGAAATTCGATCGCATCCTCACGCGCATCGAATTCCTGTGGGACACGCCCGAGATCCACGACTACTTCAGCGATCTCCTGATCGACAAACGCGGCGGCCGGCAGGGCTTTCCGCCCCAAGTGCTCGCCGACATCATCAGGCTGCGGGAATTCCGCGAGCTGGAGACGTTCCGCCAGGCCGAGCGCCGCGAACATGCGGTCCGCGAACTGGCTGATCGCGGCGTCCTTGTCGACCGCGAGGCCTTCCTGAGCGCACTGCGCGCCGGCGACCGCGAACTCATCGATCTCCTCGTACGAGCCGGCTTCAACATCCACGGCATCGAGGTCGACGGCACGCCGCCACTGCTCTTTGCACTGAAGAAGGGCTTCACGGTCATCGCCAGCATCCTCGTGAACGCCGGCGCGGACGTGAACGCCCGCGACCGTCTGGGCCTCACGCCGCTGCTGGTCGCCTGCGGCAAACCGACCCAGGGTTACCGCAGCATCGCCGAGGCGCTCATCCTCCGCGGCGCACAGGTGAACGTGCGCGACCCGCTGGGCAACACGCCCTTCCTCCTGTCCCTGTCGGGCGGGGTCGTCGACATCGCGGAGCTGCTGGCCGAACGCGGGGCGGACATCTTCGCGAGCACGCGCAAGGGCGAAACCGCGCTCGCGCTGGCACGCAGGCTCGACACCCCGGAGGGCACGCGCGTTGCCGAACTGATCCGCGAAAAAGGCGCCACGCGCTAAGCTGTCAATACGGGGACCGAATACGTAGCGTCCGGTTCGTTGCTCACCCGGGCATCTCCCCGTTACGCCGCGAAGCCACAGGAGGGCATCATGAAACCCAGGCTGACGCTCATCACCCTCGCGGTCGACGATCTCGAACGCGCCCTGCACTTCTACCGCGACGGACTCGGCCTCGCGACCGAGGGGATCATCGGCACCGAGTTCGAATACGGCGCCGTGGCCTTCTTCGACCTCCAGCCGGGCCTGAAGCTCGCCGTCTGGCCGCGGACCAGCCTCGCCCGCGATACCGGAATCGCCGTCGGGAAGCCCTCCTCGACCGAATTCTCGCTCGCGCACAATGTCACCAACAAACAGGAGGTGGACGCCGTCATGGAGGAGGCGCGGCGTGCCGGTGCGCGAATCGTCAAGCCGGGCGGCGACACCTTCTGGGGCGGCTACGCCGGGTATTTCGCCGATCCGGACGGCCACCTGTGGGAAATCGCCTGGAACCCGCAGCTCGAAGTCGCGGAATAGATCCGGCGCATCAAGTCCTGCCGGACGGACGTGCCGGCCCCGGCGGAATCAGAACAGGAACGGTTGCCGTGCCGTCGGGCCGGCCGCCTCGGCCGCGAAGACCTTGGCCTGGCGCGGCTTGATCCACACCGTCTTGCCGACCGACAGATCCAGGCTGGCGGCGCGCTCGCGCGTCAGCTCCACCTCGATCGTCTCGCCGTCGTGCTCGAGTTCGACGCGCACGACCGGCCCGATGCGGTGCACATGGAGCACGCCCGCGGTCATCCCGCCCTTCAGGGGCGCGACGTCGAGTTCGATGTCATGCGGGCGCACGAAGGCGATCGAAGCCGAGCCGGGCTCCTCCCCTTCGCGCTCGACCTCCGCCCAGGCGCCGTGCAGGCGGCTGTGGAAGACGTTTACGTTGCCGAGGAACTGGTAGACGAAGGGCGACGCCGGGCTCGAATAGACTTCGTCGGGCGAGCCGATCTGCTCGATGTGGCCGCGGTTCATCACGACGACGCGGTCGGCGACTTCGAGCGCCTCCTCCTGGTCGTGCGTCACGAACACCGACGAGATGTGCATCTCGTCGTGCAGGCGGCGCAGCCAGCGGCGCAGCTCCTTGCGCACCTTGGTGTCGAGCGCGCCGAACGGCTCGTCGAGCAGCAGCACCTTCGGTTCGACCGCGAGTGCACGGGCGAGCGCGATGCGCTGGCGCTGACCGCCCGACAGCTGCGACGGATAGCGCGGCGCCAGCCAGTCGAGCTGCACGAGCTTCAGCAGGCCCATCACGCGCTCGCGGATCTCGGCTTCGCTCGGCCGGTCCTTGCGCGGCCGCACCCGCAGCCCGAAGGCGACGTTCTCGAACACCGACATGTGGCGGAACAGTGCGTAATGCTGGAACACGAAGCCGACCTGGCGCTCGCGCGCGTGGATGTGCGTCGCCTCCTGCCCACCGAACAGCACGGAGCCGGCATCCGGCGTTTCCATGCCCGCAATGATGCGCAGCAGGGTCGTCTTGCCGCAGCCCGAGGGGCCCAGCAAGGCGACCAGTTCGCCGGTCGGGATGTCGAGGGACAGGTTGTCGAGCGCGACGAAGTTGCCGAAGCGCTTGCTGATGTTGCGGATTTCGATGCTCATGGGTGTTCCGTGGCCGCAATCGGCGGCAGTTCGGTCTTTTCCGGCGGCAGGTCGGCCGTCAGCATTTCGGTTTCCTTGCGCATGCGCCATTCGACGACGGTCTTGGCGACCAGCGTCACGAGGCCCAGGAAGGCGAGCACGGTCGCCGCGGCGAAGGCGCCGATCTGGTTGTATTCGTTGTAGAGGATCTCGACGTGCAGCGGCAGCGTGTTGGTCTCGCCGCGGATGTGGCCCGAGACGACGCTCACCGCGCCGAACTCGCCCATTGCGCGCGCGTTCGCGAGGATCACGCCGTACATCAGGCCCCACTTGATGTTCGGCAGCGTCACGCGCCAGAACATCTGCCAGCCCGACGCGCCGAGCGAGATCGCGGCCTCCTCCTCGTCGCGGCCCTGGGCCTGCATCAGCGGAATCAGCTCGCGCGCGACGAAGGGGAAGGTCACGAACAGGGTCGCGAGCAGCATGCCCGGCAGCGCGAAGATGATCTTGATATCGTTGGCGGCGAGCCACGAGCCGAAGAAGCCCTGTGCACCGAACAGGATGATGAAGATCAGGCCGGCAACGACGGGAGACACCGCGAACGGCAGGTCGATCAGCGTCGTCAGCAGGCTCTTGCCACGGAATTCGAACTTCGCGATCGCCCACGCCGCGGCGACGCCGAAAGCGATGTTGAACGGCAGCACGAGGGCCGCGATCGTCAGCGTCAGCAGCATCGCCGAGCGCGCCTCGCTGTCCTTCAGCGCCTCCCAGTACGCCTGCGCGCCCTGCGCGAAGGCTTCCCAGAACACCGCGATCAGTGGCAGCACGAGGAACAGGAACAGGAAGCCGAGGGCGACGGCAGTCAGCAGCAGGCGGACCCAGCGCGGTTCCGCGGTGGCACGGCGGGCGGTCATGGACGGGCCTCCACCAATGCGCCGGGCGCGAGCGCCGCGGCCGGTGTTTCACCGCCTTTCGCATGGCGGTTCGCGGCCCACCATTGCAGCAGGTTGATCACCAGCAGCATGACGAAGGAGATGACCAGCATCACGACCGCAAGCGAGGTCGCGCCCAGCAGGTCGTATTGCTCGAGCTTGGAGATGATCAGCAGCGGCGTGATCTCGGAGATCAGCGGCATGTTGCCCGCGATGAAGATCACCGACCCGAACTCGCCGATCGCGCGCGAGAACGCGAGCGTGAAGCCGGTCAGCCACGCCGGGAAGATCCCAGGCAACAGCACGCGCGTGAAGGTCTGCCAGCGCGTCGCGCCGAGCGAGGCGGCGGCCTCCTCGACCTCCGCTTCGATATCCTCGATCACCGGCTGCAGGGTGCGGACGACAAAGGGCAGCGTGACGAAGATCAGCGCGACGACGATGCCCAGCGGCGTGAAGGCGACCTTGATGCCGGGCCTGGCGAGAAACTGTCCGACCCAGCCGTTCTCTGCGTACAGCGTCGCCAGCGTGATGCCGGCGACCGCGGTCGGCAGCGCAAAGGGCAGGTCGACCAGCGCATCGACGAAGCGTTTGCCCGGGAAGGAATAGCGCACCAGCACCCAGGCCACGATCAGTCCGAACACGGCGTTGACGATCGCCGCGAACAGCGACGCCCCGAAGGTGACGCGGTATGACGCCAGGGCGCGCTCGGCGGTGGCGATCTCCCAGAAGCTGTTCCAGCTCAGCTTTCCGGTCATGAGGATCATGCCGGCGAGCGGAATCAGCACGAGAAGCGTCAGGTAGGTCAGCGTGTAACCCAGCCCCAGACGGAAGCCGGGCAGCACGCCATCCCGTTTGGCGGGAGCGGGAAACATGTTGTCGATCGAACGATGAAAGCCTGCAGGATCGAGTAGGGGACGGGGTCACCCCCGTCGCCCTCTCACACCACCGTACATGCGGTTCCGCATACGGCGGTTCATGAAAGACACTGGAGTCGTCGCGTCGTATCGAGCAGCGACACCAGACCCATAC
>NZ_WTVN01000034.1 GCF_012910905.1 Aromatoleum toluvorans
CCGCCCGCCCTTCCCTCTGCTCCTCATCGCGCAGCGCCTTGAGCTGCATCGCCACACCGGCAAGGAGCTGCAGCACGTCGTCGTGCAGCTCGCGGGCTATGCGCGCGCGCTCTTCGCGCACCGCGCCCGCCCGCGCCTGCGCGATCGCGCGCAGCACCGTCGTTTGCGCCTCGTCGCCGCGCGACGCATGTGCTGTTTCCCGGGCGTCATGCCCCGACGACATTGCGTTCATGGAGTGAGGGATCCGCAAGAAACGTTTTGGAATATAGTCGAAGAATGCATGCGCGACAGCGCAGCACCGCTCCGGCGCGATGCGGAATGGGAAATCCCTCACATTCGCGCTGACATGCGAGGAGGACTTCGCCGCCACCCCCGTAAAGGCTGGTGACGGTGTCAAGCGGGCGAACCCACGTACCGCCGCCGATCGCCGAATTTCCGCACGCATTACCCGGTATGGCTCGAACGGGCCGAGCAGATGCGCGCGGCGGATTTCCTTGCGGACGTGGAAAGGGAAAACCAGCCCGCGTAGCTTGCAATGACCGGGACATCGCCCCCTGGTGGCCGCCTGGGGCCTGCCCGCGCGAGCAAGGAAAAGGAGTCAGACTCGGGCCTGCCCCCTTTTCCGGTATCCCCCTCCATGACAATTGTCACATGCGAGGGGTGCATATCGGTTCATGGCGGGAAACGCCGGGTAGCTGCTACGGTTCAAGCGGAACCACGAGCCCAATGAGGAGGGAATATGAAACTCGTCTATTCGCTGTTGATTCCGGCTGCAATTGCCGTCGTCGGCTGTGCCAGTCCGGTGCCGGTCGCGCAGAATTTCCCGCTCAGCCACCAGAAGGTCGCACGCACCGCGCATCACTGGGATGTCGTCGCGAAGGATGTCGTCAGCCAGACGCTGCAGGCGATCGCAACGAAGCCGCAGCTCCAGTCGCGTGGCGTCTATGTCGTGCCGGCGAAGAACACTGCGTTCAACACGGCGTTTCGCGAATTCATGATCACGCACCTGGTCGATCGTGGTGCCAACGTGTCCGTCTGCAAGGTCGCACCCCAGGCAGGGGCGGGGTTCTCTGGGGATGGGAAGGACGTTGAGGTTCAATATGACACGCAGCTCGTCGTTCACGCCAAGTCCGGGCCTGAATACCAGCCGCCGATGCTGACGATCTTGGCGTCAGGGATTGCCGTGGTGCGCAATACGGCGCTGGCCGGACATACCACTTCGGCGACATTGGGTGGTATCGCCGCCGCCGAATGGTGGGCCGGCTACCTGGCGAGTCCAAGCCGCGCAGAGATCATCGTGACGACGACGATCGCGGAGCAAAACCGCTTTGTGTCGAGGACGAGCGACGTCTACTACGTGCCGGACGGCGACGCGCGACTCTTCATGCAGGGGGTTTCAGGCCGAACGTTGTGCCCTGGCGAGAAGGTTGCCCGCCGGACGGCGGAGGAAACGGCGGTTGATACGGAACTGGCTAGGCAAGACATGATCGAGCGCGACATGGCCCGAATCAATCCGGGATGGAAGAAAACCGGGGGGTTCTCTTACTCGTACTGACCCGACTGCGACCATCGGTGGCCGCAGCTGCCTGCAGTAACAAGCTTGCAGGCGATGCGGGGATTCGCGCTTCAGCTCGTGGTATGCGACAACGCCATGGGCAGCGCGATCCTTCGCGGCAATGTGCAAGCCGCGCCTATATGGCATCCAGTCCACTGACGCGCGGAGCGAAAGCGCGAGCTGCTCCTGAACAAGCTCCTTGACCTCCCGACTTCGAGCCCCGCGGCGCGGGTCAATGTGCGTGGAAGCCCGCCCGCGACATCCCCCGCCCGTCGCGCTATGCTCCCAGCGTAGCCACCTGCGGAGCTTCGCATGACGGAGCAATCCTCCCCACCCGCTCTTTCCGCGCCGTCTCCGCGCCCGATCTTCGAGGCGCGCGGCCTCACGAAGGTCTACCAGATGGGCGAGGTGCGCGTGGAGGCGCTGCGCGGGGTGGATCTCGACCTGTACACCGGCGAGCTGGTCGTGCTGCTGGGGCCGTCGGGGAGCGGCAAATCGACACTCCTGAACATCCTCGGCGGGCTGGATACGCCGACGAGCGGCACGGTGCGCTATGCGGAGCATGACCTCACCGTCGATGACGACGCGGCGATGACGCAGTACCGGCGCGAGCATGTCGGCTTCGTGTTCCAGTTCTACAACCTGATCCCCAGCCTCACCGCGCGCGAGAACGTCGCGCTGGTGACCGAGATCGCACACGACCCGATGACGCCCGAGGAGGCGCTCGCGCTGGTGGGGCTCGCGCCGCGCATGGACCACTTCCCCAGCCAGATTTCGGGCGGCGAGCAGCAGCGCGTGGCGATCGCGCGGGCGGTGGCGAAGCGGCCGCAGGTGCTGTTGTGCGACGAGCCGACCGGGGCGCTCGATGCACAGACCGGCGTGATGGTGCTGGAGGTGATCGCGCGCGTGAATCGCGAGCTGGGGACGACGACGGTGGTGATCACGCACAACGCGGTGATCGCGGCGATGGCGGACCGCGTCGTGCATTTCGGCGACGGCCACGTCGTGCGCATCGAACGCAACGAGAGCCGCAAGGCGGCCTCCGAGCTGAGCTGGTAGCGCCATGCGCGCCATCGACCGCAAGCTGTGGCGCGACCTGTGGCACATGCGCGGGCAGGCCATCGCGATCGCGCTGGTGGTGATGTGCGGCGTCGGCACCTACGTGATGTTCCTGTCCACGCTCGGCGCGTTGCGCGCGACGCAGGACGACTATTACCGCGAGTACCGCTTCGCCGAGGTGTTCGCGACCTTGAAGCGCGCGCCGGAGTCGTTGCGCGCACGGCTCGCGGCGATCCCCGGCGTGGAGCGCGCGGAGACGCGCGTCGTGCAGCAGGTGCGGCTCGACATGCCGGATTTCGCCGAGCCGGTGAGCGCGCGCATGGTGTCCCTCGCCGACGATGCGCCGCATGGGCTCAACGGCCTGCACCTGCGCGAGGGACGGCTGCCGCTGCCCGGGCGCGCGGACGAGGTCGTGATCAGCACGCCCTTCGCGAAGGCGCACGCGCTGCATCCGGGCGGACGCTTCTACGCGATCCTCAACGGGCGACGGCAGGCGCTGACGGTGGTGGGCACGGCGCTGTCGCCGGAGTTCGTGCAGCAGCTGCGCCCGGGCTCGGCCTTTCCCGATCCGAAGCGCTACGGCGTGATGTGGATGGGGCGCAAGGCGCTGGGACAGGCCTACGACCTCGACGGTGCGTTCAACGACCTCGCGCTGAGCCTGCGCCCGGGCGCGAATGCGCAGGACGTGATCGACCGCGTCGATGCGCTGATCACACCTTTCGGCGGGCTCGGCGCGTACGCGCGCAAGGATCAGCTCTCGCACCGCTTCCTCACCCAGGAGCTGGACCAGCTCGGCACGCTGGCCACCCTTTTCCCGACGATGTTCATGGGCGTCGCGGCCTTCCTGCTCAACGTCGTGATCAGCCGCCTGGTGACGATGCAGCGCGAGCAGATCGCGACGCTGAAGGCGTTCGGCTACGGCAACGGCGCGGTGACCGCGCATTACCTGAAGCTCGTCGCGGTGATCGCCGGCAGTGGCGTGCTCGGCGGCACGGCGCTCGGCGTGTGGCTGGGGCACGCGCTGTCCGGGATCTACATGGAGTTCTACTACTTTCCGTGGCTGCGCTTCAGCCTGCAGCCGGCAACCGTTCTCGAGGCCGCAGGCGCGAGCCTCGCCGCGGCCGGCGCGGGCACGATCGTCGCGGTGTGGCGCGCGGCGCGCCTGAGTCCGGCGCAGGCGATGCGCCCCGAACCGCCGCCGCGCTACCGCGAGACGCTGGTCGAGAAGCTGGGCGTGAAGCGCTGGCTGTCGCAGCCGACGCGCATGATCCTGCGCCACATCTGGCGCAAACCCTTGAAGTCGGCGCTGACGGTGCTGGGCATCGCGCTCGCGTGCGGCATCATCCTGACCGGCCTGTTCCAGCGCGACACCGTCGGCTACATGATGAACGTGCATTACGGCATGGCGCAGCGCGAGGATCTGTCGGTGGCGTTCACCGACCCCACCACCTATCGTGCGCGCTTCGATCTCGCCGGCCTGGCGGGGGTCGAGCACGTCGAGGCCTTCCGCTCCGTGCCGGTGCGGCTGCGTCACGGGCATCTGGACTATCGCACGACGATCCGCGGCATCGAACCGGACGGCGACCTGCAACGCCTCCTCGACACGAAGCTGCGGCCGGTCACGATGCCCGCCGACGGCATCCTGATGACCGACCATCTCGGCAAGATGCTGGGCGTGCGCGCGGGCGACCGCATCGTCATCGAGGTGCTGGAAGGCAACCGGCCGCTGCGCGAGGCGACCGTCGCGGGGCTGGTGAAGGAATACCTCGGCGTGGCGGCCTACATGGATCTCTCGGCGCTCAACCGCTTCATGCACGAGGGGCCGACGATCTCCGGCGCCTGGCTCGCCGTCGATCACGCGCGGCTGCAGGGGCTATACGCGCGGCTGAAGGGGTTGCCGCGCGTCGCGGGCGTGGCCGAGCGCGTGCAGGAGATCCGCAACTTCAACCGCCTGATGGACGAGACGATGCTGTTCTTCACCTACGTGTCGACGGTGTTCGCGGTGATCATCGCGTTCGGCGTGATCTACAACAGCGCGCGCATCGCGCTGACCGAGCGCGGGCGGGAGCTCGCGAGCCTGCGCGTGCTGGGCTTCACGCGCGGCGAGATCGGCTACATCCTGCTCGGCGAACTGGGCGTCCTGACGCTCGCCGCGATCCCGCTGGGGCTCAAACTGGGCGAAGGGATGTGCTACTACATCGCGCAGACGATGCAGACCGACCTGTTCCGCGTGCCGGTCGTGCTGGTACCGCAGACCTATGCCTTCGCGGTCACGGTGGTGCTGATCTCGGCGCTGCTGTCGGGCCTCGCGGTGCGCCGCCGCCTCGACCGACTCGACCTCATCGCGGTCCTGAAGACTCCGGAGTGAAACCATGAAAACCAGGGTGCAATGGCGCAGGCAGATCGTGTTCGCGCTGATCGTCGCGGCGGTCGCGTGGGGCCTGTACTCGGGCTTCCGGCCGCAGCCGGTGGTCGTCGAATTCGGCCAGGCGGTGCGCGCGCCGCTGCGCGTGACGGTCGAGCAGGAGGGACGCACGCGCGTCGTCGACCGCTACGTCGTCACCGCGCCGGTGGGCGGCTACGCGCGGCGCATCGCCCTGGACGTCGGCGACGCGGTCGTGGCGGGCGCTCCGCTCGTCCTGCTGGAAGCGTCACGCTCGGAAGTGCTCGATGCGCGCCGACGCGCCGAGGCCGAGGCACGTGTCGCGGCGGCGCAGGCGAACCTCGCGGCGGTCGAACAGCGCGTGAAAGCGGCCGAGGCCGGCGCGGCGCTCGCGGCGAAAGACCTCGAGCGCATGAAAAGGCTGCGCGCGTCCGGCCACGTCGCGGCGGAAGCCGAGGACCGCGCGGGCGCCGAGGACGAGCGCGCGGGCTCGGAGCTGCGCTCGGCGCGCTTCACGGTCGCGACCGCGCGCCACGAGCTGGAGGCGGCGCGCACGGCGCTGGGCTTCGCCGCGGCGGGCGGCAAGGGCGAGCCGGTGCTGGTGCGCGCGCCGGTCGCGGGGCAGGTGCTGAAGATCCCGCGCAAGAGCGAGGGCGCGGTCGAAGCCGGGCAGCCGCTGGTCGAGATCGGCGACCCGCGCGCGCTGGAGGTCGAGGTGGATGTGCTCTCGGCCGACGCGGTGCGCATCCGCCCCGGCACGCGCGTGCTGTTCGAGCGCTGGGGCGGCGACGGCGCGCTCGAAGGCAAGGTGCGCGTGGTCGAGCCAGCAGGCTTCACGAAGGTATCGGCGCTGGGCGTCGAGGAGCAGCGCGTGTGGGTGATCGCCGACTTCGCGTCGCCGCCCGGGACCTGGCAGCGCCTCGGCGACGGCTACCGCGTCGAGGCGAGCTTCGTGCTGTGGGAAGGCGAGGACGTGCTGCAGGTACCCGCGAGCGCACTGTTCCGCGACGGCGACGGCTGGGCGGTGTTCGCGGTCGAGGAAGGGCGCGCGCTGCGCCGCCGCGTCGAGACGGGCCAGCGCACCGGGCTGGTCGCGCAGGTGCTGGGCGGGCTGAAGGAAGGCGAGCGGGTGGTCGTGCATCCCGATGACCGGCTGCGGGATGGGGTGGGGGTGAGCGGGCGGTGAAGGGTCAGGACGCAGTCGATCGACCGCCGGCGAGGCTTTGTTGCCGACCCGTTGCGCGATGTTTATACTGCGTTTAAACATCCGAGGGCGCGCGCCATGACCGAAGCAATTCTTGCCATCAAGCACTGGGGCAACAGCCTCGGCGTGCGCCTGCCCGCTGCCGTCGCGCGCGAGGCCCGTCTGGATGCCGATCAGCAGGTACGGATCACGGTCGAGGAAGGCCGCGTCGTGATCACGCCCCTTGCACCGGAGAAACTCAGCCTCGAGCAAAGGCTTGCCCGCTTCGATCCGGAACGGCACGGCGGCGAAGCGATGGCGAGCCCGAACGTCGGGGCCGAACGGTGGTGAGCGCGCGCGGCAAGGCGCCGTGGGCGCCCGACCGCCAGGACATCATCTGGATCGACTGCAATCCGCAGGCCGGCCGCGAAATGCGCGACCGCCACCCCTTCCTGGTGCTCTCGCCGCGCGCCTTCAACGAACGCACCTCGCTGGTCATCGGCCTGCCGATGACGACCGCCGAGTACAACGCCGACAATCCCTTCGCAATCGCCGCGGGAACGGCCGGCGGACGCCGCACCGGCAAGACCAGCTATGTTCTTTGCCACCAGCCCAAGTCGTTCGACTGGCGCGTGCGCGAGGCCGCGCCGCACCCGATGAAGCGGATGGCGGATGAACTGTTTGCGGAGGCGTGCGCGGTACTGAACCAGATCGTGTGCCTGGCGTAAGTCCCGCGCATCGGGGGGAATCTCAGGCGGGCTCGCGCTGCGGCGCTTCGAAATCCTTCGGGATCTTCGCCAGCGCGGTCTTGCCCTTGGCCGTCAGGAAAGGCTCGACGAGGAGCTGCAGGCCTTCCTCGACGTATTCGGCGAGGCTGAAGCGGTCGTCGAAGGCCCAGTGCTTGAGCGCCCAGGCGTGGGCGAAATTGACGATCTGGTAGCACAGCAGGTATTCGTTCACCGGCCGCATGAAGCCGCCCGTGGTGCACGCGCGGATGGTCTTTTCGATCATGCGGTTGGTGCGCGTCTCGCCGTCCTTGATGAGCACGCGCCGGTCCGCGCGCAGCGACTTGGTGGAACGGTAGGCGAGCACCGTGGCGTCGCGCTGGGCGTCGACGACCGCGCAGTAGGCCCACACCGCGCGGCACAGGCGCTCGACCGGGTGCGTGAGGCCTTCGATCTGGCGCGGGATCTCCTGCTCGTAGGTGTCGAGCACGTTCTTCAGCGTCAGGAACAGGATGTCGTCCTTGTCGCCGAAGTACTGGTAGATCAGGCCGGTGCTGACCTTGGCCTCGCGGGCGATCTGCAGAATCGTCGTCGTGTAGTAGCCCTGCTCGGAGAAGAGCTTGGTGGCGGCGCTGATGATCTGGTGACGGCGCTCCTCGACCAGCTTCGGGTCCGTGACCACGCTTTTGACGCTTTCTGCTGAACTCATGTCCATTCCCTCGGTGAACCATTGCCGCAAAGCCCGGCGTCGGCCGGACGCCGTATTGTGCCACCGGAACAGCCGGGTTTCCGCGTCGCCTTGCCGCCCGCCTTACTGACGGTTCAGAAAGCCGCGCACGCGCTCCTGCGTCTCGCCGTCCGCGAGCAAGGCGGCGCTGCCGGCGAGTTCGACTTCGTAGCCGTCCGCGCGCCCTGCCACCGCGACCTCGATGCAGTGCTTGCACTCGGCGATCGCCTTCGCGGGCAGGGCCGCGAGGCGCGCGACCAGGGCAGCGACGAATGCCGGCAACTCGGCGGCCGGGACGACCCAGTGCGCGCAGCCCAGGGCGACCGCGTCGGCGCCGGCAAGGACCTCCGCGCCGAGGATCAGGCGCCTGGCCACGGCTTCGCCGCAGATGCGCGTCATGCGCTGGGTACCGCCGGCGGCGGGCAGCAGGCCGAGGCGCGCTTCGGGCAGGCCCACTTTCGCGCTGTCGGCGACCACACGCAGGTCGCAGGCGAGCGCGAGTTCGAAGCCGCCCCCCATCGCCGCGCCGTTGATTTCGGCGACGGTCACTTGCGGCAGGCGTTCGAGGCGGGCGTAGATTTCCTGCATCCGGCGGGTGATCGCGATCATTTTCACGCGCCCGGCCTCGGTGGCGAACAGCGAACCGATCAGTTCGAGGTCGGCGCCGGCGCAGAACAGTCGTTCGCCGCTACGGATGCGCAGCACATTCACGTGGCGCAGGGTTTCGAGTTCGGCAAGGATGCGATCGAACTGTTCGATCCATTCCTCGTTGATCGCATTGACCGGCGCGCGGCACAGCGTCACGGTCGCAACCGAATCTTCAATCGTCAGCGAAATCATTGCGATGTCCTTTTGCGCCAGGGCGCCGTCAAACCGGGTACCGGTCGGGCCGAAGCCTGTCGAAGCCCTGCTGAACCCGGCCCTTCGACAAGCTCAGGGCGAACGGCCGTGTTTTCGATTGCCGCCTTTGCTAAAAAACGGGGCGCCGCCGGCCTCTGCGCACATCAGAGGAGGATTCGTTGGCAGAACGCACAGGCCGCCTGCGCGACGCCCCTCTCAAACCGGCCGGTGAAACTGCGCGTCAAACCGGCCGTACCGCGAGACGCAACCGGGCGGCGGGGACGGCCGCCCGGCGCGCCGGAACCTCAATCGCCCTCGAACTTCGGCACCTGCTTGTTCACGAAGGCGTTGTAGGCGCGCGTGAAGTCCTGCGTCTGCATGCAGATCGCCTGAGCTTCAGCCTCGGTCTCGAGCGCCTGCTCGATGGTCTGGTTCCATTCCTGGTGCAGGCACTTCTTCGTCATCGAGTGCGCGAACGCGGGGCCGTTGGCGAGCGACAGCGCCATCTCCTGCGCCTTCGCGAGCACCTTCTCGGCGGGGACGAGGTCGTTGTAGTAGCCCCACGCGCGGCCCTCCTCGGCGCTCATCGAGCGGCCGGTGTAGAGCAGCTCGGAGGCGCGCCCCTGGCCGATGATGCGCGGCAGGATGCTGCACGCGCCCATGTCGCAGCCGGCGAGGCCGACGCGCACGAACAGGAAGGCGGTCTTCGCCTCGGGCGTCGCGTAGCGCAGGTCGGACGCCATCGAGATGATCGCGCCGGCGCCGGCGCAGATGCCGTCGACCGCCGAGATGATGGGCTGCGGGCAGTTGCGCATCTCCTTCACGAGGTTGCCGGTCATGCGCGTGAAGGTGAGCAGGCCGTTCATGTCCATCTTCGTCAGCGGCCCGATGATGTCATGCACGTCGCCGCCGGAGCAGAAGTTGCCGCCCGCGCCGGTGATCACCACCGCGCGCACGTCCTCGGCGTACTGCAGCTTGATGAAGGTGTCGCGCAGCTCGGCGTAGCTCTCGAAGGTGAGCGGGTTCTTGCGCTCGGGGCGGTTCAGCGTGATGGTCGCGACGCGGTCGGCGACCTCGAACTTGAAGTGTTCCGGACGCCATTCGGCGGCTTTGAGCTTGTACATGAGAGTCTCCTTGGGATGATTCGGTATGAGAATGAACACTCACTCAGCCAGCGAGCGTGAGACCGCCGCTGACGCTGATGACCTGGCCGGTGATGAAGCTCGCGCGCTCGCTGGCGAAGAACAGCACGGCGTCGGCGAGCTCGGACGGCTTGGCGAGGCGGCGCATCGGCGTGGCCTTGACGAAGGCTTCCTGGTGCTTTTCCGGCACCGCGCGCAGCAGCGGCGTGTCGGTCGGGCCGGGGCACACGCAGTTCACGTTGATGTTGTAGCGCGCGACCTCGCGGGCGAGCGACTTGGTGAAGGCGATCGCGCCGCCCTTGGCGCCCGAATACACGGTCTCGCCCAGGCTGCCGACGCGGCCGGCGTCGCTCGACACGGTGACGATCTTGCCCGAGCCGCGCTCGATCATCTGCTGCAGGAAGGCCTGCGACACCGCGACCGGCCCGAGCAGGTTGAGGTCGATGACCTTGCGCCAGAAGTCGGGCGTGTTCTCCATGAAGGGCTGGATTTTGCCCCAGCCGGCGACGTTGGCGACGATGTCGACCTGGCCATGGCGACGATAGGCTTCGTCGCGGAAGGCGTGGATGGAGTCGATGTCGGTGACGTCGAGGCGGACGAAGTCGACGTCCAGGCGCTGCTCGGCGAGCAGGCCGGCCGCGGCCGCGCCCTTGGCCGCATCGATGTCGCCGATCACGACCTTCGCGCCCGCCCGCGCCAGCGTCTCCGCCGTCGCATACCCGATCCCCGATGCGCCGCCCGTGACGACGGCCGTTTTGCCTTGCAGGTTCATGTCTGTCTCCTCATTCACCAGTCATTCGAGCCTGGGACGTCTGCGCGTGCGCCGCCCCGCTTCCCGTTTGCTGCAGCGTTCCGTGTCCGGTTCCGCCAGCAGTTGAATGAATGATCGTTCAGTCAATTCATCAAGTCAACCCCTTGGCGCGAATTTCAGCGCAATGGGTCAGGCACCTGTCCTGCGCGATGATGGGTCCGGCAGCCCGATACGATTCGGGTTTAACCCTTTGGCGGCTTGCTGATGCCCGTCGACGGGCTCAGGAAGAATGGGTATGGACGACGCCGTATAAATGCCAATCGCACTAATGCACACGGCCGGAAATCCGGCCGTGTGCAACTGAACGATCAATCAGTTGCGTGAAGCGGGTAAGGAGGACGGCTGGCGTAGGGCGGATGAGCCGCAGGCGTTATCCGCCCTACGCCAGCCGCCACCATCGGGCTGGGTCGTGACACGCCCCCTACAGCCGCCCCGCCTTGAGCAGCTCGCGCAGGCGGAACTTCTGGATCTTGCCGGTCGCGGTGCGCGGCAGCTCGTCGACGAAGCGCACCGTGCGCGGGCATTTGTAGATCGAGAGGTTCGCCATCAGGGTGTCCTGCACCTGCGTGGACAGGCGCGAGTGGCTCGCCGCCGGATCCTTCGCCACGGCGACGAGCACGAGGCGCGTGAGGCCGTCCTCCTGCGGCACGCCGACGACGACCGCCTCGGCGATGCCTTGTGCGCTCATCGCGCAGGACTCGATCTCGGACGGGCTCACCCACTGGCCGGAGATCTTCAGCATGTCGTCGGCGCGGCCGTTGTGATACCAGTAGCCGTCGGCATCGAAGCTGAACATGTCGCCGGGGAAGTACCAGCCGTCGCGCAGGGACTTCGCCGTCTGTTCGGGCAGCTTCCAGTAGCCGCTGAACTGCGACGGCGTGCGGATCGCGATCTGCCCGGGGACGCCGGCTTCGGTGATGTCCGCGCCGCTGTCGTCGACCAGGCGCACCTCGGCCCACGGCACCGGCTTGCCGCAGGAGCCGGGGCGCTGGGCGTGGCCTTCATTGACGAGGAAGAGGAAGATCGTCTCGGAGGCGCCGATGCCGTCGATGATGGGCTTGCCGGTCGCCTCCAGCCAGGACTGGTACAGCGTCTCGGGCAGCTTCTCGCCGGCCGACAGGAAGTGGCGCACGTTGCGGAAGCCTTCGCTCGCGTCCGCCCCTTCGCGCAGCAGGTTGCGGTACATCACCGGCGTGCTGAAGAACAGCGTCGGCCGGTAGCGCTCGACCACATCGACGATGCGCGCCGGGTCCGGCCAGCCGGGGGCGACGATGACCGTCGCGCCACAGCGCAGCCCGCCCATCAGCGAATGGCCCAGCGCCCAACCGAAGAACATCTTCGAGGTCGCGAAGATGCGGTCGCCCGGGCGCACGCCGAAGTAGTCGGTCTCCATGCGGTCGGCGATCAGCACGCAGGCGTGCGTGTGCATCACCGCCTTCGGCCGCCCCGTCGTGCCCGAGGAATACACCCAGAAGGCGACGTCGTCGGGCGCGGCCGGGGTCGATGCCAGGGTGTCGGGCTGCCCGGCGAGGAAGTCTTCGAGCGGCACCCCGCCCGCCCGCGGTGCGGTGCCGCGCACGACGAGCTGCGGCGGGTCGGCGAGCTCGGCGGCGATCTCCTGGTAGAGGTGGGCGAATTCCGCGTCCACGAACAGCAGGCGGCAGGCGCTGTCCTCGATCACGTAGCGCACGTCGCGCGGCGCGAGCCGCACGTTGAGCGCCACCGCGACGGCGCCGATGCGCATCGCGCCGAGGTAGCCGGCGGCCATCTCGGGCGAATCGTCCATCAGGAACAGCACGCGCTCGCCGCGCCCGACGCCGTGCGCCTTCATCGCGTTGCCGCAGCGATTGACCAGCGCGTCGAGCTCGCCGTAGGTGACCGAACGGCCGCCGCCGACGATCGCCGGCTGCTCGGCGAGGCCCTGCGCGAGCGGGCGGCCGATGATCTCGTCGGCGGCGTTCATCGCGCCGTGGTACGGAGTGTGGTCGAAACTCATGGCGGCTCCGCTCAGTTGGCGAGCAGCGCGCGGGCTTCGGCGAGCAGCTTCTGCCCGTCGTAGCCCTTGGCGCTGACTTCCTTGACCCAGTCGGCCGCGACCGACTCGGACGCCTTCTGCCACTTGCCCACTTCGGCCGCGGGCACGGTGTAGAACGTGTTCTTGCGGTCGATGCCCGCCTGCCGTCCGGTCAGGGTCGCCTCGTTCCACACCTTGCCCGCCCACGCCGACACCTCCTGGCCGCTGTTGGCGTCGATGACTTTCTTGAGGTCGGGCGGCAGGCTGTCGTATTTCGCCGGGTTCATCGCCAGCACGAAAGTCGAGGTCGACATCAGCGGCATCGCGGGATCGGTTTCGCTGTGGTATTTCACGATCTCCTGCGCCTTGATCGTCGGCACGACTTCCCACGGCATCATCGCGCCGTCGATCACTCCCTTGGCGAGGCTGTCGGAGACCATCGTCATCGGCATCGGCACCGGCGTGGCGCCGAGGGCGGAAAGCATGCGGGTCGCCATGCGCGTCGGAGCGCGCAGCTTCATGCCGCCGAGGTCGGCCATGGTCTTCACCTGCTTGTCCGTCGTGTGCAGCGTCATGCCGGGGATGACGTGGAACACCAGCGGGCGCACGCCCTTGTATTCCGCCGCGGCGTTCTTCGTCGCGTAGATCCACAGCGCGCGGCTCGACTTCTCGCCGGAAGTGCCCATGAAAGGCAGCTCGAAAGCTTCCGAGACGAGGAAGCGGCCGGCCTGGTAGCCGGGCACCGTCCACACGATGTCGGCGACGCCATCCTTGGCCTGGTCGAAGAGCTGCGCCGGCGTGCCGCCCATCTGCATCGCCGGGTAGATCTGGCACTTCAGGCGCCCGGCCGACTCGGCAGCGACCTTCGCGCACCACGGTTCGATGAATTTCACCTGTGCGTTCGAGTTCGGCGGCAGGAAGTGGTGCACGCGCAGCGTCACGACCTTGTCCGACTGGGCCTGGGCGGCAGCGGCCACGAGCAGCATCGCCGTCAGCAGCGGCTTGAGCAGTGTTCGGGTTTTCATCGCGTCTCCTCTTTGGAATGGATGGCCGGCCCCGGCTTGTCAGCCGCCGAAGGTCCGGACCAGGTACAGCGAGATGGCGGGGAAGAACAGCAGCAGCGTGATGCGCATCATGTCGGAGGCGAGGAAGGGCATGACTCCGCGGAAAGTGTCGGTGAGCGGCACGTCCTTCGCGGCCTTGTTGATGATGTAGATGTTCATGCCGACCGGCGGATGCACGAGGCCGATCTCGACCACCATCAGCACCAGAATGCCGAACCAGATCGACTTCTCCTCGGGCGCCAGCCCCCAGAACTCCAGCCCCATGATCACCGGGTAGAAGATGGGGATGGTCAGCAGGATCATGGCCATCGCGTCCATGACGCAGCCGAGGAAGACGTAGATCAGCAGGATCGCGGTGAGCACCAGCAACGGCGGCAGGCCGCTGTCCCGAACCCAGTTCGCGAGCTCGACCGGCATCTGCGTGAGCGCGAGCCCGGTGTTGAGCATGTCGGCGCCGAGCAGCACGAGGAAGATCATCGCCGTGGCCTCGGCCGCGCCGAGCACGCTTTCGCGGACGCCCTCGGCGCGCATGCCGCCAGTGACTACCGCGAGGATGCCGCAGGCCGCGGCGCCGATCGATGCCGCCTCGGTGGGGTTGGCCCAGCCGCCGTAGATGCCGACGATGACGACGAGGAAGATCAGCGCCACCGGCGTGACGTTGGCGATCGAGCGCAGCTTCTCCGCCAGCGGCACATGCGGGCCCGCCGGGCCGGCTTCGGGCTTGAGCGTGACGATGATGCGGATCACCAGCATGTAGCCGAGCATCGCGATCAGGCCCGGCAGCACCGCCGCCATGAAGAGCTTGCCGATCGACTCCTGCGTGAGCACCGCGTAGATCACCAGCGGCACCGAGGGCGGGATCAGGATGCCGAGCGTGCCACCCGCCGCCAGCGCCCCGGTCGACAGAGCGCCGGAGTAGTTGTAGCGCTTCAATTCCGGCAGCGCGACCTGTCCCATCGTCGCCGCCGTCGCAAGCGAGGAGCCGCAGATCGCGCCGAAGCCCGCGCAGGCGCCGGTGGAGGCGATCGCGACGCCGCCGCGCCAGTGCCCGACGAGCGAGCTCACGCAGCGGAACAGCGCGCGCGACAGGCCGCCGTGGGTCGCGAACTGGCCCATCAGCAGGAACATCGGGATGACGGCCAGATCGTAGTTGGAGAGCCGCGCGTAGGCGAGGTTCTTCAGCATGTTGAGGAAGGGGGGGAGCTCGCCGCCCATCATCGTCAGGTAGCCGCCTGCGCCGACGACGAACATGGTGATGCCGATATGCACGCGCAGCACCAGCATCGCCAGCAGGATCGCGAACATCGTCGCGCCGATCGCAATGCCGCTCATTTCGCACCTCCGAGCACGACGCCGAAGCGGCGCCCCGCGATGTAAAGACTGGTCGCCGTGAACAACAGGAAACCCGGCACGATCAAGGCGATCGCCACCCAGCCCGGCCAGCCGAGCATCACCGATGCCTCGCCCGAGTCGTAGGACGACACCGCCGCCGCGCCGGTGCGCCACGCAACCAGCAGCGCGACCGCCCCCATCAGCAGCGCCGCGACGCCGTCGAGCAGCGCGCGCACGCGCAGCGGCAGCCAGTGCGTGAAGAAGTCCACGCGCACGTGGCCGTCGACCATCTGGCAGTAGGAGAAGAAAGTCGCGGACGCGACCGCCGCGCCCATCTGCAGGACCTCGAAATCGCCCGGCACCGGCAGCGCGAACAGCTTGCGCCCGACGATCGAGACCAGCGACATGCCGATCATGAGCATGAACACCGTCCCGCCCATCAGCGCCGACACCCGGCTCGCCGCGTACAGGCGCCGGCCCCACGGCCCGTGCGGCAGGGCCTCGGGGTGCGCGACGTGTTCGATCGAACCGGGTTCGAGTTGGACGCCGGCGTCCTCCTCCCCGTCTCCGCTCCCGGTGCCACAGACCTTCGCCGGCCGCAGGCCCGCGGCGGCGGCCGCGTCCAGGCTCACTACGCTTGCATGCATGTTCCGTCTCCTCCTCGCTCCGTTCTATAGATGAACGTTCATTCAGTAGACATGCGGAGAAAATGATGGGCGCGACAGGCGCCGCAAGACGCCTGCCGCGAACCCTGCCCAGGCTCAGGCGGCCTGTTCCTGCTCGTATGCGGAGAGCGTCTGCCGGGCGATGATGAGCTGCTGCACCTCGGTCGCCCCTTCGTAGATGCGCAGCGCGCGGATCTCGCGGTACAGGCGCTCGACCGGATGGTCGGAGACGACGCCGCAGCCGCCCCACAGCTGCACCGCCGCGTCGATGACCTGCTGCGCGGTCTCGGTGGAAGTCATCTTGGCCATCGCCGCGGCACGCGTGATGTTCTTGCCCTGGTCGCGCAGCCACGCCGCGCGGTAGGTGAGCAGTGCCGCGGTGTCGACGTGGGTCGCCATCTGCGCGAGCTTCGCCTGCGTGATCTGGAAGTCGGCGAGCTTCTTGCCGAACATGTCGCGCGTGGTAGCGCGGCGCAGCCCCTCGTCGAGTGCGCGGCGCGCGAAACCGAGCGCGGCGGCGGCGACCGAGGTGCGGAAGATGTCGAGCGTCTGCATCGCGACCTTGAAGCCCTGCCCCGGCTCGCCCAGCAGGCTGGACGCGGGCACGCGACAGCCGGAAAAACGCAGGCGTGCGAGCGGGTGCGGCGCGATCACGTCGATGCGCTCGGCGATCTCGAAACCGGGCAGGTTGGCCTCGACGATGAAGGCGGACAGCCCGCGCGCGCCGGGCGCCTCGCCGGTGCGCGCGAACACGACGTAGAAGTCGGCGATGCCGCCGTTGGAGATCCACGTCTTCTCGCCGTCGAGCACGTAGTCGTTGCCGTCGCGGCGCGCACTGCACGCCATCGCCGCGCTGTCCGAGCCCGAATCGGGTTCGGACAGCGCGAACGCGGGAATCGCGCGGCCGGCGGCGACTTCGGTGAGGTAGCGGCGCTTCTGCGCGTCGCTGCCGTGCAGCGTGATCGCGCCCGAGCCCAGCCCCTGCATGCCCAGCGCGAAGTCCGCGAGGCCCGAATGGCGCGCCAGCGTCTCGCGCAGCAGGCACACGGCGCGCGTGTCGATCTGGTCGTGGCGGCCGCCGTAGGCCGTGCCGCCGACCATGTAGCGCAGCCAGCCGTCGGCGCCGAGTTGGCGCACCAGCTTGCGGCAGGCGTCGTCGAGATCCCCGTGCGGGTGGCCGTCGATGTGCGCGGCCGCCCACGCCTCCAGCTCGATCTGCATGCCGCGGTGGCGCTCGTCGAAGAAGGGCCACTCCAGATAGCTTCGATCACTCATTTTCGCGTCTCCTCTCGGGGCGGTACGCCGGCGGCGCCCACCCTCCTCCTTTGGATATCGTCCTGTGCGGCGCCCGCTCGGGCAGGTCTGTGCCGCTTGTTTCTATCGGCCCATCGGCCACCGACGACCGTTCGGGCTGAGCCTGTCGAAGCCCTGCCAATGCCCTTCGACAGGCTCAGGGCGAACGGGGTAATGCATTCACATACAGGATCGATGATTTTTCTTCGACCCTATCCGCCTCACATCACTTCACCGCCCGACACCGACACCGCCTGCCCCGTGATCGCCTCGGAGCCCGGCAGGCACAGCCACAGCACCGCGTTGGCAACCTCTTCCGGGCGCACGAGGCGGCCCTGCGGGTTGTGCTTCGCCAGTTCGGCGAGCGCCTCGGCCTCGCTGCGGCCGGTCTTCTCGCGGATGTTGGCGACCGCGTCGCGCACGATGTCGGTGTCGGTGTAGCCGGGACACACGGCGTTCACGGTGACGTGCTTGTGCGCCAGTTCCAGCGCCAGCGCGCGCGTCATTCCGATGACGCCATGCTTGGCGGCGCAGTAGGCCGAGACGTAGGGATAGCCCTTCTCGCCCGCGGTGCTGGCGACGTTGATGATGCGGCCCCAGCCGGCGGCGAGCATGCCGGGCAGCGCGGCGCGGGTGGCGAGGTAGGTGCCGGTGAGATTCACGTCCAGCATCTGCTGCCACAGCGCCGGGTCGGTACGCAGGAAGGGGGCGCTGCCGGCCTGGCCGGCGTTGTTCACCAGCACCGCGACCGGGCCGAGCGTGCGCGCAGCGGCGGCAAAAGCCGCCTCGACCGAATCCGCTTTCGCGACATCGACCGCCTCGCAATGCACTTCGCAGCCGGTGCTGCGCAGCGCGGCAGCGCGCTCTTCGAGCTGCGCGCGGGTGCGGCCCATCAGCGTCAGGCGCGCACCTTGCGCGGCGGCGGCCGCGGCGATCGCGGCGCCGATGCCGCGGCCGCCGCCGGTGATCACCACGTGTTTGCCTGCGAGTGCGCGATCCAGATCTGCCGCCATCACATCCTCCGCTTTCGCTTGTCCATCCCGGCCGAGACCGCCGCGCACCGGGATCCGGATACGCCCTGCAATTCGGTGAATGAATAGTCGTTCATTTTACTCGTGCAGTCAACGGGAATCTTTTCTTGCGACGTTTTCCCGTTGTGGGGCGCCGGATCGCCCCCTCGTCGGCAGCTTACGCCGCCCGTTGCGGCGCGCCAGACCCAGGGCCGGCCAGGGTTGCCGCGTGCGCCTGGAAGCGCCGGAGCTCCTCGCGCGGCACGAGCGAGCCGCCCGTCAACCAGATCACCTGCGTCGCGGCGCGCAGGTCGAGCCCATGCTCGCGCACGTAGGCCCGGCCTTCGGCCGAATCGCGCAGCCAGCCCGGCCCGGCGACCCCGGCCGCCGCGGAGGGCTCGACTTCCACGCCCAGCGATGTCTTGAGCGCGAGCAGGTGAAGGTAGAGCTGGTCGTCGGGGACGGTGAACACGCCGGCGAGTTGCGACGCCATCAGGGGGCTGACCAGATGGGAAGCCTGGCCCACGGCGAGGCCATCGGCATCGGTGCGGTTGTCGAGGCCGATGTCGTAGACGGAGACGGGGGCGTCGCCCCCCGAAGCGAGCTGCACCAGCATGCACGGCGCGGCGACGGGCTCGGCGAAGAAGCAATGCACATGATCGCCGAACAGCGCCTTGAGACCGTAGGTGATGCCGCCGGGTGCGCCGCCGACGCCGCAGGGGATGTAGACGAAAAGCGGATGCACGGCGTCCACGACGCGGCCGGCTGCGGCAAGCTGGCGGGCCAGATGACGTGCCGCGGCGGCGTAGCCGAAAAAGAGCAGCGCGGAGGATTCGTCATCGACGAAATGGCTGCGCGACGAAGCCTTCGCCTCTTCCCGTCCCGCCGCCACGGCTGCGGCGTAGTCGCCGACGTGTTCCACGACGCGCACGCCGCGTTGGCGCAGGCGGTCCTTCTTCCACGCCTTGGCATCCGCGGACATATGCACCACCGCGTCGAAGCCGAGCGCCGCCGCCATCACCCCGATGCTCAGGCCGAGGTTGCCGGTGCTGCCGACCGACACCGTGTAGCGCGAGAACAGCGCGCGTGCCGCCGCGGTCGCGAGAATGCGGGGATCGGCGCCGGCGGCGAGGAGGCCATGTTCGGTCGCGACGGCCTCGGCGAAGGCGAGCACTTCGTGAAAGCCGCCGCGCGCCTTGATGGAGCCGGCGACCGGCAACTCGTCGTCGCGCTTGACGAACCACGCGCCCCCGGCGCCATCGTCGCCGGCCAACGCCTCGCGCAGCGCAGCGGCGGGCGTCAGTTGCGATTCGACGTGCCCGTTGCTCGATGCGAGTTCCGGAAACAGCGTCGCCATGAGCGGTTCAAAGCGCGCAAGACGCGCCTCCGCCGCCGCGATCAGCTCCGTCGACGGGGCGGAGGCCGGCAGGGCCTGCCCCAGCCGAGGGTTCAGCCACAGCAGCGGTTGGCGGGATTGAAGCTGCGCCAATAGCGCCGGAGAGAGAGCAGTCATGTTGCCGATCCTCGCAGGGGATTCCCGAATGGACGGCAATCTTAAGCCTGCTTGGCAAGCCGGCAAATTGCTGAAATCAGTCTCCGTTCGCCCCGGGATTGTCGAAGGGGGCATTTTCTCAGAGGCGGGAGGCGGATCCCGCGGCGCCCGCCCCTTGCCGACGCCGCAGGTCCCGCGCCCGCAAGGGGCGGCACTGCTACGCGAGCCCTCAGGCGATCGCGTATTCCAGGTTGACCCGCTTGGACGGGGCGAAGCGCTGGCGCGAGAAGAATCTTGCCAGCGCGAAGTCGTCCCAGTTCACCGAGGTGTACACCTTCTTCACGCCCGCCACCTTCATGTTCGTCATGAACTGGTCGAGCAGTTCGCTGCCGACGCCGTGGCCCTGCAGCTCGGGGTCGACGCCGATCGTGTCGATGGTCGCCGAGGTCTCGGGAATGCCGAACTCGCCGAAATAGATGTCGCCCATGACGAAACCGGCGACGTGGCCGTCGATCTCGCACACCAGCGACACGTTGATGTTGTGCTTCGGGTTGAGGATCGCCTCGATCTTGCGCGCGTAGTACTCGCGCCGGTTCTGCTTCGAGGCCACCTGGTCGATGCGGACGATCGCATCCAGGTCGTCCTTCCTGAGCACCCGCATTACCCGCTTCTGGTTCGCCATGCGTCTTCCTCCTCGAATGGGCGCGCCCGGGCCCGGGCGCGCGTCAATGCTTGTCATCATGGACGGCGTTTTCCGCTCCGCGCCGGTGGACCAGCCCGTCGCTCAGGCCTTGCCGCCCTGCTTCTGCATCAGCGTGTAGCCGAACAGCGCGGCACCCAGCGCGCCGGCGATCTGGCTGTCGATCTTGGTCTCGAGCTGCTTGATGCCCAGCAGGCGCTCGATGCGTTTCACGACGCCCGGGTTCTTCGCGATGCCGCCGGTGATGAAGAAGCCCTCTTCCACACCGATCCGCTCCAGCAGGCTCACCACGCGCTCGGCCATCGCCTGGCAGTAAGCCGCGATCACCTTGTTCTTCGTGTAGCCGGCCTTCAGGAGCGCCAGCGCCTCGGACTTCGCGAACACCACGCAGATCGACGACACGGCTTCCGGCTCCTCGTCGACGTCGAAGGAACGCGGGCCCAGCTCGGCGATGGGGATCTGCATCAGGTCGGAGATGACTTCCATGCCGCGGCCGGTACCGGCGGCGCACTTGTCGTTCATCAGGAAGTTCGTGACCTTGCCCTTGTCGTCGCAGTGGATGGCCTTGCAGTCCTGGCCGCCCATGTCGAGGATGGTGCGGACCTTGTTGCCGCCCATGTAGTTCGCGCCGCGGGCGTGGCACGCGATCTCGGTGATCGCCTTGTGGGCGAAGGGCACGTTCACCCGGCCGTAGCCGGTGCCGACGACATAGTTGATGTCCTCGAGCTTCATGCCGATCTTGTCCATGATGCCGGCGAGCGCGTTCTTGGCCGAATCCGGCGAGTTGTTGCCGGTGCGCATGCTGTTGTAGCCATACAGCTCGCCGTCACACACCAGCACCGCCTGCGAGGACACCGAGCCGACGTCGATGCCGCAAGTGATGATCTTCGCGTCCTTCCAGTTCTTCGACTCGTCGTACCAGGTGTTTTCCTGCCAGCGCCAGAATTCCTTCTTCTCGGGGGCGGCGGTGGCGAGCTTGCTTTCATCGACTCCAGCGTTCACTTGATCTCTCCTTGATTCATGTCCGGTCGGTTCAGTGCAGGCGCTCGGCCGCGATCAGCGCGCAGCCCAGCGCGCTGGCGAATTCGGGCAGCTCGGGCAGCAGCACCTCGTCGACCTCCATCGCGTTCTTCAGCGACGCGACAAAGCCCGGGTTATGGCCCATGCCGCCGATCAGCACGACCTGACCGTCGATGCCGACGCGCCGCACCATCGCGCACACGCGGCTTGCGACCGCATCCAGCACGGCCTTGGCGATGTCTTCCTTGGGCGTCGAGGAGTGGATCAGCGACACCACCTCGGACTCCGCGAACACCGTGCATTGCGCGTTCATCGGAATGCTCTTGTCGGACTTCAGGCTGGCTTCGCCGAACTCCTTGAGCGAGAGCTGCAGCGCGCGGCTCATCGCCTCGGCGAAGGAACCGGCGCCGGCCGCGCACTTCTCGTTGCCGGCGAAGTCGATGGCCTTGCCCTCCGCGTCGGTCTTGATGCCGCGGCCTTCCTCGGCACCGACGTCCACCACCGTGCGGGCCTGCGGGTACATGTACACCGCACCGCGCGCGCCGGCGGTCATCTCGGTGATGCCCTCGGTGGCGAAGGCGACCTGGCCGCGGCCGGCGCCGGTGGCGAACACCGACTTCACGTCGCCGCGCGCCACGCCCGCCGCCTTCAGCGCATCGTCGTAGGCCTGTTCGGCGGCCTGGTCCGCGTCGAGGTCGCCCGGCAGCATCAGGTGCGCCTGCTTCACGACCATCAGCGGCTTGCCTTCCATGCTGACCTCTTCGAGCAGCACGACCTTGACGCTGCGCGACCCCATGTCGATTCCTGCGGTGATCATCTTCCTGTCCTCATCTCGTTGGAATTGCTTGTGCATGTTGTACGGGCGCGCCGCTCTCTGGGGGGTTGGGTGTGCCGCGAGCACTCGGGTGATAGGTTGAGCGTTGCACGGCTTGCTCCCTCCCCTTCAAGGGGAGGGCCGGGGTGGGGATGGGTTGCGCGGACCTCACCGAAACCCATCCCCCTCCTAACCTCCCCCTTGAAGGGGGAGGAACAAGGTGCCCCGCCTGACTCGTGAGTTCGATTGCCGCGCCGCTCTCTGCTGTTGTTGGGCGGATCAGGCCGCCAGCTTGCGCAGGCCCAGCTGCTCCATGAAGGCATCGACGCGCGCCTGGGTGCGCACTTCGTCGAACTCGCGCTCGTCGCCCATGTTTCCCTCGTAGGTCATGATCGGGATGCCGGCCTTGGCCATCGCCTGGCGGTTTTCCATGATGCCGACCGAGAGGCCTTCGCAGCCGCGGTTGAGGTGCATCATGCAGCCGTCGACCCCCCAGTCGCGTGCGATGTCGAGCATCATCCGGGACTTCACCGAGGGGTCGAAGAACTGCTGCCACAGCGGCTTCGACAGGTTCCAGTCGGCATACAGGCGCAGCGCCGTGTCGCGGTCGTTCAGCTCGATGCCCTTCTCCCACGGCACGGTGCGCGCGCCCCAGGAACCGTCTTCCTTGTACTCCCAGGTACCTTCGAGGCCGAAGGTGTAGAGCGAGCCGATCGACACCGCACCGTAGCTCTCCAGGTAGCGGAAGATCTTCAGGAAGGGCCACGGCGGCTGCGTGTCGGACATCAGGCGGCAGCGCTCGTTGGCCACCGCGGCGATGCCGCGCGCGACGCGGTCCTTCACCTCGTCGTACAGCTCGTCCATGAAGTCCGCGCACCACTGCGAGGACTTGTGCAGGATGCACAGCACATACAACGAGTACATCGTCTTCTCGTCGAGCGGCGCGGGCCGCGCCTTCTGCAGCTCGCAGATCTGCGCCCAGCGGCTGGTCGAGCGCATCTCGTTCCTGATCGCGCGGATCAGCAGCTCGTCGTCGCACTTGCGCCCGGTGGCCTTCTCGACGAACTCGATCGAGTCGTGCAGCTGGCTGGTGACGTAGTCGAGGCGCTCGGGCGTGAGGTCCTTGTAGGCGCCCACCGAGACGTCGACGTAGAAGTCGGGGATGTTCTTCACGCGCGACACATGCTGGTACCACTTCGCATGCGAGCAGCAGATCTGCGTCTGGTAGATGAAGTCCGAGGTCGGCCACTTGCCGCCGTAGAAGTACTCGTCCAGATGCATGCTGCCCCAGTAGATGCGCATGTAGGAGCACATGTCGCGCGCGAAGCCGTAGGACTCGGCGGCGTCGAGGCAGCGCTGCGTGAACTTCTTGTCGAGCGACACGCCGGCCGAGTACGGCTCGCCGGTCAGCGGATAGACGTCGTCGCCGAGCGAGGTCGGGATCGCGTCGAAGGACCAGCCCGCAGCGGACCAGCGGATGCCGCCGTTGTCCTTGGCGCGGGCGTAGTTGTGGTAGTACTGCTCGCGCAGCTGCTTGGCCTTGCCCCACAGCTTGAGCGGCTCGGTCGGGTAGATCGCCTTCGTATCCATGTCTTGTCTCCTGTCGGGCTCAGAACAGCTCTTCTTCGCTCAGCGTCTCGAGCATCGCCTCGATGCGGATGCGGAACGGGCCGATCGGGTTGGTGATGTCGAATTCGAGGAACAGCGTCGGGATGCCGTTGGCCTCGAGGTGACGCTTGAGGTCCGGGTAATCGCCTTCGTGCGGGTCGCAGAACTTCTGCTGCAGGAACACGGCCGCCTGCACCTTGTATTCCTTCGCGAGGTTCAGCACGTGGTCGAAGCGCGTGTGCGCCGGGTAGTCCTTGGTCGGGCAGGCCGGGCGGTCGCAGTAGCGTTCGGCAATCGCCTTGACGACGTCGGCCTCGGGCTTCGAGGCGTTCCAGAAGTAGCGCGTGCCCGAGCACTGGTCGTCGATGACGATCGTGGCTCCGACCGACTCGACCATCGCCATGAAGGCGACGTCGTCGTTCTCCGAGCCGATCGTCATGAAGCGCGCACCCGTCGGGCGCGTGACTTTCCGGCTGGGCAGCGCCGCCAGCACCTTGCGGAGCATCTCGTTGTGCTCGCGCTTGTCGATGAACTGCGCGGTGATCGACGCGTACAGCGCCTCGACGCCGGTGACCTTGGGATTTTCGTCCTTGCGGTAGTCGAACAGCTCGCGCAGCAGGCGGCGGTTCTCGTCCATCACCACGAGCGCGTCGCGCAGCATGTCGTCGGTGAGTTCCTTGCCGGTCAGCGTCTGCAGGAACACGCGGAAGCGCTGGATCTCGGCGTAGTGCGCCTTGCGCGAGTGCGGCGACTGCACGTCATTGGGCATCGCCACGTAGTAGTCCCATTGCACCGTCGGCACGTTCTGGCGCCACGAGCTGTAGGCCTGACGGTACTGGATGCAGGACTGCGTCAGCGTGACGCCTTCCGCGTAGTCGAAGCGGCCCAGCAGGCCCTGCGCCAGCGAGTCGCGGCAGAACGGGCAGAACATGCCGAAGATGTGCGGCTCGGTGACGTTCTGCGGCTCGTGCGCGCCGAGCACACGCACCGGCAGCATGCCGGCCGCGATCAGCAGCTCCTCGGGCGTGTAGGTGCACATCGTCGCGACGACCTGGCCGCCGGTGCGCGCCTTCCACGCGCGGGCGTAGTCGTGGCGCTTCTCGTACCACTCCTTGAACTGGTCAAACAATCCGTCGTTCATGAATCCGTCTCCTTGTGATTGCCCCACCCGCCGGGCGATCCGCCCTGTCGGGGAGCCTGCCGGCCCAGTCGTCCCGGTCCCCTGTCCGTTCCCGTCTCCACTCCAGTCTGTTTGATGTCCATCAACTGACTGAATGTTCGTTCACTCTACATCCGGAGTTTGGCGAAAGCAAGCGCAGAATGAACAATTATTCATTCGACTGCAATGGAGTGCAGGCGGACGGACCTGCGGTAAGGGGCGAGGCGAGGAAAAGGGAATCGACGGCGAATCCCTGCGTGCCCGTCGACGCGTTCAGGGCGCAGGGCGGCGGCGCCGACCCATTAGCGGTGGCGGAAGGCGCAGGAGCGGGGGCGCCGTGTCACGAGGGTGCGGCAGGCGCGCGGGGCAAGGCGTCGCGGCCCTGCCCCGCCGCGGGGATCAGGCGTGGAAGCGCCCGTCCGGCCGCAATGCCACGCGCTGCAGCAGCGGCGACAGGCGGTAGCGCTCCTCGCCATAGTGCGCGCGCAGGTTCTCCAGCACGCGCGCGACGAAGGGGACGCCCAGCGCGTCGGCCCACGCGAGCGGGCCGCGCGGGTAGTTGGTGCCGTAGCGCATCGCGGTGTCGATGTCGGCGGCGGTGCCGATGCCCTGCAGGACGCCGTCGGCGGCTTCGTTCGCGAGCATCGCGACGGTGCGCAGGCCGACCAGGCCGGCGACGTCGTCGAGGCGGCCGATGACTGCCTCGGTGCGCTGCAGCGTGCCGACGACGGCGTTCCACGCCCCGTGGCCGCAGGAATCGGCACGGGCGAGCGTGAGGCGCTTGGCCGTTGCGTAGTCGAGCGCGAGATCCATGACGACGAGGTTGGCGAAGCCTTCCTCGTGGGCACGGCGCGAGGCGCTGCGGCCGTCGGACAGCGCCAGACGGGCGGTGCCGATGTCGATCCAGCCGCGGGCGGCGCCGGCGCCCTGCCCTTCGCCCGGTACGCGGCGCACGATGACGCCACCGGCTTCGAGGCGGGCGATCAGCGGGGTCGCGGGGCCGAGGTCGCCGACCACCGTGACCGCGGCTTCACCTTGCTGCGGCGCTTCGCTCTGCGGCGCGGGCGGGCTCGCGCCTTCGGCGTAGTCGTAGAAACCGCGCCCGCTCTTGCGCCCCAGGCGGCCGGCGGCGACGAGCTCCTGCTGGATCAGGCTCGGCGTGAAGCGCTTGTCGCCGAAGTAGGCGTCGAAGACGGACCGGGTGACGGCGAAGTTCACGTCGTGGCCGATGAGGTCCATCAGCTCGAAGGGGCCCATCGGGAAGCCGCAGCCGTCGCGCAGCGCCGCGTCGAGCGTTGCGGGGTCGGCGGCGCGCTCGCCCAGCACGCGCAGGGCCTCGGCGTAGTACGGGCGGGCGACGCGATTGACGATGAAGCCGGGCGTCGAGGTCGCGTGCACCGGGACCTTGCCCCAGGCTTTCGCGGTTTCGTACAGCGTGTCGGCGAGGGCGCGCGTCGTCGCGAGGCCGGAGACGATCTCGACCAGCTTCATGCGCGGCGCGGGGTTGAAGAAGTGCAGGCCCGCGAGGCGTTCCGGGCGGTCGAGCGCGGCGCCGATCTGCGTGATCGACAGCGACGAGGTGTTGGTCGCGAGGATCGCGTCCGCGTCGAGCAGGTCTTCGAGCGCCCGGAAAAGTTTTTGTTTGACGTCGAGGTTCTCGACGATGGCTTCGATCGCGAGGCCGGCGTCGCGCGCGGCGGCGAGCTCGGTGACGGGGATCACGCGCGCGAGCGTGGCGTCCGCCTCGGCCTCGGCGAGCTTGCCCCTGGCGGCGAGGAAGCGCAGGTCGCGCGCGATGCCGTCGCGGCCCTTCTCGACCGCTTCGGCGCGCGTGTCGTAGAGGTAGACGGCGTGCCCGGCGGCGGCGGCGACGTGGGCGATGCCGCTGCCCATCGCCCCGGCGCCGATGACGAGCACCTTCACGTCGGTGGTGAGCGCGGTCATCGCGTCACCTCACTCCGAATCGGGGGCCGGGTTGAAGTGCTCCTTGCCGTTGCCGCAGTCGGGGCAGACCCAGTCCTCGGGGACGTCTTCCCATTTCGTGCCGGCCGCAATGCCGTCGTCGGGCAGGCCGTCGGCCTCGTTGTAGGGGAAGTAGCAGGCGCTGCACTGGTAGATGGTCATGATGGCGTTCTCTCTGTGTCGTTGAGGGGGGGTCGGGCGCTCTGCGGCGCCGTTCTGGGGTTTCGCAGGGCGGAAGAGCGCAGCGCCTTCCGCCGGATGCATGGGGCGATCCAAGCACCACGGCGGAAGGCGCCTTCGGCTTTTCCGCCCTACGTCATATCGGTGAAGTGCTCGGGAAATTCGGCGTCCGCCGCTCGCGCACGGCGGCGAGGCCTTCGCGCACTTCGGGGCCGGTGAAGCCGAGCATCTCCAGCGCGACCGAGTTGTCGAAGATCGGGCCGGCCTGGCGCAGCCAGTTGTTGAGGCTGTGCTTGGTCCAGCGCAGCGCCGTCTGCGGGCCGGCGGCGAGCTTCTTCGCGATGTCGAAGGCGGTGGCGCGCAGGGCGTCGGCCTCCACCGCCATCGACACGAGGCCGATGCGTTCGGCTTCCTCGCCGCTCACTTCGTTCGACAGCAGCAGATGCAGCTTCGCCTTCGCCATGCCGCACAGGAGCGGCCAGATGATCGCGGCGTGGTCGCCCGCGGCCACCCCCAGACGGGTGTGGCCGTCGATGAGGCGTGCGTTCTTCGCGGCGATCGAGATGTCCGCCAGCAGCGCGACGGCGAGGCCGCCGCCGACCGCCGGGCCGTTGATCGCCGAGACGATCACTTTCGAGCAGTTGATCATGTTGTAGACGATGTCGCGCGCTTCCTTCCACACGCGGGCGCGGTGCTCGAACTCGTCGACCATCGCGGCGACGAGGTCCAGTGTGCCGCCGGCGGAGAAGCCCTTGTCCTGGCCGCGCACGACGATCACCGACACCGCCGGATCGCGGTCGAGGTCGCGCCAGATGTCGGCGAGCTCGCCGTGGCCGGTGGCGTCGGCGGCGGGGAGCTTGCCCGGCTCGCCGAGGATCACTTCGGCGATGCCGTGCTCGTGGAGCTCGACCTTGAGGTTGGTGTAACGGCTGTAGTCCATCGTCTGTCCTTCGTTCTCGATCGTAGGGCGGAAAAGCGAAGCGCCTTCCGCCGTATGCCGGGCCCGGATGAGCGCATGCGGCGGCGAAGTTGCTTTCGGCTTTCCGCCCTACGGGTTATGCGGCTCCAGAAAGCGGCTGAAGCGCTCGCGCCATTCGCCGTCGATCGCGGTCGCGCGCGGGGCGCCGCCGAGATCGGCCCACACCACCGTCTGCTTCGCGCGGAAGCGCACCTGCTCGCCCATCGACGCGGTCGTGACGATGTCCATCGAGCTGCCGCCGATGCGCGCGACGTAGAGCGTGAAGGTCAGTTCGTCGCCGTGCATGCTCGGCGCGATGAAATCGACTTCGAGGTGGCGCATCGGTACGCCGCGGCGGATCTCGGCGTGCAGCTTGTAGAAGTCCACGCCGATGCCGCGGTCGAACCAGTCCTCGATCACTTCGTTGCACAGCACCAGGCACTGCGGGTAGAAGACGATGCCGGCCGGGTCGCAGTGGTGGAAGCGGATGGGTTTCTTGCATTCGAAGATCATGGCGGTTTCAGTCCAGGATGCGGTTCACGAATTCGCCGACGGCCTCGATCACGGCCGCGGGCTGGTCCTTGTGCGGGGAATGGCGGCAGTCGGCGAGCTTGACGAGATCCACGTCGCGCGCCTGCGCGGCGATGCGGTCGATCTGGTCCATGGTGCCATACTCGTCGTCCTCGCCCTGGATCGCGAGCACCGGGCAGGCGATGCGCGGCACGTACTCCTCGATGTTCCACGCGCGGAAATCCGGGTGCAGCCAGATGTCGTTCCAGCCCCGGAAGGCCGCGTCGACGTCGGCGTGGTACTTGCCGAGGCGCGCCGGCAGATCCGTGCTCTGCCACGCGACCTTGGCCTGCGCGATGCTTTTCACCGAGATGTCCTCGACCAGCACGTGCGGCGCCATCAGGATCACGCCGGAGAGCTTCGTGTCGGTGCCGCCCGCGCAGATCAGCGCGATCGAGCCGCCGTCGGAGTGGCCGAGGAGGATGGGCCGGTCGAGCTGCAGCGCGTCGAGCAGCGCCGGCAGCACCGCGAGGCCCTCGTCGTGCATGTAGCGCGTGGTGCGCGGCAGCTCGGCCGCATCGGAGCGGCCGTAGCCGGCGCGGGAAAAGACCACCGCCTCGCAGCCGGTCGCATCGGCGATCTTCTGCGGGAAGTCGCGCCACATCGCCACCGAACCCAGCCCCTCGTGCAGGAACACGATCGCGGGCGCGCCTTCGCGCGGATGCGCGGAAGGCAGCCGGACGTATTCGAGATTCTTGCCGCCGACATGAACCTGCTTCATTCAGACCCCCAGGTGTTTTTGGATGAGCTCGGGATTATTGCGCACCTCCTCGCTCGGGCCATCGAACACGACCTGGCCTTTCACGAGGATCATCGAGCGGTCGGTCAGCGCGGTGACCGCCGAGTGGTTCTTGTCGACGATCACCGTGGCGATGCCGCTGTCGCGGATCTCGCGCACCACGCGCCAGATCTCGCGCACGATCAGGGGCGCCAGGCCTTCGGTCGCCTCGTCGAGGATCAGCAGGTCCGGGTTGGTCATCAGCGCACGCCCGATCGTGAGCATCTGCTGCTCGCCGCCCGAGAGTTGACCGCCGCCGTTGGTGAGGCGTTCGGCAAGGCGCGGGAAGGTCGCCATCACGCGGTCGAAAGTCCAGTCGCGCTGGCCGTCGACGCCGGCGCGCGCGGCCATCAGCAGGTTCTCCTTCACCGACAGGTTCGGGAAGATGCCGCGGCCTTCGGGGACGTAGGCGATGCCGAGGCGCGCGATCTTGTGCGTCGGCCCGCCGGTCATGCGCTGGCCGCGCACCAGCACGCCGCCGGCCTTGGGCATCAGGAAGCCCATCATCGTGCGGATCAGCGTCGTCTTGCCCATGCCGTTGCGGCCCATCAGGCCGAGCGCCTCGCCCTTGCGGATGTGGAAATTCACGCCGTGCAGGATGTGGCTGGAACCGTAATAGGTGTGCAGGCCGATCGCCTCGAGCAGCAGCTCGCGCTGGTCGGGCGCCGCCTGCGCGGCCGGGGCCACGGCCGCCATCGCGACGGGGGCCGCCGTGTCATTCATTCTGAACATGGACATGTCATTCATGCTCCGCCTCGTGTCCGAGATAGGCCTGCTGCACGTCGGGGCTGTTGCGGATCTGCTCCGGCGAACCCGATTCCAGCACCTGGCCGTTGACCATCACGGTGATGCGGTCCGAAACCGCGAACACCGCGTCCATGTCGTGCTCGACGAGCAGGATCGCGCGCGTCGTCTTCAGGCGGTTCAAGAGCGTGACCATCTGCGCCGACTCCTCCGAGCCCATGCCGGCGAGCGGCTCGTCGAGCAGCAGCACCTCGGCGTCGGTCGCGAGCACCATCGCAATCTCGAGCTGCCTTTGTTCGCCGTGCGACATCGTGCCGGCGACGCGCTCCTCGCGGCCGGCAAGGCCCGCCTCGGCGATCGCGGCGCGCGCGCGCTCGACCGCATCCGGCATGCGCAGCGCATCGGTCAGCAGGCTCCACGGGCGGGGTTTGCGCGACTGCGCGGCGAGGCGGCAGTTCTCCAGCACCGTGAACTTCGGGAAGATGTTGGTGCGCTGGTAGCTGCGGCCGATGCCGATCCTGGAGCGCTGGTAGGCGGTCAGCCCGGTGATGTCCTCGCCCTTGAAGCGGATCGTGCCTTCGGACGGCGGCAGGTCGCCCGACAGCATGTTGATGCAGGTCGATTTGCCGGCGCCATTGGGCCCGAGCAGCGCGTGCAGCACGCCGCGCTCAAGGGCGATGTTGACGTTCTGGTTCGCCGTGAGGCCGCCGAAGCGGCGCGTCATGCCTTCGGCGGCAAGCAGCACTTCACTCATTGGTCTTTCCCCCGTTGATGCGCGCGAGGATGCGGGCCGGCGTCGCGGCCATGCCGCCCGGCATGAAGAGCACCGCGGCGACGATGGTGAGGCCCATCAGCAACTGCCAGTGCTTGGTGAGGCCGGTGAAGATCTCCTGCAGGCCCACGAGCGCCACCGCCCCGGCAATCGCGCCGACGAGGTTGCCCATGCCGCCGAGGATCACCATCAGCAGCACGTCGCCGGACTTGTGCCACGACAGGTACTCCGGCGTGACGAAGCCGAACAGCACCGCGTACAGGAAGCCCGCCAGCCCCGCGAGGCCGCCCGCCAACGTGAAGGCGGCGAGCTTGTAGCGGAAGGTCGCGTAGCCGAGCGAGAGCATGCGGTGCTCGTTGCTGCGGATCCCGACCAGCACGCGGCCGAAGGGCGAGCGCAGCACGAGCTTCAAGAGCGCATACACGAAGAGCATCGCGCCGACGACGAAGTAGTACAGGTGATGCGGCTCGTTGAGGTCGAACGGCGCCCAGCCGGCGATCGCCGCATCCGGCTTGAAGTTGAGGTAGATGCCGTCCGAGCCGCCGCCCACCGGCGTGTCGTGGAACACGTAGTAGGCCATCTGCGCGAACGCGAGCGTCACCATGATGAAGTAGATGCCCTTGGTGCGCAGCACGAAGAGGCCGATCAGGAAGGCCGCGACCGCCGCCGCGAGCACCGAGGCGGGCAGCGCCAGCCACAGGCTCGCCGGGTCGTACTTCGGCGTCAGCAGCGCCACCGCGTAGGCCGCGATGCCGAAGTAGGCGGCGTGGCCGAAGGACACCAGCCCGGTGAAGCCGACCAAGAGGTCGAGGCTCATCGCGAAGATCGCGAGGATCAGCACCTTGGCGATCAGCTCGGCGTAGAACTCCGAGCCGAAGGCCGGGAAGGCCAGCACGCCGGCCAGCGCCGCGAGCTTGAGGAAGGTGGTGGTACGGGAATTCATCGCCTTGTCTCCCTCACGCCTTTTTGAAGATGCCTTCGGGGCGCCACAGCAGCACCACGGCCATCACGAGATAGACCATCAGGCCCGCGAGATCCGGCAGCAGCACCTTGCCGAAGGTGTCGGCGAAGCCGATCACCAGCGCCGCGACGAGCGCGCCCCACACCGAGCCGACGCCGCCGATCACGACGATCACGAAGGAGATGATCAGCACGCTGGAGCCCATGCCCGGATACACCGAGCTGATCGGCGCCGCAAGCATGCCGGCGAGCGCCGCGAGCGCGACACCCAGCGCGAACACGGTGCGGTACAGCAGGTTGATGTCGATGCCGAGCGCCTTGACCATGTCGCGGTCGTGGCTGCCGGCGCGGATCATCATGCCCAGGCGCGTCTTCTGGATCAGCCAGTACAGCCCGCCCGCGAGCGCGAGGCACACGACCGAGATCACCAGGCGATAGACGGGGTAGCTGAGGTTGTCGGAGAGCGGGATCGACGCCGAGAACAGTTCCGGGATCGTCACGCCATGCACCTCGTCGCCGACGGCGAGGCTGCGCAGCTCCTCGAAGATCAGGATCAGGCCGTAGGTCAGCAGCACCTGCTCGAGGTGGTCGCGCTTGTACAGATGCGAGAACAGTGCCCATTCGAGGATCGCGCCGAACACGAAGGCGAGCGGCAGCCCCAGCGCGATCGCGAGCATCAGGTTGCCCGTCAGGCTCGTCAGCGCGAATGCGAGGTAGGCGCCGACCATGTAGAAGCTGCCGTGCGCGAGATTGATGATGCCCATGATGCCGAACACCAGCGTCAGGCCGCTGGCCACCAGGAACAGCAGCAGGCCGTACTGCAGCGAGTTCAGCACCTGGATCAGGAAGGAAACGAAATCCATGAGTCTTCCCCTCCGGGCGCCTTTTCTGGGTGCCCGGATATGTTGGATTGGAGCGGATGGGACGGACTGCTATCGGCCCGGTAGGCACGGTCGCCCCCTCCCCTTCAAGGGGAGGGCTGGGGTGGGGATGGGTGGACTCCGAAGCGCCCGAAAGAAACCCATCCCCATCCTGTCCTTCCCCTTGAAGGGGAAGGGACCTTGTCTGAACCGGTGGCCGGGCGAGTTGGCCTTACATCCTGCAACCGCGCGCCGGATCCGCGAGGCCTTTCTCGGCGACGCCGATGAGCTTGTTGTCACGCCCTTCGACCTTGCGCAGGTAGATGTCCTGCACCGGGTTGTGCGCCTTGGAGATCGTGAAGGCGCCGCGCGGGCTGTCGATCTTCGCCGCCGCCATCGCCTTGATCACCGCGTCCTTGTCGAACTTGGCGCCCTTGAGCGAGTCGAGGCCGGTCTTGAGCATCTGCGCGGCGTCGTAGCCCTGCACCGCATACACGTCGGGCTGGATCTTGTACGACATCGCGTACGCCTTGCGGAAAGCCTGGTCCTTCGGGTTGGTCAGGTTGTCGGCGTAGTGCAGCGTCGTCAGCAGGCCTTCGCCCGAGCCGCCCATCGCGTCGATGGTGCCGTCGGTGAGGAAGCCCGAGCCGTACAGCGGGATCGACTTCTTCAGGCCCGCCGCGTCGTAGTCCTTGACGAATTTCACCGCGCCGCCGCCGGCGAAGAACACGAACACCGCGTCGGGCTTGAGCGACGCGATCTCGGTCAGGAAGGGCTGGAACTCGACGTTCGGGAAGGGCAGATACAGCTCCTTCGCGACCTTGCCGCCCGCCTTCTCGAACGCTTCCTTGAAGCCCGCGACCGACTGCTCGCCGAAGGAGTACTTCCAGCTCACCGTGACGACGTTCTTGTGGCCGCGCTCGGCGACGATCTTGCCCATCGCGTACGCCGGCTGCCAGGCCGAGAAGGAGCTGCGGAAGACGTTGGGCGCGCACAGCGGGCCGGTCAGCTCGTCGGCGCCGGCGTTGGGGATGATCAGCAGCGTCTTGGTATCGCGCGCGACCTTCGCCATCGCCAGCGCGACGCCCGAATGCACGGTGCCGACCAGCACATCGACGTTGTCGCGCTTGACGAGCTTGGACGCGTTCTCGGTCGCCTTCGAGGGGTCGGACTCGTCATCGACGACCGAATACTCGACCTCGTAGCCGGCGAGCTTGCCGCCCTGCTCCTGCACGTATTGCTTGAAGCCGTTGGTGATCGCGGTGCCGAGCGCGGCGTAGGTGCCGGTGTAGGGCAGCATCAGGCCGACCTTGATCTTCTCGGCGGCCTGCGCGGCGCCCAGCGGCACCAGCGCGCCGCCCAGCACACCGACAAGTGCGCCCAGCATCACCTGCTTCATCGTACGGCGCTTCTCTTGCGTCTTCTGCATGGTTGTCTCCTCCATGGGGATGGGTGGGGCTTTGCCCCTTTTGATCTGTTTGTTCGTAGGGCGGAAAAGCGCAGCGCCTTCCGCCGCATGCGCGGGGCCGAAGACACCTCGGGCCGAATACATCCGGCGGAAGGCGCCTCCGGCTTTTCCGCCCTACTTTGCAGCCATTGCGCGCAGCTTGAAGCGCTGGATCTTGCCCGTCGCCGTCTTCGGCAGCTCGTCGACGAACTCCATCCAGCGCGGGTACTTGTAGGGCGCGAGGTGCGCCTTCACGTGCGCCTTGATCTCCGCCGCGAGCTGCTCCGAGCGGCTGAAACCGGGCTTGAGCACGATGAAGGCCTTGGGCTTGATCAGGCGCTCCTCGTCCTCGTGGCCGACGACGGCCGCCTCGAGGATCGCCGGGTGCTGGATCAGGCAGGACTCGACCTCGATCGGCGACACGTAGATGCCGGACACCTTGAGCATGTCGTCGTTGCGCCCGGCATACACGTAGTAGCCCTCGGCATTGCGCGAGTACTTGTCGCCGCTGCGCGTCCACGGGCCCTGGAAGGTCGAACGCGTCTTCTCGCGGTTGTTCCAGTACATCACCGCGCTCGACGGGCCGGAGATCTGCAGCTCGCCCGGCTCGTCGGCGCCCTCGACTTCATTGCCGTCGTCGTCGATCAGGCGCACCTGGTAGCCCGGCACCGGCTTGCCGGTGGTGCCGTAATGCACTTCGCCGGGGCGGTTGGACAGGAAGATGTGCAGCATCTCGGTCGAGCCGATGCCGTCGAGGATCTCGACGCCGAAGCGCTCGGTCCAGCGCCGGCCGATGTCTTCCGGCAGCGCTTCGCCGGCGGACGTGCACATGCGCATCGCGAGCTCGTCGCGCGTCGGACAGTCGGCGTCCGCCAGCATCGACGCGTACAGCGTGGGCACGCCGTAGAAGATCGTCGGCTGGTGCTCGCGCAGGCGCCTGAAGGCGGCGGCGGGGGTGGGGCGCTCGGCCATCAGCACGGCGGTCGCGCCGACCGCGAGCGGGAAAGTCAGGCCGTTGCCGAGGCCGTAGGCGAAGAAGAGCTTGGCCGCGGAATACACGACGTCGCTTTCCCTGATGCCGAGGATGGGCTTGGCGTACAGCTCGGCGGTGTGGATCAGGCTGGAGTGGATGTGCACGGTGCCCTTGGGCGCGCCGGTCGAGCCCGACGAGTACAGCCAGAAACAGGGATCGTCGCAGGTCGTCGCGACCGCGTCGAACTTGTCGGAGGCCTGGTCCATCAGGCTGCCGAGCGCGTTGTCGCCCGATTGTGCGTTCTCAGCGCCGGCAACGACGATGCGTTCGAGCGACTCGACCTTGCCCAGCAGCGGCGCGAAGGTGTCGTACAGCGGCGCCGACACGACGGCGATGCGCGCGCGGCTGTCGGTCAGCATGTATTCGTAGTCGGACTGCGTGAGCAGGGTGTTCACCGCGATCGGTACGACGCCGGCCTTGATCGCGCCGAGGAACACGGTCGGGAAGTCGATCGAGTCGTGCACGCACATCAGGATGCGCTGCTCGCGCACGATGCCGAGACTGCCGAGCGCGTTGGCGAAGCGGTTCACGCGCGCGGCGAGTTCGTCGTAGGTATAGCGGCCCTTGTCGTCGATATAGGCGGTCTTCGCACCGCGGCCGGCGTCGAGGTTGCGGCCGATGAGGTCGTCCGCGGCGTTGTACTGACGCGGCAGGGTGATGGTGGGCGGACTGGTGCTGTGGTCCGCGGCGCTGAGCGTGGTCATGCCTTTCTCTCCTCCGTTCGTCCGGCAGGTGCCGGGGGTATTCCGATGCCGGTCTTGATGCCGGCGTTATTTGTTCAGGTCAGCCTCTTGCAGTAAACCGCCCCCGTCACGGGGTGTTCCGCGCCTCGTTGGCGCGTGGCGGACGCCTCGGCACGAAACACCCCGTGACGGGGGCTGCGCCGTGCCTTGTCGTGCGCGCGAGGCGGTTAAAGAGGCTGCCTTACTGCTTCGTAAACTCGATCGCGCCCTGCGGCAGCAGGTACAGCACATAGGCGCGGCCGCCCATCACGGTCGGCCGGTGCACGCTGCCCGGCCCATACACGAACCAGCCGGCGCCGTGGCCGTCGAACTTCGCGTCGCCTTCGAGCGGCATGATCATGTCGATCTCGCCATTGGGATGGGCGTGCTGCGGGCCGACGAGGTCCTGCATCTCGACGACGTCGACGCTGAAACCGTGGAGCGCGTCGGTCGGCTTGATGACGCGGCCGTAGCGGATGCCGCCGTGCTCGCGATCGCACATCCAGCCGGCCGCGACGGCCTCGCTACAGGCCTGCGCGATGGCCCGGAACTCGGGGCCGTTCGCCGGGAAGCGTTCGTTGAGGAAGTCCGCAAGCTGCGCGTCGATCGCGCGGCCGGCGATCGCGCCGGTCACTTTCGCGATCAGCGTCTGGAACTGGTCAGGCGTCATGTTCCGTCTCTCTCCGTCAGGGCTGGGGATTGGGGGCGGGATGCGTACAGGTTTTATAGTTCATGCACCGAGCAGCGCGGCGTCGACTGCGTCACGCGACAGGGCTTCGAGCACCGCGGGGCCGCCCTGCACGACGCAGCGGCGGTGATACATCGCCAGCGCGCGCAGGCCACCGAGCTCCTCGCCGCCGCCGGCGCGGCCCGGGCCGCCGTGCAGGCAGGTGGGCATCACGTTGCCGTGGCCGGTGTGGTTCGCGCCCACCGCGCCATCGACGACCATCACGCGGCCGTGCAGGTCGGCGATCGCCGGTACCAGCTCGCCGAGGAAGGCGGCATCGCCCGAATACACGGACGCAACGAGCGAGCCGTGGCCGCGGCGCGCGATCGCGATCGCGTCGGCGGTATCGGCGTAGGGGACGATGGTCGCGACCGGGCCGAAGACTTCGACGTCATGCACATGGCGTGCCGCCAGGCCCTGGTCGCAGAACAGCAGCGTCGGCTGCACGAAGGCCGAGACCGCGGCGTCCGCGCCGACCGGCTCGAAGTTGGGATCACCACCGAACACGACTTCGCATTCCGTCTTCAGCTTCGCCAGCCCTTCGAAGGCCGCAGCCTGCTGCGCCTTGCTCACCAGCGGGCCGACGCGCACGCCTTCGCTGCGCGGATCGCCGACCTTGTAGCCGGCGAGCTTGCCCGCCACCGCATCGGCGAGCGCGCGCGAGGTGCCCGCGGGCGCGAGGATGCGGCGGATCGCGGTGCATTTCTGGCCGGTCTTGACCGTCATCTCGCGCACGATCTCCTTCACCGCGAGATCGAACTCGGGCGTGCCGGGCTGCGCATCCGGCCCGAGGATCGCCGAATTGACGCTGTCGGCCTCGACGTTGAGGCGCACCGAGCGCGCGACGACGTTCGGGTGCGTGCGCATGCGCGCCGCGGTGTCGGCCGAGCCGGTGAAGGACACGACGTCGCATTCGCTGACGTGATCCAGCAGGTCGCGCGCCGAGCCGCACACGATGGAGATCGCGCCCGGCGGCAGGATGCCGGCCTCGACGACGTCGGCGACCATGCGCTGGGCGAGCCACGCGGTCGGCGTCGCCGGCTTCGCGAACACCGGCACGCCCGCGAGCAGCGCCGGCGCGGCCTTCTCCCACAGACCCCAGGCGGGGAAGTTGAAGGCGTTGATGAAGACCGCGACGCCGGTGAGCGGCATCAGGAAGTGCTGGCCCTGGAAGACGTCGGTCTTCGCCAGCGGCACACGGCTGCCTTCCTTCAGGTGGCGCCCGGCGCCGAGCGCCTTGCCGGCGCGGGCGTAGCTCTTGACGGTGAAGATGGCGCCATCGACGTCGAAGGACGCATCGCCTTCGGTCGCGCCGGAGTTGCGCAGCGAGAGGTCGAAATATTCTGCACGTTTGGCCTGCAGCAGCTCGGCGATCGCGGCGAGCTTGGCGGCGCGCTCCTCGTAGCTCATGGCCTTCAGTGCAGCGCCGCCTTCGCGGCGGGCGAACTCCAGTGCATGCGCGACGTCGATGCCGTCGGACGAAACCCGCACCAGCGCCTCGCCGGTGACGGGATCGGTGAGCGCCGTGCCTTCGCCCGCGCCTTCGACCCACTGCCCGTATACGTAATTAGCCAGCTTCACCTGCTTGTCTCCTCTCTCTGTTGAGGCATCGCGGTCTTGCGCCGGATGACTGATGTTCTGGCGTCGCGCCGAGGCGCAACCGGTGGAGATAGAATACACGCGGAAATTTCCCCGTCAAGCACTTTACTTCCACTTTTATTGGCAACGAGTCCCGAAAGCTGCAATTTTCGACACGACACGCCGGTCAGACGTCTTCTACAATGTACACAAACTGCAGATTACTGCAGTGCAGCACAAATAAAACTGCACTTTAGGTGTTGACGTCTCGATCTTGCTGCACTATTGTTCAACTCAACCGATGCAGTTCGCTGCAAGAAAGGAAATCCGATGAGCCTCGAACCCACCACCGAATCGCAGCAGGAAGAGCTCCAGGCGGCCGACCAGTCCGCCGACGGCAATATCCTGCCGACGCTCGGCAAGCGCGTCCGCGAGATCCGCGACCGCCGTGGCATGACGAGGAAGCTCGTGGCGCGCGAAGCCGGCGTGTCGGAACGCCACCTCGCCCACCTCGAAGGCGGCGACGGCAATGTGTCCATCGTCCTGCTGCACAACATCGCCCGCGCGCTCAACGTCCCGCTGATCGAGCTGCTCGCGCCGGAAACGGAAGACACGGTCGAGAAGCGCCTGATCCGCCGCTTCCTCGAGCGCCTGCCGCAGCACCGCCTGGAAGAAGTGGTGTTCCGCCTGATGCGCGACTTCGGCCACGAGGAAGCCGTGCGCAGGAAGCGCATCGCGCTGATCGGCCTGCGCGGCGCGGGCAAGTCGACGCTGGGCAAGCGCCTGGCACAGGAAGAGAACATGCCCTTCGTCGAGCTCGACCGCGAGATCGAGAAGGAAACCGGCATCCCCGGGCGCGAGATTTTCTCGCTGTACGGCCAGTCCGGTTATCGCCGCATCGAGAAGCGCACCCTCGAGCGCGTGCTGCGCGACAACCCGCGCGCCGTGATCTCGGTCGGCGGCGGCGTGGTGTCGCAGCCGGAGAGCTTCGAGATGCTGCTGTCGCAATGCATGACGGTGTGGGTCAAGGCCCAGCCGGAAGAACACATGGCCCGCGTGATGGCCCAGGGCGACCTGCGGCCGATGGCGGGCAACGACGAGGCGATGGAGGACCTCAAGCGCATCCTCGAGGCGCGCCTGCCCCTCTACGCCAAGGCGGACACCGTGCTCGACACCTCGGGCGAGACGGTGGACCAGAGTTTCATCAAATTGCGCCAGCTCGTCCTGGGCTGAGCACGTCCTACAGAGAGAGAGGAGACACACGATGCAAGCAGTCGCCAACAAGCCGGTCGCCGAACTGGTCGATTACCGCACCGAGCCGTCGAAGTACCGCCACTGGTCGCTCGCGACCGACGGCGAGATCGCCACGCTGACGCTCAACATCGACGAGGACGGCGGCATCCGCCCGGGCTACAAGCTCAAGCTCAACTCCTATGACCTGGGCGTCGATATCGAACTGCACGATGCGCTGCAGCGCGTGCGCTTCGAGCATCCGGAAGTGCGCACTGTCGTCGTGACCTCCGGCAAGCCGAAGATCTTCTGCTCCGGCGCCAACATCTACATGCTGGGCCTCTCGACCCATGCGTGGAAGGTGAACTTCTGCAAGTTCACCAACGAGACGCGTAACGGCATCGAGGACTCCAGCCAGTACTCCGGCCTCAAGTTCCTCGCCGCGTGCAACGGCACCACCGCCGGCGGCGGCTACGAGCTGGCGCTCGCCTGCGACGAGATCGTGCTGGTCGATGACCGCAACTCCTCCGTGTCGCTGCCCGAAGTGCCGCTGCTGGGCGTGCTGCCGGGCACCGGCGGCCTCACCCGCGTCACCGACAAGCGCCGCGTGCGCCGCGACCACGCCGACATCTTCTGCACGATCTCGGAAGGCGTGCGCGGCCAGCGTGCCAAGGACTGGCGCCTGGTCGACGACGTCGTCAAGCAGCAGCAGTTCGCCGAGCACATCCAGGCCCGCGCCAAGGAACTCGCCAAGACCTCCGACCGCCCGGCCGGCGCCAAGGGCGTGAAGCTCACGACGCTCGAGCGCACGGTCGACGAGAAGGGCTACCACTACGAATTCGTCGATGCGACGATCGACGCCGACGGCCGCACCGTGACGCTGACCGTGCGCGCGCCGGCCGCCGTCACCGCGAAGACCGCCGCCGAGATCGAAGCCCAGGGCATCAAGTGGTGGCCGCTGCAGATGGCGCGCGAACTCGACGACGCGATCCTCAACCTGCGCACCAACCACCTCGACGTCGGCCTGTGGCAGCTGCGCACCGAAGGCGACGCCCAGGTCGTGCTCGACATCGACGCGACCATCGACGCCAACCGCGACAACTGGTTCGTCCGCGAGACGATCGGCATGCTCCGCCGCACGCTGGCGCGCATCGACGTGTCCTCGCGCAGCCTGTACGCGCTGATCGAGCCGGGCTCGTGCTTCGCCGGCACGCTGCTCGAAGTCGCGCTCGCCGCCGACCGCAGCTACATGCTCGACGCCGCGGAAGCCAAGAACGTCATCGGCCTGTCGGCGATGAACTTCGGCACCTTCCCGATGGTGAATGGCCTCTCCCGCATCGCCGCGCGCTTCTACCAGGAAGAGGCCCCGGTCGCCGCCGTCAAGGCAAAGCAGGGCAGCCTGCTGTCGCCCGCCGAGGCGATGGAGCTGGGCCTCGTGACCGCGATCCCCGACGACCTCGACTGGGCCGAGGAAGTGCGCATCGCCATCGAGGAACGCGCCGCGCTGTCGCCCGACGCGCTCACCGGCCTCGAAGCCAACCTGCGCTTCGGCCCCGGCGAGACGATGAACACCCGCATCTTCGGCCGCCTGTCGGCGTGGCAGAACTGGATCTTCAACCGCCCCAACGCCGTCGGCGAAAACGGCGCGCTGAAGCTCTTCGGCTCCGGCAAGAAGGCGCAGTTCGACTGGAACCGCGTGTAAGCGACCCACGAATCGTTCCCGCGCCGCGCGGCAGGCCGTCCCCCTGCCGTTGCATCCGGCGCCCTGGCGCGGCGGGGAAATGGCAGCAAAAGCGAGAGGCCGGCGGATTACGGAATCCCCGGCCGACACGACCAAAATCGGAGGAGTACAGAGATGATCAACTACAGCGAACGCATCCCGAACAACGTCAACCTCAACGAGAACAAGACGCTGCAGCGCGCGCTCGAGCAGTGGCAGCCGTCCTTCCTGAACTGGTGGGACGACATGGGTCCGGAGAACTCGACCAACTACGACGTCTACCTGCGCACCGCCGTCAGCGTCGATCCCAAGGGTTGGGCCGATTTCGGCTACGTGAAGATGCACGACTACCGCTGGGGCATCTTCCTCGCGCCGCAGGAAGGCGAGAAGAAGATCACCTTCGGCGAGCACAAGGGCCAGGACGTGTGGCAGGAAGTCCCGGGCGAATACCGCTCGACGCTGCGCCGCATCATCGTTACCCAAGGCGACACCGAGCCGGCATCGGTCGAGCAGCAGCGCCACCTCGGCCTCACCGCCCCGTCGCTGTACGACCTGCGCAACCTGTTCCAGGTGAACGTCGAGGAAGGCCGCCACCTGTGGGCGATGGTCTACCTGCTGCACGCGCACTTCGGCCGCGACGGCCGCGAGGAAGGCGAGGCCCTGCTCGAGCGTCGCTCGGGCGACGAGGACAACCCCCGCATCCTCACCGCGTTCAACGAGAAGACCCCGGACTGGCTGTCGTTCTTCATGTTCACCTTCATCACCGACCGTGACGGCAAGTACCAGCTCGCCTCGCTCGCCGAATCGGCCTTCGACCCGCTGGCGCGCACCTGCAAGTTCATGCTCACCGAGGAAGCGCACCACCTCTTCGTCGGCGAATCGGGCATCGCCCGCGTGATCCAGCGCACCTGCGAAGTGATGAAGGAACTCGGCACCGACGACCCCGCCAAGCTGCGCGCCGCCGGCGTCATCGACCTGCCGACGCTGCAGAAGTACCTCAACTTCCACTACAGCGTCACCAGCGACCTGTACGGCGCCGAAGTGTCGTCCAACGCCGCGACCTACTACACGAACGGCCTCAAGGGCCGCTTCGAGGAAGAGAAGATCGACGACGACCACAAGCTGCAGAACTCGGAATACGAGGTCATGGACGTGGCCGGCGACACGATCGGCACCCGCAAGGTCGCCGCGCTGTCGGCGCTGAACGAGCGCCTGCGCGACGACTGGATCACCGACGTGCAGGCCGGCGTCGAGCGCTGGAACCGCATCCCGGCCAAGTTCGGTTTCGCCTTCCGCTTCACGCTGCCGCACAAGGGCTTCCACCGCCGCATCGGCATGTTCGCCGACGTGCATGTCAGCCCGGACGGCCGCCTGCTGTCGGAAGCCGAATGGACGCACCAGCACAACAACTGGCTGCCGACCGAAAGCGACCGCCTGTACGTGCATTCGCTGATGGGTCGCTGCCTCGAGCCGGGCAAGTTCGCCAACTGGATCGCAGCCCCGGGCCGCGGCATCAACAACCAGCCGGTCAACTTCGAGTACGTGCGCTTTAATTAAGAGGCCCCCGTAGGGCGGATGAGCCGAAGGCGTAATCCGCCGCATGCCTGCGGTTCGACCATGCGTCGAGCCAAAAACATCCGGCGGAAGGCGCTTCGCTTTTCCGCCCTACGAAACCCCGAACACGACAGAACGGGGGGGAAACCGCCCCGACCCGTGGAGAGAGACAACCATGAACGCGCCCGCAGAGCACGCCAACCTCGCCAGGCAACACCTCATCGATCCCGAGATCTGCATTCGCTGCAACACCTGCGAGGAGATCTGCCCGGTCGATGCGATCACCCACGACAGCCGCAACTACGTCGTCAAGTTCGACACCTGCAACGGCTGCCTGGCCTGCATCTCGCCCTGTCCGACGGGCGCGATCGACTCGTGGCGCAACGTCGAAAAGGCCGCGCCGCACACCCTCGACGACCAGTATTCCTGGGACTACCTGCCCGACACCACCGAGCTCGACCAGCTCGAAGCGACGGTGATGGGCGCGGCGGAACTCCCCGCCGAAGTGCAGCAGATCACCGAAGTCGCGACCGCCGGCCAGGGCGGCCCGGCGCTGGCGCCGTGGTCCGCGTCCCACCCCTACGTAAATCTCTACACGCCGGCCACCCCGATCACCGCGACCGTCACCGGCAACTACCGCCTCACCGCCGAGGACGCCTCCAGCGACATCCACCACATCGTCCTCGACTTCGGCACGACGCCCTTCCCGGTGCTCGAAGGGCAGTCCATCGGCATCATCCCGCCGGGCGTCGACGAACGCGGCAAGCCGCACCTGCTGCGCATGTACTCGGTCGCCAGCCCGCGCGACGGCGAGCGTCCGCACTACAACAACCTGTCGCTCACGGTGAAGCGCGTCGTCGAGGACCACGACGGCAATCCGACCCGCGGCGTCGCGTCGAACTACGTGTGCGACCTGAAGAAGGGCGACAAGGTGCAGGTCACCGGCCCCTACGGCTCGACCTACCTGATGCCCAACCATCCCGGCTCGTCGATCATGATGATCTGCACCGGCACCGGCTCCGCGCCGATGCGCGCGATGACCGAGCGCCGCCGCCGCCGCATGGACCGCAAGGAAGGCGGCGAGATGGTGCTGTTCTTCGGCGCCCGCGCGCCCGCGGAACTGCCCTACTTCGGCCCGCTGCAGAAGCTGCCGAAGGACTTCATCGACATCAACTTCGCCTTCTCGCGCGTGCCCGGCGAACCCAAGCGCTACGTGCAGGACGCCATCCGCGAGCGCGCCGACAAGGTGTTCCAGATGCTGCAGGACGACGACTGCTACATCTACATCTGCGGCCTGAAGGGCATGGAAGCCGGCGTGCTGGAAGCCTTCCGCGACATCTGCCGCGCCAAGGGCGCCGACTGGGACGCGCTGCGCCCGCAGCTGCTGTCGAAGGCACGCTTCCACGTCGAAACGTATTAAGGATACGTAGCCCGTAGGGCGGAAAAGCGCCTTCCGCCGTATGCCGTCGATTTCGCTACTTCGGCATCGATGCATGCGGCGGAAGGCGCCTCCGGCTTTTCCGCCCTACGCAACACGGGCTGCCGCCCCGGAGCAAACGCAGCGCCCGACGCTGCCGGGCCGTTTGGCCCCACAATGGCACGCGGAGCGCCCGCACGAGACGGCCGCCCCTGACATAACGAGAGGAGACTCCCCGACATGACCCGTCACGCCTACATCTGCGACGCCATCCGCACCCCCTTCGGCCGCTACGGCGGCACCCTCTCGTCAATGCGCGCCGACGACCTCGCCGCGCTGCCGATCAAGGCCCTGATGGCGCGCAACGCCGCCGTCGACTGGTCCGCCGTCGACGACGTCATCTACGGCTGCGCCAACCAGGCGGGCGAGGACAACCGCAACGTCGCGCGCATGGCCGCGCTGCTCGCGGGCCTGCCGGTCGAGGTGCCCGGCACCACCGTCAACCGCCTGTGCGGCTCCAGCCTCGACGCGCTGGGCATCGCCGCGCGCGCGATCGCCTCCGGCGAGACCGGGCTGATGATCGCCGGCGGCGTCGAAAGCATGAGCCGCGCCCCCTTCGTGCTGGGCAAGGCCGACACCGCCTTCTCGCGCAGCGCGAAGATCGAGGACACGACCATCGGCTGGCGCTTCGTGAACCCGCTGATGAAGGCGCAGTACGGCATCGACTCGATGCCCGAGACCGCCGAGAACGTCGCGCAGGACTTCGGCGTCAGCCGCGCCGACCAGGATGCCTTCGCGCTCAGGAGCCAGCAGCGCTGGGCCGCCGCGAACGAGCGCGGCTTCTTCAAGCGCGAGATCCTGCCCGTTGAAATCCCGCGCAAGAAGGGCGATCCGGTGATCTTCGCCGCCGACGAGCACCCGCGCCCCGACACGACACCGGACGTCCTGGCGAAGCTGAAGGGCGTCGTGCGCCCCGACGGCTCCGTCACCGCTGGCAACGCCTCCGGCGTCAATGACGGCGCCTGCGCGCTGCTGCTCGCGTCCGAAGACGCCGTGCGCCGCTACGGCCTCACCCCGCGCGCGCGCATCCTCGGCACCGCCGCCGCGGGCGTCGCGCCGCGCATCATGGGCATCGGCCCGGCGCCGGCGACGCAGAAGCTCCTCGCACGCCTCGGCATGACGATCGGCCAGTTCGACACCATCGAGCTCAACGAAGCCTTCGCCGCGCAGGGCCTCGCGGTGCTGCGCCAGCTCGGCCTGCCCGACGACGGCGCGCACGTGAATCCGAACGGCGGCGCAATCGCGATCGGCCACCCGCTCGGCGCCTCGGGCGCACGCCTGGTGACGACCGCGCTCAACCAGCTCGAAACCACCGGCGGCCGTTTCGGCCTCGCGACGATGTGCATCGGCGTCGGCCAGGGCATCGCGCTCGCGTTCGAGCGCGTCTGAACCGGGGCGACGGCACATGCAACGCGCACAAGACCGGACCCCCATTCTCGCCGCGACCGCCGCCACCGCGCTCGCGCTGGCGGCCCTCGTGTTCCAGCCCGGCGCCCTGCATCACGGCGCGATCGTGCTCGCCGTCGCGGGCTTCCTCGTCGTCGTGGCGCGTCTGCGGCGCAGCGGCGTCGCCGGCATCACGGCCGAGCGTGCGGCACACCGGGCTGAAATCGAGGCGGCGCAGTCGCACATCCGCAATCTCGAGTCCGTCCTCGAAGAGACCCGCGCGGCCTCCGTCGCCGCCAGCCACGAGACCGAGCGCCGCAACGCACAGGACCGCGCGACCGTGGCGGCGGCCCGCCAGCGCATGGCCGAACTGCTCGCCAGCATCGACCAGACGCTCGCCGACATGGCGACCGCGAACGCGCTCGCGAAAGCCAGCGGCGCGTGCGTGGCCGAAGGCGCGACGCGCATGGCCGACGCGGGCGCCGAGATCGAGCGCATGGGCATGTCGATGGCGCGCGCCGAGGGGGACCTCGAAACGCTCGCCGGCCAGTCGAGCCGCATCGCTGCGATCGTGCAGACGATCAAGCAGATCTCCGACCAGACCAACCTGCTCTCGCTCAACGCCGCGATCGAGGCGGCGCGGGCGGGCGAGGCCGGACGCGGCTTCGCGGTCGTCGCCGACGAGGTGCGCAAGCTCGCCGAACAGGCCAAGGTCGCGAGCGAGCAGATCGGCGAGATTGCGGCGGATATCGCCGCGATGTCGCGCGACGCCTCCGAAGCCATGCAACAGGCCGACGGCGTCGTCAAGGCAGGCAGTGACGCGAGCCGGGCCGCGCTCGCCGCGATGGACGAGATCCGCGCCGGCGCCGGCCGCCGCATCCAGGTCGTCACCCAGATCACCGAGGCACTCGCGCACCAGCGCACCCTCGGTGCAGATATTGGCAGGGCGCTCGACGCCCACTAACCACGAGGCTCCCCGTGAAACCCGAAGCCATCCAGATCATCCGCGACGAGCACCTCGCGATCAGCGCCGTGCTGTACTCGCTGCGCTACCTCGTGAAGGGCATGCGCAAGGGCGAGGCGCCCAACTTCCCGCTGCTGCGCGCGATCCTCGACTACATCGTGTCCTACCCCGACCGCTGGCACCACCCGAAGGAGGACAAGTACCTCTTCGCCGCGGTGCAGCGCCGCACGCGCGAGGCCGACGCCCTCATCGCCCGGCTCGAGCGCGAGCACAACCTCGGCTACCCGATGGTCGAGGATCTCAAGAAGACGCTCCTCGCCTTCCAGGGCGGCGACGCGAAGGCCGGCGACGCCTTCTGCGCCACCGCCGAGCGCTACGCCGAGTTCGAGTGGGACCACCTGCGCACCGAGGAAGACGCGCTGATCCCCATCGCCGAGCGCATCCTCACGCCCGAGGACTGGGTCGAGATCGCCGCGGCCTTCCGCGAGAACGACAACCCGCTCTTCGGCATCAAGCCCAAGGACGAGGCCGAGACGCTGTACCAGCGCATCCTCAGCCTGACGCCGGCACCGCTCGGGCTCGGCAAGGCGTCCTGAGCCTCGAGGGGCGGCTCACCCCCGCCCTTCGGCGCGCAGCCGCCGCAGCACGCTCGCGCGGTACCAGCGCGACACCAGCGGCCGCACGCCGGGCAGGCCGATCAGCCACGCCAGCGGGCGCAGCGGCGGCACGCGCGACATCAGCAGGATGTAGGCGTCGAGTTCCCGCCGCACCCGGCCTTCGGCGTCGCGCACGTGCAGCTCGCGCAGCGCCGCGTCCGGGTCTATGCCCTGCGCACGCAGCTCGGCGTCGCGCCCCGTGATATCCACCCAGCAGGTCCCCGCGCTCGCCTTGCCGGCCAGGCGCTCGTATTGCGCGCGGTCGCGCACGCAACTCGGGCAGGCACCGTCGTAATAGACGGTGATGCCGCTTTCCCGCCCTTCACTGCCGTCGCTGCCGCGCTTCTCGCTCATCGCCTCTCACCCGCACGGGGTTTTTCACGCCCGCTCCAAACGCCCCCGCAGCGCCGGTGTCCAACCCGGCGTGACCCTCACGGAGTATTGGACATGTCGCCCGCCTCGTTCGTGCTCGCGCACGCCGCGCACCCCGACTGGCGCATCGCCTTCGCGCGCGCCCACAACCAGCTGCAGGCGCAGTTCGCCGCGCGGCGCGCCGAACATCCCGATGCCGCCCCGTTCACGCTCGGCTGGTGCTACCTCAGCGACTACTACGCTGCCAACGCCGAAGCGATCGTCGCCGCGCTGCGCGACGACCTGCCGGAGGTCGCGTGGGTCGGCACGGACGGTCTCGGCGTCGCCGCCACCGGCATCGAATACTTCGACGAGCCGGCGCTGGTGCTGATGCTCGCCCCCCTGCCGCGCGACGCCTTCCGCCTCTTCTCCGGCCTGCAGCCGCTGCCGCAGCACCCCACGGACTTCGTCGCGCACACCGCGCTGGTGCACGCCGAAGCCACCACCCCGGACGTGCAGGAGCTGCTGCAGGAGCTCGCCGCACGCACCACGACCGGCTACCTCTTCGGCGGCCTGTCGTCGGCGCGCACCCACACGCTGCAGATCGCCGACCGCGTCCTCGACGGCGGGCTGTCGGGCGTCGCCTTCACGTCGGCGGTCGGACTGGTGTCGCGCGTCACGCAGGGCTGCCAGCCGATCGGACCGCAGCGCATGGTCACCGAAGGCGAAGGCAACTACGCGATCCGCCTCGACGGGCGCCCCGCGCTCGAGTGCCTGCTCGTAGACCTCGGGCTGGACGGCGAACTCGAAGAGGACGAGCTCCTCGAAGCGCTGTCGGCCACGCTCGTCGGCCTCGGCCAAGGCGGCGAGGGCGACCGGCTGGCGCCGCCGGGGCGCTTCGGCAGCGACACCCTCGTCCGCCACCTGGTCGGCGTCGATCCGCAGCATCAGGTGCTCGCGGTCGGCGACGAGATCGCGGTCGGCACCCGGCTCACCTTCTGCACGCGCAACCCGGAGGCGGCCCGCGCCGACCTCGTGCGCATCGTCGACGAGATCCGTGCCGAACTCGCCGCGAGCGGCGAGCAGGCCGCCGGCGCGCTGTACGTCAGCTGCTCGGGCCGCGGCGGCCCGCACTTCGGCGCGCCGCACGCCGAACTGCGGGCCCTGCGCGAGGCCCTCGGCGACGTCCCGCTGGCCGGCTTCTTCGCCGGCGGCGAAGTCGCGCGCGACCGCCTGTACGGCTACACCGGCGTGCTCACCGTGTTCACGACCGCCGCATGAGGCCCGCGCCGGCCGCGCCCCCGGCGCACGGAGGCGGGGAAACCGTCGTGCTCGTGCACGGCCTGTGGATGCACCCGGTCGTCTTCACCCTCCTGCGCCGCCGCCTCGCCCGCGCCGGCTTCACGGCGCTGGCGTGGTCCTATCCGTCGGTGCGCGGCCGGCTCCTTGCGAACGCCGACGCCCTCACCGCCTTCCTCGCCGCCCTGCCCGGCGCCGGCCCGCTGCACCTCGTCGGTCACAGCCTGGGCGGCGTCGTGATCGCGAACGCCCTCGCCCGCCATCCCGAGCCGCGCGTGCACCGCATCGTGCTGATGGGCCCGCCGTGGGCCACATCGCGCAGTGCCGCGGCGCTGCTGCGCGTGCCCTGCGTGTCGGCCCTGGTCGGCCGCTCGATGCGCGACTGGATGGACATGGCGCGCCCCGAGCTGCCCGGCACCGAGATCGGCGTGATCGCCGGCACCCGCCCGATCGGCCTCGCCGGCACGCTGGTCGGCTTGCCGCGGCCCCACGACGGCATCGTGCGCGTCGAGGAGACCCGCATCGCCGCCGCGCGCGACGCCGTCACGCTGCACGTCAGCCACATGGAGATGCTGTTCTCGGCGCGCTGCGCGGAGCAGGTCACGGCCTTCCTGCGCCGCGGCGCCTTCGTCCATGACGACGCCGCAAGCCCCGCCGGACAAGGCGTTGCGGCTTGAGCCCGGACGGCGGCCGGTCCTCTCACGGGCCATTTGTTGCACTGCACAAAATATTTCTTGACGGGATTTCCCGTCCCGCTACAATGGAATTGTGCAATGCAGCAAACCGGTCGACGGCAGAAGCTTGCAGACGACAAACCCCGCCCCCCGAGGAGAGATGACCATGATCGCCACCAACGAAAGCTTCGCCACCGCCGCCCGCAACGTCTTCGCCACCGCCGAAGCCTCCGCCCGCAGCAGCTTCGACACCGTCGAGCGCCTCGTCGCGCTGAACCTCAACGCCAGCCGCACCGCATTCGAGGATGGTGTCGCGGCGACGCGTGCGCTGCTCGCCGCGAAGACGCCGAACGAGCTCGTCGCCGTGTCGGCTTCGCTTGCCCGTCCGTCCGCCGAAAAGGCGCTGGCCTGGTTCCATTCCGGCTACGAGATCGTCGCCCAGGGCGTCGAGCGCGCCGTCGCGCCCTTCGAGACCCAGCTCTCCGAAGTGAACAAGGCCGTCGGCACCGCGCTCGAGAAGGCCGCGAAGTCCGCCCCGGCCGGCTCCGAAGTCGCCGTCGCCGCGGTGCAGTCGGCGATCGCCGCCGCCAACTCGGCCTACGACACGATGAACAAGGCGACCCGCAAGGTCATCCAGTTCACCGAAGCCAACGTCGCGGCGACCACCCGCGCCGCCGTCGATGCGGTGAGCGTGCCCACCGCGACCAAGGCCAAGAAGTCGGCCTGATCGCAGCGGGAGCCTGCCTCCCGCCACGCAGCACCACCGGCGCCTACGGGCGCCGGTGTCGTTTCCGGTATCCTTGCGCGCTTCCCCAGCAGCACGCAGCCACTACAAGAAATGCCGACCTCGGGCCAGCGCTCGCGCACCATCATGATGAGGCCGGGGTCGGCCATGATGAGCGCGTCGGGCGCGAGCGCGATCACCGGCTCCATGTCGGCGAGGAAGCTGCGGACCTTGGTGTTGTGCGG
>NZ_WTVN01000035.1 GCF_012910905.1 Aromatoleum toluvorans
CCGCAAAACCGCCCGGAAACAGCAGCAGCGCGAGCAGCATCAGCACATAGGGCACGACATCCTTGGCCCCTTCCGGCAGCGCGATCCCGGCGAGCGCCTCGGCGACGCCGAGGAACACCCCGCCCGCCAGTGCCCCCGGCAGGCTCGTCACGCCGCCCAGCACCGCGGCGGGAAAGGCCTTCAGCGCCACCAGCCCCATGTTCGGATGGATGAAGGTCACCGGCGCCAGCAGCAGCCCCGCGACCGCCGCGAGGCCGGCACCGAGCGCCCACGCCAGCGTGTGCATGCCGGCGACCGACACGCCCATCAGCGCGGCGACCTGCGCGTTCTCCGAACATGCGCGCAAGGCCAGCCCCGCGCGCGTGGCGCGAAAGAACAGCGTCAGCACGCCGGCCAGTGCCGCCGTCGTGACGATCACCGCGACATGCTCGGCCGCCAGCACGACTCCGCCAACGTGCACGCTCTCCCCCGCGAACGGCAGCGGCAGGCGATGCATGGTGTGGCTCGCCGCCGGCACCGCGCCCACCGCACCGCGCATCACCATGCCCAGCCCGAAGGTCAGCAGCAGCGCCGTCAGGTGCGTGCGGCCGGGGGCGCCGCGCAGCACCGTGCGTTCGAGCAGCGCGCCGAACGCCGCCATCGCCGCGACGCCCAGCCCCGCCGCCGCGGGCAGCGGCAAACCGGCCGCGTGATGCAGCGCCAGCACCACGAACGCGCCGAGCATCAGCAGTTCGCCCTGCATGAAGCTCACCGTTTCGGTCGCCTTGTAGATCAGCACGAAGGACAACGCGACCAGCCCGTACACGCAGCCGGTCGCGACACCGCTCGCGAACACCTGGATCAGCGTGAGCGCGGTCATAGGTGCGGGGGCGACGCCATCGCGGGGGAGAAAGGAATCATGCGCATTCCGGAAAAAGTCCGCCACGCGACGCGGCGGCGGGCGAAAGGTCCGATTATGCCAAGCGCGGCGCGGGCCGGGCCGCTCCAACGGCGGGCAGCAGCGGTGTTATGCTCATCCGATGCCTCCCATCGACACTCTCGTCTACTCGATCGGCCTCGCCGGCGTCGCCGCCCAGGCCGCAGCCGGCGTGCTCGAGGCCGGCAACAAGCGCTTCGACCTCTTCGGCATGATCGTGGTCGCCCTCTCCGCCTCGCTCGGCGGCGGTTCGCTGCGCGACATGCTGCTCGATCGCCGCGTGTTCTGGATCGCCGACCAGAGTTACCTCGTCACCGCCGTGCTCGCCGCACTGGCGGCCTTCGCGCTGGCGCGCGTGATGCGCCTGCCCGCGCGCCTGTTCCTGCTGCCCGACGCGATCGGCCTCGCGCTGTTCACGGTGAGCGGCACGCAGGCAGCGCTCGCGCTCGACGCCCCGTGGCTCGTCGCGAGCGTCATGGGCGTCATCACCGGCGCCTTCGGCGGCATCGTGCGCGACGTGCTGTGCAACGAGGTGCCGCTGGTGTTCAGCGGCGCGCTCTACGCCACCGCGTCCTGGGCGGGCGCGCTGCTGCTCGTGGCGCTGACCACCCTGGATGTCGCGCACGCGTGGTCGGCCCTCCTCGCCGGCTCCCTGACCCTCGCGCTGCGCCTCGCGGCGATTCATTTCGGCTGGCACCTGCCGCTGTTCCGCGCGCGGCTGTAAGGCGCTACGCCGTGCCGCGGCGCCGCACGCGATGACGTGCGAAAGGCGGGAAAGATGGCAAACTATGCACATCGGCACGAGCAGCGCGCCGAACCGTGACCCATCAACAACCCGGGAGGTTATCGAGCATGAGTTTCCTGCGCGAGTTCAAAGAGTTCGCGATGCGCGGCAACGTCGTCGACCTGGCGGTCGGCGTGATCATCGGCGGCGCATTCGGCAAGATCGTCGAATCGCTGGTCAAGGACGTAATCATGCCCATCATCGGCCGCCTGCTGGGCGGCGTCGATTTCAGGCACTTCTACATCAACCTCGGCGACAAGACCTACGAATCGCTGGAAGCGGCCGAAAAGGCCGGCGCGCCGCTGGTGAAGTACGGCGCATTCATCAACACGACGATCGACTTCCTCATCATCGCGTTCGCGATCTTCGTCGCGATCAAGGCGATCAACCGCCTCAAGCGCGCCGAAGCGCCCGCGCCGGCGCCGGACCCCGAACCCGCGCCCGAGCCGGAAGACATCAAGCTGCTGCGCGAGATCCGCGACGCGCTCAAGCAGCGCGCCTGACGCGACCGGGAGGGCCGCCGCCCTCCCCCTCCAGCCCCTACGCGTGGTCGCCGACGTAGGGGTTGCTGCGGCGCTCGTCGCCGAAGGTCGAGGTCGGGCCGTGGCCCGGCACGAAAGTGACGTCGTCGCCGAGCGGGAAGAGCTTGTCGCGGATCGAGTGGATCAGCGTCGCGTGGTCGCCCTTGGGGAAGTCCGTGCGGCCGATGGAGCCGGCGAAGAGCACGTCGCCGACGATCGCGAGGCGCGCGTCCGCGTGGAAGAACACGACGTGGCCGGGCGTGTGGCCGGGCGTATGGATCACGCGCAGCGTCTCCTCGCCCACCGTCACCGTGTCGCCCTCATGCAGCCAGCGGTCCGGCTCGAAGGACTCGACGTCGGGGAAGCCGAACATCTTGCTCTGCTGCGGCATCCCGGCGATCCAGAAGCGGTCTTCCTCCTGCGGCCCCTCGACCGGCACGCCCAGCTCGCGCGCGAGCTTCGCGGTGCCGCCGGCGTGGTCGATGTGGCCGTGCGTGATCAGCAGCTTCTCGATCGTCACACCCAGCTTGTCGGCCGCGGCGCGGATGCGCTCGAGGTCGCCGCCCGGGTCGACCACCGCGCCCTTCATCGTCCGGTCGCACCACACGATGCTGCAGTTCTGCTCGAAAGGGGTCACCGGGACGATGCGCAACTGGATCATGGCTGGCCGTGGATTCGTTGGTAAGTCGCACAGTTTAACGTGCACTCAATTGGCGCGCGGATTTCCCCGCCGCCCCAGCCCGCTCAGCGCAGCAGCGCGACGCCCTTGACCTGCGCGAAGAGCGCCATGCCCGGCACGATCCCCAGCTGCACCGCCGAGCGCGTCGTGATGCGCGCGAGCAGCGCGCGGCCGGCGCAGTCGAGCCGCACCAGCGTGCGCCCGGGGCTCGCGCCGTCGAGCGACACGACGCGCGCCGGCAGCACATTGAGGATGCTCGAATCGTGGCGTTCCGCGAGCGCGAGGCTCACGTCGCGCGCCAGCACGCGGGCGCGCACCTGCGCCCCGAGCGGCGCGTCGAGGCCGGTGATCCACAGCGGCAGGCCGCCGAATTCGAGCCGTGTCAGCGCGAAACGCTCGTCGTGCGCGGCGACCTGCGCCTCGACGACGACGAAGGCATCCTCGTCGCGCGCGAAGGGCAGGTCCAGGCGCGGCAGCACCTCGGCGATCGCACCCGACGCCTGCACGCGCCCGTCGCGCAGCAGCACGACGTGGTCGGCGAGGCGTGCGACCTCCTCCGCGGCATGGCTCACGTACACCACCGGGATGTCCAGCTCGCCGTGCAGGCGCTCGAGGTAGGGCAGGATCTCCGCCTTGCGCGGTGCGTCGAGCGCGGCCAGCGGCTCGTCCATCAGCAGCAGGCGCGGACTGGTCGCGAGCGCACGCGCGATCGCGACGCGCTGGCGCTCGCCGCCCGACAGGCGCTCGGGCATGCGCTCGAGCAGCGGCTCGATGCCGAGGAGCGCGATCGCGTGATCGAGCGACACCCGCCGCTCGGCCGCCGTGACGCGCCGCATGCCGAATTCGAGGTTGCGCCGCACCGACAGGTGCGGGAACAGGCTCGCCTCCTGGAACACGTAACCGAGCGGGCGGCGATGCGTCGGCACGAACAGTCCGCGCGCCTCGTCCTGCCACACCTCGCCGCGCAGCGCGAGAAAGCCGTCGCGGGCGCGCTCCAGGCCCGCGAGACAGCGCAGCAGCGAAGTCTTGCCCGAACCCGACTGCCCGAACAGTGCGCTGACGCCGCGCGCAGGCAGCTGCAGCGCGGCCTCGAGCGCGAAACCGGGCCAGGCGAGCCGGAACCGCGCCTCGATGCCACCGGTCGCGGCCGGCGCCGCGGCGCGGCTCATCGCGCGCTCCCGCGCTTGCGGCGGTTGAGCAGCAACAGCACGAGGAAGCTGAACACGACCATGCCCGCGGAGAGCCAGTGCGCCTCGGCGTATTCCAGCGCCTCGACGTGGTCGTAGATCTGCACCGACACGACGCGCGTCTTGTCCGGGATGTTGCCGCCGATCATCAGCACCACGCCGAACTCGCCGACCGTGTGCGCGAAACCCAGCACCGCCGCGGTGACGAAGCCCGGGCGCGCGAGCGGCAGCACGACGCTGAAGAAGGTGTCGAGCGCGCCCGCGCGCAGCGTCGCGGCGACTTCCAGCGGCCGTTCGCCGATCGCCTCGAAGGCCTGCTGCAGGGGCTGGACGACGAAGGGCAGGGAGTAGAACACCGAGCCGACGACCAGCCCCGCAAAGCTGAACGGCAGCAGGCCGATCCCCAGCGCCTGCGTGAGCTCGCCGATCGGTCCGTGCGGCCCCATCGTCACGAGCAGGTAGAAGCCGATCACGGTCGGCGGCAGCACCAGCGGCAGCGCGACCACCGCGCCGACCGCGCCCTTGAACGCCGAACGCGTGCGCGCGAGCCACCACGCCACGGGCGTGCCGATCACGAGCAGGATCGCCGTCGTCACGGCCGCCAGTTCCAGCGTCAGGCGGATCGCCCCGAAGTCGACTGCGCTCATCATCGCTGCGCCCGCCTCACAGCCCGTAACCGTAGGACTTGATGATCGCGGCCGCCTTCGCGCCGCGCAGGTAGTCGGCCAGCGCGCGCGCCGCCGGCTTGTCGCGCCCGGCGGCAAGGATCACCGCGTCCTGGCGCAGCGGCGCGTGCAGCTCGGCCGGCACCTGCCACGCCGAACCGCCGGTCAGCCGGCCGTCCACCCACACCTGCGACAGCGCGAGGAAACCCAGCTCCGCGTTGCCGCTGGCGACGAACTGGTGGGTCTGGGCGATGTTCTCGCCCGTGACGAGTTTCGGCGCGAGCGCATCCGCGACGCCCAGCTTGCGCAGCACCGCCATCGCCGCCGCGCCGTAGGGCGCGGTCTTCGGGTTGGCGACGGCGAGATGCGCGAAGGCGCCGCGCTTGAGCACCTCGCCCCTGTCGTCCACGACGCCGGGCTGCGCCGACCACAGCACCAGCCTGCCGATCGCGTAGGTGAAGCGGCTGCCCGCGACCGCCACGCCCTCCTGTTCGAGCTTCGCCGGCGTGGTGTCGTCGGCGGCGAGGAAAAGCTCGAAGGGCGCGCCGTTGCTGATCTGCGCGTAGAACTTCCCCGTCGCGCCGAACGCGAGCCGCACCTTGTGGCCGGTGTCGCGCTCGAACTCGGCGGCGATCTTCTGCATCGGCGCGGTGAAGTTGGCGGCGACCGCGACGCTGACTTCGGCGGCCGGAGCGGCCCTGCACGACAGGACGGCGGCGGCGCACAGCAGGCAGGCGAGAACGGCTTTCATCGGAGCCCCTTGACGGCAGGAACGGCGCAAAGACGGATGGATGGTACGGGGGTTCAGTCCCAGGCCGCGAGGATCACGCTGGAGGACTTGAAGATCGCGCACGCCGGCACGCCGACCGCGAGGCCGAGGGCCGCGCAGCTGCCGTGCGTGACGACCGCCGTGACGCTGCGCCCGGACGGCAGCTGCAGCGTGACCTCGTCGTTGACCGAGCCCTCATGGACCGCCGCCACCTCACCCCACAGGCGGTTGCGCGCGGTGATACGCAGGTCGCCGTCGGTCATCAGCAGCACCGACGAGGACTTCACCAGCGCGCACACCTCCTTGCCGATCGCGAGGCCCAGGTTCTCGGCGCTTTCCTTTGTGATCACCGCGACGATCTCGGTGTCGCGATCGAAACGCAGCCGCACCTCGTAATCGACGCCGCCGTCGCGCAGCCCGGTGATCGGGCCGGTGAACTGGTTGCGCGCGCTGGTCTTCATCGCCATGCGGTGCATCAGGGTCTGGAACTCGCGGATGCCGACCGGCCCGATGTCGTCGAGGCGCGCGGCGAGGCGATCGAGCGTCGCCTGGTATTCGATCTCGAGCGCACGGTACATCGCGACGACGCGCCGGCCGTACTCGGTGAGCTGCGTGCCGCCGCCCTGGCGCCCGCCGGTGACGCGCACGACGAGCGGCTCGGGGGCAAGGTTGTTGACCGCGTCGACCGCGTCCCACGCCGCCTTGTATGACAGCGGCACGGCCTTCGCCGCCTGGCTGATCGAGCCGCGCCGGTCGATTTCCTCGAGCAGGCGAATGCGGACATCGGACAGCGCCGTGCCGGCTTCCGCCCCGATGGCGAGACGCGCGAGAAAGCGATGCGGGGCGGGATCGGTCATGTCTTCCACCATCCTATGGTCATCAATATATAGCGATTACCATGCCAAGAAGCGAATCGCCATGGACGGCCGGATAATCCCGCGAAACGTCGGGATCCTGGCGATCTCCGCGCTGGCAGACGCGACATTTTATGTATAGCAGACAATATAGCGTGTCACATTTCCGACAAACCCGACAAGGCGTGCGCCCAGGCAGGGGAACTCACGCAATATCTTCACGGAACCGGACCTCGAACCGGGGGGATGCGCGCCACGGCCGTGATCAAGCCTCGCACGTCGTCCCCGGCGTGCCAAGCTACAACTTTCGTGCAATACGTCACGCGCATCGGAAGCCTAGGGCCTTGAATTCTGTTGCCATCCCGTTCATGCTGCCCGCGCGTAAGATCTAGGTCACCAATAACAAGAAAGCGAAGCTCACGCGCCCAGGTTAACGGCGCGGGACTATTTGATCCACAAGGGGACGGCTGGAATGACCGAGGGAATCAAGGGCGCGCGGGACGCCAGGCGAACGCTCGCCGATACGCGCGCGGGTACTGCGCTCGCCGGCCGCCGCCGCATCATGCTCGGGCTGCTGGCTGGCCTCGGGCTGTCGCTGGCCGAACGCTCGATCCCGGCCGCACTGGCCGCGAGCGAGCCGCCGCTGGTGATGGGGATCTTCCCGCGGCGTCAGGCGACGCTGACCACGGAGCTCTACGCACCACTCGCCGCCTACCTCGGGCGCGAGCTCGGGCGCGAGGTCCGGATCGTCACCGCGAAGGATTTCGACGCGTTCTGGGATGGCGTCGAACAGCGGCGCTTCGATATCGTCCATTACAACCAGTTCCACTACGTCCGCTCCGCCGACAAGTACCGCGTGATCGCGCACAACGAGGAGTTCGGCACCGGCACGGTCGCCGGCGCGCTCTATGTCAGGAAGGACAGCGGCATCACCGCGATCGCACAGCTGCGCGGGCGCAAGATCGTGTTCGGCGGCGGCACGGACGCAATGATGAGCTACATCCTGCCGAGCTACCTGCTGCTCGAGGCGGGGCTGAAGCCCGGCGACTACGAGACGGTGTTCTCCAAGAATCCGCCCAATTCGCTGATCTCGCTGTACCACGGCCAGGCCGACGCGAGCGGGGCGGGCGACATCCTGATTGATCTGCCGGTGGTGCGCGAGGCGATGGACACCGCCACGGTCACCCACCTCGGCATGACCGAGCGCGTGCTGCACCTGCCCTGGGCGGTGCGCAAGGACATGCCGCAGGCGCTCGCCACGCGCATCCAGGCGCTGCTGGTGGGGCTCAAGGCACGCGAAGAAGGGCGCGCGATCCTCGCCCGGGCCGAGATGACCGGCTTCGGCCCGGCGCGCGACGCCGACTACGATCCGCACCGCCGCATCATCCGCAAGGTCATGCCGGCGATCGATATCCCGCGCTGAGCACGGAGAGCGCCCTTGCGCCTCGCGAGCAAGTTCATCCTCACCGTGGCCGGCATCCTGTCGGTCACGCTGGCGCTGAACACCTGGTTCTTCCTGCGCAGCCAGAACCACCTCGTGGAACAGCAGCTCAACGAGCGCGGCCGCGTGCTGGGCCACCTGATCGCACTGATCAGCCCCGAGGCGATCCTCGGGCTCGATTTCCTGACCCTCAACGGCTATGCGCGCGAGGTCAGCCGGCAACGTGACGTGGTCTATGGCGTCATTGTCGACAATGACGAGCGGCCGCTGACGTCGTATGTGAACGGCGACGATCCGCACATCCGCAGCAGCCTCGGTGTCGCCGGGCCGGCGCCGGATCATCTGCCGCCGCCCCGCCTGCGGACGCTGATCCGGGAGCTCGCGGCGCTGCCCGACGTGATCCCGATCGAGTTTCCGATCGTCCACGACGGTCGCCCGCTGGGCCGCCTGCAGGTCGGCATCAGTCGCGCGGAACTGGCCACGCAGGCGCGCGAGCAGCTTCTTCTGCAGTTCGGCATCTATGCGGCGATCATCCTGTTCCTGAGCGTCGCGATCTACCTCGTGTTCCGCTACAGCGTGATGCGCCCGGTGCAGCACCTGATCGAGGTCTCGCGCGACGTCGGGCGTGGCGAATTCACGCTCGTCCCGGTGACCTCCGACGACGAGCTGGGGCGCCTCGGCGAGACCTTCAACGCGATGACGCTGGAGATCCAGCGCGAGCAGGCCAAGCTGCACTACCAGGCGAACTACGATTCGCTGACGGCCCAGCCGAACCGCATGCTCGCGGTCGAGCGGCTGCAGCAGGAGATCCGTTCGGCGCATCGCCAGCAGCAGCGCTTCGCGCTGATGTTCATCGACCTGAACGACTTCAAGATCGTCAACGACACGATGGGGCACGCCGCGGGTGACCGCCTGCTCGCGCACGTGAGCGCCAACATCCGTGCGCGCCTGCGCGAGGAAGACACGCTCGCGCGCCTCGGCGGCGACGAATTCCTGGTGCTGCTGCCGCGCCTCGGCGAGGCGAACGACGCCAGGGATGTGGCCGGACGGCTGCTCGAGGCGGTGGCCGAACCGGTGACGCTGGACGGCCGCGACGTGGTCGTGCACTGCAGCATCGGCATCGCGCTGTACCCCGACGACGGGGAATCGGTCGAGGCGCTGATGGCCAACGCCGACAACGCGATGTATCAGGCGAAAAAGCCCGGACGGACGCCGATCTGCTTCTTCACGGCGGAGATGAACGCACAGGTGCATGAGCGCATGCGTCTCGAGCAGGATCTCAACAGGGTTGTCGCGCGTGGCGAACTGCAGCTCGCGTTCCAGCCCATCTTCCGCGCCGATGATGGCGCCTACGTCGGCGCCGAGGTGCTGCTGCGCTGGCGGCACCCCGAACGCGGCTTCATCTGCCCGGCGACCTTCATCCCGCTCGCCGAAAGCACCGGCCAGATCGTCGCGATCGGCGAATGGGTGCTGCGCGAGGCGGGGCGACAGCTGCGCCGCTGGCTGGACGCGGGACTCGCGCCGGGCTATCTGGCGGTCAACCTCTCGCGCGTGCAGTTGCGCGAGGACCTGGAGCAGCTGATCCGCGAGGTCCTCGACGATAACGACTTGCCGCCGCAGGCCCTGGAGCTCGAGATCACCGAGAACGTCCTGCTCGACGACCACCAGCAGATCAACGCGGTGCTGGGACGGCTGCACGCGCAGGGGCTGCGCTTCAGCCTCGACGACTTCGGCACGGGTTACTCCTCGCTCAGCTACCTGCGCCGCTTCTCGTTCGACACGCTGAAGATCGACCGCAGTTTCGTCGCGCCGCTGCGCGACGACGCCGAGGCCGCCGCGCTGGTGCGCGCGATCGTCGCGATGGCGCACAGCCTCGCGCTGAAGGTGATCGCCGAGGGAGTGGAAACCCCCGCACAGCAGGAATTCCTGAAGGGCCTGAACTGCGACTACCTTCAGGGCTACCTGTTGTCGCGCCCGCTCGACGCCGACCACTTCACCACCTTCCTCGCCTGCTGCGCGCGCAAGTCCCGACCCGCAGGCAGTTCACCGGTGCTTCTCCAATGAGCCCCACCCAGCCCGACGCCGCGCTCGCCGCCATGCGCAACCGCCAGCGCGCCGTGCGCCAGGCGCGCGGCAAAGTCCTGCTGCGCGGCGCGCTGGGCGCCGCCGCCGTCGTCGGCTTCGTGCTGTGGGCCCATTTCGCCTCCGGCCGGCCGACGTTCTCGCCGCACGGGGCGCCCGAGCCCGGCTGGGAGGCGTTTCGCAACGCCTATGGCGTCGACGCCTTCGGCCGCGACGGCTATTTCGTGCGCGCGATCCAGAACGGCTACAACCTCGTGCACCACACGCACAAGTACGCGTGGCGCTTCACGCGCAAGGGTGCCCACGACCATCCGAACGCGTGCAGCGACTGTCACGACGCGGAGGCCCTCGCTTACGCCTTCGCGGCCGGCGATCGCTTCGACGCGCGGCTCGGGCGACGGGTGTCCTTCGAGGAGCGCGTGATGCGCTGCTACGCGACACATCTCGACGGCTTCATCCCGACGATCCACGAGCCGGCGGTGCGCGACATCCGCATCTTCGCCCGCATGGTCGCCCACCACCTGCAACTCGGCGAAGGCGCGCTGGGGCACGCACGGTGAAGCCGCTCGCGCCGGCCTGGCGGAAGGCCATACGACTTGCACTGCTGATCGGCGTGCTGCTCGCGCTGTACGCGCTCGCGCTCGCGAAGCACGACGAACGCGCGCGCATCCGCGAGCAGCCGGTGACGCTCACGCCGGGCTGCGCCGACAAGCTCGCCCGCTACGGCCTCGCCGCCGGAGCGACCTACGTGTCGCCCTACGCGCTCGCGCGCACCGGACAGGCGACCGTGCGCCGAGGCTACAGTGAGGAGGACGTGCGCGCGATCGAGCGCGGCTGCAACATCATCGACGACCTGCAGGGACAGCTCGCCGCGGACCCGGCGCGCGAACGCTGGAACGCGACGCGCTTCGTGCGCGGCACCCACACGAGCTGCGACCACTGCCACCAGGGCATCGGCGACAAGCAGACCGCGGCCGGCGTGCCGCAGCCCGGCTCGCTGAGCCTCGCCGCGTCGTGGGTCATGGCCGACATGTACGACCAGTTCACCGGCATCCTGCTGCCCTACGAGCTGCGCCAGATGCAGTGCTACATCAACTCGTCGAACGGCTACAAGCCGAACATCGCCGACGACCTGATCCGCGACGTCACCGCGTATGGCCGCTTCCTCGCCGCGGCGCTCGACCTGCGCTTCGGCAACCGCTATCCGGAACAGGGTATCGACGAGGTGACCGCCTCATCGACACTCAAGCGCGGCGACGACTATGTCCGCGGCGGCGCGCTGTTCAGGGAGAAGTGCGCGCGCTGCCACGGCCCGCAGGGGCTCGGGACGGTCGTCGACGGCAAGGTGCTGTTCCCGGCAGTAGCCGGGCCGAACGCGTTCAACCTGCAGTCGCGCAACAACTTCTCCTTCGTGTCGACGATCCTGCCGGGCTTCATCTGCCGCAACATGCCGCTCGGCGAGGAGGGCACGCTCTCCAACCAGGACTGCCGCGACATCGCCTTCTACGTCAGCAACCTGCCGCGGCCCGCCGGCGACAAGCAGGGACCGCTCGCGGCGCTGTGGCAGCAGCTGATGATGCACGTGATGCCGCCGCTGATCCATACCGTCGAATCCTGGCAGCGGCCGGGCGAAACCGTGGGGAGCGGGACGTGAACGTGAAGACCGGCGTGTTTGCGTGGGCACCGCCGCGCGCGGGCGCACTCGGCAACGAGTTGCTGATCGGACTGACGCTCGCGATCGTCGTGCTGCCGCAGGCGATCGCGTTCTCGACGACGCTGGCCGGCCTGCCGTCGTATTTCGGCCTCTACTGCGCGATCTGGGGCGTGCTGTTCACGGCGCTGCTGAACCCGTCGCGGGTGTTCCACGGCGGGCCCAACAGCACGCTGTCGGCGGTCGTCGGCGTCACGCTGCTGCCGGTCGCGCCGCAATTCGGCCCCGACTACATCGGCTATGCGCTGACGCTGTTCCTGCTCGCGGGGCTGATCCAGCTGGTGTTCCTCGCGGTGCGGCCGCTCGGGCGGATGCTCGACTTCGTCAGCGAACCGGTCGCCAACGGCATGATCTGCGGCATCGGCCTGTACATGATTTTCAAGTCATTCCCGGCCTTCGCCGGACTGCCGATCAACACCCAGGTCGAATGGCGCCTGTGGATCGCCTGGCAGAGCTTCCTCGCGGTGCTCGAGATCGGCAACCTGCACGCGATCCACATCGGCCTGATCACGCTGCTCGTGACCATCGTCGCGCGCCAGTTCGCAGCCCTGCGCAACTGGGCGATCCTGCTCGGCATCGTCGCCGGCACGCTGTACTCGGAATGGCTGAACGCCCGCCTCGGGCTCGCTGCCACGCTGGTCGAACAGACCGCCAACGTCTCCGCCGCGGGCTTCGTGTACCCGTCCGTGCCGCTGGTTGCCCAGGAGGCGATGCCCGACATCATCAGCATCATCCCCGGCGCGGTCACGCTCGCGCTGTTGGGCCTGTTCCAGACGGTCGCCGCGATGCGGCGCATGAACCGCCGCAGCGGCCAGTTCGTCGACGCGCGCCACGGCATCTTCGCCGACGCGCTCTCCAACTGCGTGCTGCCCTTCATCTCGGCGCTGCCGACCTGCGCATCGTTCAACCGCATGTCGCTGATGCACGCGATGAACACCGGCAGCCGGCTCGCCGCCGTCTCGTCGGCGCTGTTCCTGCTCGCGCTGGTGAGCTTCTTCGGCGACTTCATCGCGATCATCCCGGTGCCGGCGATGGCCGCGATCATCATGGTCGTCGGCGCCAACATGATCGACTGGTCGGACATCCGCGCGCACTTCCAGCACCGCCCCGAAGCGATCGTGTTCAGCGCCTCCTTCCTGTCGGTGCATCTCTTCGGCCTCTTCGGCGCGGTGATCTGCGGCTCGCTGCTTGCCCTCGCCTATGCGAAGTGGGAGAAGGCGCATCCCAACGTCAGCCTCGAGCACAACGTGTTGCGCATCCGCGGCAACATCTATTACGGCTCGCTGCCGGTGATCGAGTCGCTATACCACCGGGCCAGCACCGACGCGCGCATCGACGAGCTGATCGTCGATTTCTCCGCGGTCCACCACATCGACCCGGAAGGCATCCGCTGGCTCGCCGAGGTCGGCAGGAACGGGAAGGTCCGCTTCATCGACCGGCGCAGCGGGCAGGACCGGCGTGCCGTTTCGGGCGAATCCCCGCCCGACCGCAAGCGCCGCGACCGCCGCCGCCGGCACACGCTGTAGCCGCCGCCGGCACTTCCCGTGCCGGGCAGCGTGACGATCGGGCGCGGACCAAGCGCTTACTTCTTCGCGATGGTCGCGTCCTCGACCAGCAGCGGGTACATGTAGCCCGAGCCGAAATCGCGGTCGAGCGTGACGTTGCCGGTGACGACGACTTCGTCGCCGACCGCGGCAGTGTCCTTGCTCGTGACGATGAGGTTGTTGGTGCCCTGTTCACCCGAACCGTCGCGCACGTGGACGAAGTTGCGGCCCATGATGCCGTTGTTCACCTTGACCACCTTGCCGCTGACCTGGATCGCCTTGCCCGACAGCGCGGCCTTTTCCTGATACACGGCGGCGACGGTCTTGACGGCGGCGTCCTCGGCGAAGGCCGCGGGGGCGACGGAAGCGAGCATTCCGGCGATGACGAGGGCGAGAATTTTCTTCACGAACAGACTCCTGCTGATGGGTCCGCATGCGGACAGGAAGGCAATGCTGCAAGCGGGCATTGTATACCCCTGCCGCGGCGGCGGGCGCATGACGTCCGACTGAGACGATGCCGCGCCCGCACGTGCCGCGGATGCATCAGGCGAGGCGGAAGCGCCCCGCGGTGCCCTGCAGCTTCGCCGCGACTCCTTCGAGCTGCTGCGCGGCGGTCGCCGTCTGCTTGACCGCGGCGCTGTTTTCCTCGCTCATCTGCGCGGTCTGCTCGACGCGGCGCGCGATCTCGTTGCTCGCGGTGGACTGCTCGTGCAGCGCGCTGGTGATGTCCTCGACCGCCGCGACGACGTGGCGCGCCTGGTCGGTCAGGACGCTCATCGCCTCGCCCGCCTCGCGCGACAGCGCATCGACGCTGCCCATGTGCGCAACGACCTTCTCCATGCTCGCGACGGCGTCGTGAGTGACGTTCTGCACCTGCGCGATCATCTCGGTGATCTCCTGCGTCGACTTGCCGGTGCGCTCGGCGAGCTTGCGCACCTCGTCGGCGACCACCGCGAAGCCGCGCCCCTGCTCGCCGGCGCGCGCCGCCTCGATCGCGGCGTTGAGCGCCAGCAGGTTGGTCTGGTCGGCGATGTCGCGGATGACGCCGACGATCGACGAGATCTGGTCGGAGAAGCCGCCCAGCAGGCGGATCTGCTCGGCCGTGTGGCCGACCGCGGTGGCGGTGACACGACCGCTCTCGACCATGCGCGTGACGATCTCGTGGCCTTCGGCGGACTTGCGCCCCGACTCGGTGGCGGCGCTGCGCACGTCCCTCGCGTGGTCGGACACCTGGGCGATGCTGACCGACATTTCCTCGACCGACGCCGCCATCGACGAGGCCGCCTGCGACTGCTGCTCGGTCGAGCCCGACAGCTGCGTGGTCGTCGCGACCAGTTCCCCGCTCATCGACGCCAGGCCGTCCGCGTGTTCCTGCATGTGCGCGGCGATCTCGCGCAGGTTGCCCTGCATCGCACGGCAGGCGGCCAGCACCTTCGCCAGCTCGTCGCGGCCGTCCACGTCGAAGGCGTGCGTCAGGTCGCCCGCCGCGATGCGCTCGGCGGCCTGCTGCACGGTCTGCAGCGGCTTGAGGATGGAGCGCAGCACGAATCCGGCATACACCGCCAGCGCGAGCGCGGCGACGACCGCGACGATGGCGATCTCCAGCAGGGTCTCGCTGCGCTTGGCGTCGAAGCGGCGGTCGGCGTCTTGGGCCTCGCGCCCCATCGACTCCGCCACCTTTGCCAGGTGTTCGCGGATGCGTTCGACGGTGGCGTCGGCCTCGTCGTCGATCGCATGGATCGTCGGATCGACTTCGTTGGCAGCGTTCAGCGTCGGCAGCAGACGCTTCTCGAACAGCGCCACGATCGCCTCGACCTCCCGGCGCGCCTGGGCCACCGCCTGCTTCTCCTCGGACGAATCCGCGGCCTCGTCGAGCCGCTGCAGGTCTGCGTTCGCCTCGGCATGCAGGGCGGCGAAATCCTTCTTCGCGGCATCGATATCGCGGTTGATGATCGTGTCGGCAAAGATCTGGTAGAACTGCGCTCCCAGCCAGGACGCCTCGGCTGCACGCGCCTGCGCCTGCGTCTTGGCAAAACCGTCGTCCTGGGCGTTGGCGAGATGGCTCATGCCGTACAGCGCGATTCCCATCACGGCGGCAAGCATGATGAGCGCGATGGCGACCATCGCCTGCAGACGGTGTTTGACAGACATTTCTTGTGCTCCCTGGCAATGCCGCGCGACGACTGCCGACGGCGTCCGGATCTTAACGGCAAAGCCGCAGGGATTTTGAGGTTTTATTTCACCGGATTGATCGGCGGACGACGCCCCGCAATGGTGCATCCGGGCGACGTTCAAGGCTTGGGGCGGGTCCCGGCCCTGCCCCTGATCATGCTATAGGCATTTTTTCACGGCACGCCGACCGACCGTCAATGCAATCGTCGGCATTGCGCGCTAGCATCGCGGCATCCCGACTACCCGAGGCCGCAACGATGGCACGCATCCACCCCGAAGGCTGGCAGCGCATCCCGGCGAGCGGGGCATTGGCGCGCGAACTCGAGACCCTGGCGACGCTGGCCGAAGGCTTGCCCGACGACCATGCCGTGTATCACGGCATCCACTGGACGCGGGTGAATCGCGACCACGCGCTGTTCGGCGAGATCGACTTCGTCGTCGTCGGCCCGAGCGGCCGGCTGCTGCTGATCGAGCAGAAATCGGGCTTCCTCGACGAGACCGCGGACGGGCTGGTCAAGGCCTACGCGAAGGCGAAGAAGAACGTCAGCGTGCAGATGGCGCGCAGCGCGGACCATCTGCGCGAGCGCCTCGGCGTCTTCCTGAAGGGCCACAAGGCGCGCATCGACGCGCTGCTCTACTGCCCGGATTACACCGTGCGCCAGCCGGGCAGCGCCGGGATCGACCCTGCGCGCATCGTCGACGCGAGCCGGCGCGAGCATCTCGTGGCGATCGTGCAGAGCCTGCTGCGCGACGACACGCGCGACCGCGTGGTGCTCGACAACATCGCGCGTTTCCTCACCGACGAGCTGGAACTCGTGCCGGAGGTGAACGCCATCGTCGGCCAGGCGGAGGCGCTGTACACGCGGCTCGCCGGCGGCCTGGCGGAATGGGCGCGGCGCATCGAGATGGAGCCCTTCCGCCTGCGCGTCACCGGCACCGCCGGCAGCGGCAAGACGCAGCTCGCGATGGCGGTGTTCCGCGACGCGCTCGCGGCGGGGCGGCGGCCGCTGTACGTGTGCTACAACCGCCCGCTCGCGGACCACATCGCGCTGATCGCGCCGCCCGGCGGCGAAGTCGCAACCTACCACCAGCTGTGCGACCGCGTGCTGCGCGCGCACGGCGCGGTGCCCGATTTCCGCCGGCCCGACGCGTTCGCCGAACTGGAACAGCGCTTCGGCGCGCTCGACGCGGGCGAGGCGTGGCGCTTCGACGAGCTGATCGTCGACGAGGGACAGGACTTCCGCGAGGACTGGCGCGACGCGCTGCTGCGCCTGCTGCGGCCCGGCGCGCGCGCGTGGTGGCTGGAGGACCCGCTGCAGAACCTGTACGAGCGCCCGCCCGTCGCGCTGCCCGGCTGGGTGCGCCTCACGAGCGAACGCAACTACCGCAGCCCGGGCGACATCCTGTCGGCGCTGAACCGCATGCTGCCGCTGGCGCGGCCGCTGGAGGCCGGCAGCCCGCTCACCGGCTCGGACGTCGAGATCCTGACGTGGGCGGATTCCGCCGAGCTCATCGACGCGACCAAGCGCGCGATGACGCGCGCGATCGGGCTGGGCTTCCGCCGCGACATGATCGCGACGATCACCTTCCGCGGGCGCGAACATTCGGCGTTCACGCCCTACGACCGCCTCGGCGCGCACCGCCTGAAGGCCTTCAGCGGGACCTACGACCTGTTGGGCAACCCGGTGTATTCGGACGGCGACTTCCTGATCGACTCGGTGTACCGCTTCAAGGGCCAGGCCGCGCCGTGCGTGATCTTCACCGAGATCGACTTCGCGGAGCTCGACGCGCTGACGGTGCGCAAGCTCTTCGTCGGCGCGACGCGCGCGAGCATGAAGCTGATCCTGGTCGTGTCGGAGCGCGCGGCCGGCCACCTGCTCGCCGGCCTCGACCGCTGACGGCCCGGGTGCCGTGTCCGGCCCCGGGCCTTGCCACGCTCAGCGCCCCGTCAGCGCGGCGGCGGCGGTGGCACTGACGGCTGCCGGCCCGCGCGCGGCCTCGCGTTCCGCGTCGCGCCCATGCGCGAGCCGGTACAGCACCGGCAGCACGAGCAGCGTGAGCACCGTCGACGACAGGATGCCGCCGATCACGACCGTCGCGAGCGGCCGCTGCACTTCGGCGCCGGTGCCCACCGCAATCGCCATCGGCACGAAACCGAGCGAGGCCACCAGCGCCGTCATCAGCACCGGCCGCAGGCGGGTGAGCGCGCCGTCGCGGATCGCGGCGTCGAGCGGCCGGCCCTCGTCGCGCAGGCCGCGGATGTACGAGATCATCACCAGCCCGTTGAGCACCGCGACGCCCGACAGCGCGATGAAGCCGACCCCCGCCGAGATCGACAGCGGGATGCCGCGCAGCCACAGCGCGAGGATGCCGCCGGTGAGCGCGAAGGGCACGCCGGTGAACACCAGCAGCCCGTCCCGGAGGTTGCCGAACATCGCGAAGAGCAAGGTGAACACCAGCAGCAGCGCGACCGGCACGACGATCTGCAGGCGCTTCGAGGCGCTTTGCAGCTGTTCGAAGGTGCCGCCCCAGGTCGTCCAGTAGCCGGCCGGCACCGCGACCGCGGCGGCGATCCGCGTTTCGGCGTCGGCGACGAAGGAGCCGATGTCGCGCCCGCGCACGTTGGCGGTGACGACGACGCGGCGCTTGCCGTTCTCGCGGCTGACCTGGTTGGGGCCGGGCGCGGAGCGGATCGTCGCGACGTCCCCCAGGCGCACGAAGCCGCGCGCGACGCCTTCCTCGGCGGCGGGCAGGCGGATCGGCAGGCGCCGGATCGCGTCGAGGTCGCTGCGCAGCGCCTCGGGCAGGCGCACGATCACGTCGAAGCGCCGATCGCCCTCGAACACCGCGCCGGCCTCCTGGCCGCCCAGCGCCGCCCCGACGCTCGCCTGCACGTCGGCGACGTTGAGGCCGCGCCGCGCGAGGCGGTCGCGGTGGATGTCGACGGTGAGCATCGGCAGGCCGGTGGTCTGCTCGACCTTGACGTCGGCCGCGCCGGGGATGCGTTCGAGCACCTCGGCGATGCGCTCGCCGGTCTCGGTCATCGTCTCCATGTCGTCGCCGAACACCTTCACCGCGACGTCGCTGCGTACGCCCGAGATCAGTTCGTTGAAGCGCATCTGGATCGGCTGGGTGAACTCGTAGTTGTTGCCGGGCACCTGCTCGACCGCCTCCTGGATGGCTGCGACGAGCTCGTCCTTCGGACGGCCGGGGTCCGGCCACTGCTCGCGCGGCTTGAGCATCACGAAGTTGTCGGCAACGCTCGGCGGCATCGGGTCGGTTGCGATCTCGGGCGTGCCGATCTTCGCGAAAATGGCATCGACCTCGGGGAAGGCCTTGACCGTCTGCTCGAGCTGCACCTGCATGTCGATCGACTGGCTCAGGCTGGTGCCGGGGATGCGCAACGCATGGAGCGCGACGTCGCCCTCGTCGAGGTTGGGGATGAACTCGCTGCCCATGCGCGTCGTGAGCAGTCCCGACAGCACCACGCACACCAGCGCGATCGTCAGCACCAGCGGCTTGCGCGCCATCGCCCAGTCGAAGGCCGGGGCATAGCCGCGCCGTGCCCAGCCCATGACGCGGCTTTCCGTCTCGCTGACCTTGCCCGACAGCAGCAGGGCGACCGCCGCCGGCACGAAAGTCACCGACAGGATCATCGCGCCGAGCAGCGCGGTGACGACGGTGAAGGCCATGGGATGGAACATCTTCCCCTCGACGCCGGTGAGCGTGAAGATCGGCAGATACACCACCATGATGATGAGCTGGCCGAAGAGCAGCGCGCGGCGCGCCTCCTTCGAGGCCACGAAGACCTCGTGGAAGCGCTCGTTGCGGGTCAGCGGGCGCCCGGCTGCTGCCTGCGCGTGCGCAAGGCGGCGCACGCAGTTCTCGACGATCACGACCGCGCCGTCGATGATGATGCCGAAGTCGAGCGCGCCCAGGCTCATCAGGTTGGCGCTGACCTTGTTGCCGACCATGCCGGTGAAGGTGAACAGCATCGACAGCGGGATCACCAGCGCGGTGATGATCGCGGCGCGGATGTTGCCGAGGAACAGGAACAGGATCGCGACGACCAGCAGCGCACCTTCGGCGAGGTTCTTCTTCACTGTGGCGATGGCCTTGTCGACGAGCACGGTGCGGTCATAGACGGTCTTGGCGACGACGCCCGGCGGCAATGTGCGGTTGACCGCCTGCAGGCGCGCGTCGACGGCGCGCGACACCTCGCGGCTGTTCTCGCCGATGAGCATGAACACCGTGCCTAGCACCACTTCGCGCCCGTTCTCGGTCGCCGCGCCGGTGCGCAGCTCCTTGCCCAGCCCGACCTCGGCGACGTCGCGGATGCGCACCGGCACGCCGCGCGCGTGGCCAACGACGATGTCGGCGAGGTCGTCGAGCGTCGCGACCTGCCCCGGCGCGCGGATCAGGTACTGCTCGCCGCTGCGCTCGATGTAACCGGCGCCGACGTTGGCGTTGTTGCGCTCGAGCGCCTCGACCAGATCGCCGATCGCGAGGCCGTGCGCGACCAACCGGTCGGGCAGCGGCGCGACCTGGAACTCCTTCGCGTAGCCGCCGACGGAGTTGATCTCGGTCACGCCCGGCACCGTGCGCAGCTGCGGCTTGACGATCCAGTCCTGGATCTCGCGCAGGTCCATCGGCGTGTAGGCGCTGCCGTCGGGCTTGCGCGCGCCTTCCTCGGCCTCGACCGTCCACATGTAGATCTCGCCGAGGCCGGTCGCGATCGGCCCGAGCCCCGGCGCGAGTCCCGCGGGCAGCCGCGCGCGCGCCTCCTGCATGCGCTCATTGACGAGCTGGCGGGCGAAGTAGATGTCGGTGCCGTCCTTGAACACGACGGTGACCTGCGACAGGCCGTAGCGCGACAGCGAGCGCGTCTCCTCCAGCAGCGGCAGGCCGGCCATCGCGGTCTCGATCGGGAAGGTCACGCGCTGCTCGGCCTCCAGCGGCGAATAACCGGGCGCCTCGGTGTTGATCTGGACCTGCACGTTGGTGATGTCGGGCACCGCGTCGATCGGCAGGCGCTGGTAGTTGTAGACGCCCAGCGCGGCCATGCCGAGCACCGCGAGCAGGACGAGCCAGCGCTGGGCGATGGCGAAACGGATGATGCGTTCGAACATGCGTGTCCCCTCAGAGCGCCGCGGCGTCGCGTTCGCCGCTGCGGATGCGCACGGCCTCGGCCAGTTCGACGACGCCGACGATGCCGTCGCCGGCGTGGCCGGTGCGCGCCGCTTCGCTCACGGCCGTGACGATGCCCGGCGCGTCCTCGTCGCTGCACAGGACCAGCAGCACGATCGCGTCATGAGCGTCCGGATTCCAGTCGTCGGCGACGAACCGGTGCCCGGCGCCGTGGCCACGCGCATGGCCCCTGGCCGGGTACAGCGTGAAGCCTGGCAGGCGCGGCAAGGCGTGAAGTGCGGCTTCGACCGCCTCGAGGCGCTGCGGGCGGAAGATTGCGGTGATCTGTTTCATCCTGGTGTCCTCCGCTCAGTGATCGTGGCTCGCGCCGGCCTTGCCCAGCTCGGCCTTGATGACGAAGCTGTTCTTCGCCGCGTAGCGCTCGCCGGCGCGCAACCCGCCCAGCACTTCGACGTAACGCCCGTCGCTGCGGCCCAGCTCCAGCGGGCGCGCTTCGAACGCGTCGCCGTAACGGCCGAACACGACCTTCCAGTCGCGCAGGTCCTGGATCGCCGCGGCGGCGACGGCGACCGGCACCCTGGCCTCGTCGGCGAGGACCTCGACCGTGACCGGCAGCCCCGGCCGCCACTGCCCCTTGTCGTTCTTCACGACGATGCGCGCGGTCGCGCTGCGCGTGTGCTCGCCGATCAGCGCGCTCACGTAGGTGACGCGCCCTTCGGCGGTCGCGTCGAAGGCATTGGCGGCGACGCGCGCGCTGCGCCCCGCGGTGACCGCGGGCAGGTCGCGCGCCGCCACCGGCGCCTCGACCCACACCGTCGACAGGTCGGACACGGTGAACACCGTCGCGTCCTCGCCGACCGCCGCGCCGACCGACAGGCGCTTGTCGGTCACGACGCCGTCGATCGGCGCGCGCAATTCGTAGCGCGTCAGATCTCCGTCCCCACCCGCCGCGGCACCCAGCGCGGCCAACTTCTGGCGTGCGCTCTGCGCCTCGATCTCCGCCTCCTGCATCGCCGCGCGCGCCTGCAGCATGTCCTGCTCGGGCGAGATCTTCTGCTCCCACAAGGTCTTTTCGCGCTCGTAAGTGGTGCGCGCCAGCGCCAGCCGGCGCTGTGCGGCGAGCAGTGCGCTGCGCTGGTCGGCGAGCGCGTGGCTGCTCAACACGGCGAGCACCTGCCCCTTCTTCACGCGGTCGCCGGCATTGACCTTGACCGCCTCGACGAGCCCGGCCAGGCGCGGCACGACATGCACGGTGCGGTCGGCGTCGTAGCGCACTTCGCCGAGCAGGCTCAGCGTCGTGCCGATCGTCGCCGGCCCCGCCTCGGCGATCTCGACACCCGCCCCCTGCAGCTGCGCATCGCTCATCGCGACACGGGCCTCGGCCTGCGCATAGCCGAGTTCATAGCTCTTGCCGTCGTGCTCGGCGCGCACCGTGACCTCGAACGAATGCGGCTCGCTCACGACCGCGTCGCCCTTGAGGTAATCCTCCTCCTGCGTGAAGCGGAAGACCTGCGCGGGCTGGCCGAGGCGCTCGAGCGTGAGCTCGACGCGACTGCGGGCCGGGTCGAGCGGTTTGCCGTCGAGATAGGTGTAGACGCGGAACTGCGGCTCCACGCCGGTCTCGAAGATCGTCACTTCCACCGTATATGGGCCTTCGCCCAGCAGCTTGCCGCCGTGCGGCCCCTTCACGGGCTCGGCGCGTTCGTGCCCGTGCCCGTCCTCGTGAGCGTCGGCGGGCGCACCGGCCTTGTCGTCCTTGTGGGCGTCTTCCTTGTGTCCCGCCTCGCTATGCTCCCCGTGGCCGTCGCCGGCCGGGGCGGGTTTGTCGGTGTTCAGGATTGCGGCGCCGAGCGCGACGCCGGCGACCAGCACCAGCGCGATCGCAAGCTTCTGCTTGCCGGGTTTGTGTTCCTTCATCGGGGTACTCCGGTTCTTTATCGGGGGGCGGGCGCGACGAGGGCGCCGGACGGGCGTTCAAGGCCGAGGATGCGGTCGAGCTCGGCGCGGGCGCGGTAGGTCTCGGCCATCGCGCGCAGATGCTGGGCACGTGCCTGCAGCAGCGTGCGCTGCGCGTCGAGCGCTTCGAGGAAGCTGAACTTGCCCAGCTCGAAGCCCTTCGACGCGGCTTCCCACGCGCTCTGCGCGCCGGGCAGCACCTCGGTGGCGAGCGTTTCGGTTTCGCCACGCGCCGCGACCAGCCGCTCGCGCGCCTGGAGCGCCTCCGCGGAGACCTGCAGACGCGCCGCGCTCAGCTCCTCGCGCGCCTTGTCCTCGCGCTTGAGCGCATCGACGAGATTGCCCTGGTTGCGGTCGAACAGCGGCAGGGGTACCGCCACGCCGATCACGGCCTGGTTGAGGCCCAGTTCCTCGGACCGCTTCGCCCCGAGGCTCACCGTCAGGTCGGGAATGCGGCGCGCCTTCTCGACCTCGGTGAGCGCCACGCGGTGGTCGATCTCGAGACGGGCGCGACGCACGGCCGGCGCGTCGTCGACCCGCGCCTGCAGCTCGTCGGGCGAGGGCGCGGCCGGCAGGTCGTCGAGGCGCGCCTCCAGCGTCCGCGCCGCGAGCTGCGGCTCGCCCAGCAGCGCGGCGAGACGGGCGCGCGCGGCGGCCAGTTCGCTGCGCGCCTGCGCCGCTTCGACGCGCACCCCCGCTTCGGCGACGCGGGCACGGGTTTCCTCGACCGGCGCGACCTTGCCGGCCAGCACCCGCAGTTCGGTCGCCCGCGTGCCGCGCCGTGCCAGTTCCAGCGCGCCGTCGGCGACGCGGACGCGTTCCTGCGCGATCAGCGCGTCGAAGAAGCCGGACGTGACCGCCGCGCCGATTGCCAGGCGCCGCGCCGTGTGCTCCGCGGCGGCGATATCGCGCGCGCGGTCGGCCGCGGCCATGCGCGCCGCGCGCTTGCCGCCGAGTTCGATCGGCTGGTTGAGCTGCACGGTCGTGGTGCGCGTGTCGTGGCGCGTGTCTTCCTGCAGCCAGGAAAGTTCGGGGTTGGGATAGGCGCCGGCCTGCTGGCGCAGCCCTTCGCGCGCTTCCACCTCGAGGCTCGCGGCGGCCAGCTCGGGGTTGTGCGCCAGCGCGCGCTCGATCGCCTCGCGCAGACTCAGGGTGGCGGATGCCGCCTGGGCAATGGGCGCTGCGGGGTTCGCCGGAGCCTGCGCGCCGGCGACGGCGGGCAGGCATAGCGCCAGGCACAGCGCCACGCCGCCCTTCAGGGGGGGTCGTGTCATGCAATCCTCGTCGGGAATCGGTCGGATCCGCGCGCGCGCTACGCGGGCGAATGGATCAGGGAAACAACCGACGCGGACGGGGCTGGCGCGGGGGCATGCGAGCCGTCAACGGCACGCCCGCCCTCGTCGGTTCGTCAGACGAGGACGGCCAGGGGCGGACGCAGGAAGCGCTCGGGCGGCGGATCGGGGACGAACGCGCCGTAGGGGGTGTCGTTCGCTTCGAAGCTCGGCACCGCCGGCACACGCGGCAGGCGAAAGACGGCGTGCAGGCAGTGGCAATGCAGGCCGGCGCAGCCAACCTCGCTCCACAAGTGACCGTCGCCCCCGCCACCGCCCTGCCCCCCGTCATCAGCGGCCTGCAGCACGCCATGGCCCGCCGATCCGGCGAGGGCGGCCTCGCCGCGATACTCGACCACCGCCGCAGTGCACCATTGCAGCGGCAGGAAAAACATGAAGAAGAGGAGGACGAGCTTGCGCACGGGGAGGATTGTAGGGGACCCACGGATTCACGTCACCCGCCGATCCGGACCGCCGCTCCAACAGCAGGCTCGCGCCCATGTCGGCGGACACGGCCATCCACATCGTGCCCGCGGCGGTGAATTCCGCGACGATCTTCAGCTTGTCCTCGGGCAGGAGGTTGCCCTGCGGCCGGTCGGCACCGCACGCCCTTCCTGCGGCTCGGCGTGCTCGTGATCGCGGCAGTCCGCCATGGCGGTTTCCTTTTTCCGTCGCATGGATGCATTGGACACCCTGTACCAGCTACAGGGTCAAGCGGATCGACACGGGCGATCACTGGAACGGGGGCTTGGCCCCACCCGATCTTAAGAAAACTTAATGTCGTGTACGGCCTGTTTTCTAATGCGAATCGTTATCATTAAAAAGAACTTCCGGAGCCCGCCATGACCCGCCTCGCCCTTCTCGCTGCGCTGTGCCTGCCGCTTGCCGCATTCGCGGCCGATCCCGCGGAGATTCCGCTGACGATCAAGAACCACCGCTTCGAGCCCGCCGAGATCCGCATCCCGGCCGGCCAGAAGGTCAAGCTGATGATCCACAACCAGGACAGCACGCCCGAGGAGTTCGAGAGCCACGAGCTCAACCGCGAGAAGGTCATCCCCGGCGGCGCCAAGTCGGCAGTCTTCATCGGGCCGCTGCAGCCGGGCAAGTACCCGTTCTTCGGCGAATTCAACGAAGCGACCGCGCGCGGCGTGGTCATCGCGGAGTAAGGCGCGATGTTCGGCGCCGCCATCATCGTCTTCCGCGAATCCCTCGAGGCGGCGCTGCTGATCGGCATCATTGCCGCCGCGGCGCGCACGCTGCCCAATCGCAACCGCTGGCTGTGGAGCGGCGTCGGCGCGGGGGTGGCAGGCGCCCTGGTGGTCGCGGCGCTCGCCGGCAGCATCGCCGAAATGGCGGGCGGCATGGGGCAGGAGATGCTCAACGCCGGGATCCTGGGCCTCGCGGTGGTCATGCTCGCGTGGCACAACATCTGGATGGCGCGGCACGCGCGCGCGATGGTCGACGGCGCGAAGGCGATCGTGCGCGACGTGGCGGACGGCCGGCGCGCGCTGTCGGCGATCATGGTGCTGGTCGCGATGGCGGTGCTGCGCGAAGGCTCCGAAACCGTGCTGTTCCTCTTCAGCCTCGCCTCCGAGGGTGAATCGACCGCGCAGGTGCTGGCGGGCGGAGCGCTCGGACTCGTGGCCGGCGCGGTCGTCGGCTACACGATGTACACCGGGCTGCTGCACGTGCCGATCCGCTGGTTCTTCACCGTCACCGCCGGGCTGGTGCTGCTGCTCGCGGCCGGCATGGCCGGGCAGATGGCGCGTTTCCTGATCCAGGGCGACATCCTGCCCCCGCTCGCGAATCCGATCTGGGACACCTCGGCCTGGCTGTCATCCAGCTCCGCCGGCGGCACGCTGCTGCACGTGCTCGCGGGCTACGACCCGCGCCCGAGCGCAATGCAGGCGCTGTTCTATCTCGGCACGATGGTGGCGATCGGACTGGGCATGTACCTCGTCCGCGCGCCGTCGCCCGCCCGCGCTTCCGTCTGATTTCCGTCTCCCCGGCTCCAGCCACCCCCACTCCAGCGGGGTCGGGGCGTCGCATCGCGGCCATTTCCGCAGTCTTCAACGCAACCTACGAAAGGGATCAACATGAAAAAACAGCTCATCGCGCTGGCCGTCGCCGCCCTCGGCACGGGCTTCGCCCATGCCGGCCCGGCCGCCTACATCTTCACGCCGACCGTCGAATACGGCGAGCACGAGATCGAGTTCAAGGCCGGTACGACCCGCGACCACGGCAAGGAAGACGAGTCCGCGCTGATGATCGGCTACGGCCAGGGCGTGACGCCGTGGTGGTTCACCGAGCTGAGTGTCGAATGGGAGCGTGAGCGCGGCGAGCGTTTCAAGTACGAAGCCTTCGAATGGGAAAACAAGTTCCAGCTCACCGAGCCCGGCAAGTATCCGATCGACCTGGGCATCCTGGCCGAGATCGAGCGGCCGCGTAACCATGCGGAAGGCTGGGAGCTCAAGCTGGGCCTGCTGACGCAGAAGGATTTCGGCAAGGTGCAGGCGAACTTCAACCTGCTGGCCGAGCGCCACTTCGACGCTGAGGAAAAGAGCGAGACCGAGCTGGGCTACCAGTGGCAGGTGAAATACCGCCTGATGCCGACCTTCGAGTACGGCCTGCAGGGCATGGGCGAGGTCGGCAAGTGGGACAACTGGGCGGCCTCGGACGAGCAGGAGCACAAGGCCGGCCCGGCGATCTTCGGCAAGCTGCCGCTGGGCGGCCACCAGGCGCTGAAGTACGACGTGGGCTTCCTCTTCGGCATGACCAAGGCGACGCCCGATCACACGCTGCGCATGAAGCTCGAGTACGAGTTCTGATCCGCGCGCGGCCCCGCCCGCAGACGCCCCGCCTTCGCGCGGGGCTTTTTTTCGCCCGGACGCCGACCGGGCGCAGGCGTCGTCAGCGTCTGGCGAACTTGCCCACGAGCTGGGCGAGCTTCTCGGTCTTGCGGCGCTCGGCTTCCTCGGCGCGCTGGCGCTCGCGTTCGGCGTCCGCCGCGACCTTCTTGCGCTTGGCGACGTCGGCGAAGCGCTCCTTGAGCGTCTGGGCGGCGTGCTGGCGCTGTTCCTCGGTGACTTCGCCGCTTTCCTTGCCGTCGAGGTCGAAGCGCGCCGTGGCCTTCTCGACGGCCTTGAGGTAGCGCGTCGTCGCGGTGTGCATGCGCATCGCGCTGCGGATGACCTTGCGATCGACGTCGGGCAGGCGCTCGGCGATGGCCTTGTCGATGCGCAGCGCGAGCGGCTTCACTTCGGCGAAGGTGGGCGAGATTTCCTGAAGCTTCTGCAGCAGGCCGCGGGCGTCGAGGCCGGCGGGCTTGGCTGCGGTGGCCGGGGCGGCGGGCTGTTCGGCCACGGCTTCGGGAGTGGTTTCGGTATTCATTGCGGAAAGGTGCTGGAACTGCGGACGAAAAGCGGCATCATCGCATGAAACAGCCGCAAGCTGGACGATCACGGCGTCAGGGCAGGCGCGCGCGGCGCTTGTCCCGGCGCATTCGTCCGTCGGGCAGACGCTCGCGGCCTGCGGCTTCCCGGAGCGGACGCGGTCGCGGGGGCGGCGACGCAAACTCGGGCGCTGCGCGCCCTCAGACATGCGTCGCCTTGTTTCCCCCGCAACCACGCCCGCTCCGGCGCTCACGACAGCCCGCCGGCCGAACGCACCGGCGCGCCGCGTGCGCCCGCCCTGACGGGTGAGCCTTGGTCAGGTCTCGACGGTTTCTTTTGTGGTGATCCTCGCGGCGCAGTACTTGAACTCGGGGATCTTGCCGAAGGGGTCGAGCGCGGGCTGGGTGAGCAGGTTCGCGGCGGCTTCGACGTAGCAGAAGGGCATGAAGATGGAGCCTTTCTGCATGCCGCGGTCGGCGCGCGCGGCCAGCGTGATCGCGCCGCGGCGCGTTTCGAGCGTGATCGTGGCGCCCGAGGCGACGCCCTGCGCGGCGAGGTCGTCGGGGTGCACGGTGCACCACGGCTGCGGCTCCAGCGCGTCGAGGACGTTGGCGCGGCGGGTCATCGAGCCGGTGTGCCAGTGTTCCAGCACGCGGCCGGTCGTGAGCACCATCGGGTAGTCGGCGTCGGGCAGTTCCGCGGCAGGCAGTGGCGTGACGGCGACGAAGCGGGCGCGGCCGTTGGCGGTCGGGAAGTCCTGCTCGAAGAGGACGGGGTAGGACGGGCCGTCCTCGGTGAATTTCGGCGCGATGGCCGCGCCTTCCGCTTCGAGCTGCGCCCAGGTGATGCCGGCATAGGCAGGCAGCGCCTGGCGCAGTTCGTCGAAGATCTCCGCGGGGCCGGCATAGTCCCACGCGAGGCCCAGGCGCTGCGCCATCTGCTGGATGATCCACCAGTCGGGGCGCGCCTCGCCCGGCAGCGGCAGCACGGGCTGCGAGAGCTGCACGAGGCGGTCGGTGTTGGTGAAGCTGCCGGTCTTCTCCATCAGGCTGGAGGCCGGCAGGATCACGTCGGCGAGCATCGCGGTCTCGGTGAGGAAGAGGTCCTGCACGACGAGGTGCTCGAGCCCGCCCAGCGCGGCGCGCGCGTGCGCGAGGTCGGGGTCGGACATCGCGGGGTTTTCGCCTTCGATGTACATGCCGCGGATCTCGCCGGCGAGCGCGGCGTCCATGATCTCGACCACCGTCAGGCCGGGCTTGTCCGAGAGCGGCGTGTCCCACAGCGTCTCGAACTTCGCGCGCACGGCCGGATCACTGACGCGCTGGTAGTCGGGGAACATCATCGGAATCAGGCCGGCATCGGAGGCGCCCTGCACGTTGTTCTGGCCGCGCAGCGGGTGCAGGCCGGTGCCGCGGCGGCCGATCTGGCCGGTCATCAGCGCGAGCGCGATGAGGCAGCGCGAGTTGTCGGTGCCGTGGATGTGCTGCGAGATGCCCATGCCCCAGAAGATCATGCTGTTGGGGCCTTTCGCGTACAGACGGGCGACTTCGCGCGCAGTTTCTGCGGGAATGCCGGTGATCGCTTCGACGCGCTCGGGCGGGAATTGCAGCGCCGCGGCGCGGAAGGCGTCGAAGCCTTCGGTGCGCGCGGCGATGAAGGCCTCGTCGGTGAGCCCTTCCTCGATGATCACGCAGGCGAGCGACAGCAGCAGCGTGACGTCGGCGTCGGGGCGGAACTGCAGGTAGCGGTGGGCGTGGCGCGCGAGCGGGGTTTCGCGCGGGTCCATCAGCACGAGCTTCGCGCCGCGCTCGGCAGCATTTTTCATGAAGGACGCGGCGACCGGGTGGTTCGCGGCGGGGTTCGCGCCGATCACGACGATCACGTCGGCAAATTCGACGTCGCGCACGGGGTTGGACACCGCGCCGGAGCCGATGCCTTCGAGCAGCGCCGCGACCGAGGAGGCATGGCACAGGCGCGTGCAGTGGTCGACGTTGTGCGTGCCGAAACCGACGCGCACGAGCTTCTGGAAGAGGTAGGCCTCCTCGTTGCTGCCTTTCGCGGAACCGAAGCCGGCGAGGGCGTGCGGGCCGTGGGCGGCCTTGATGCGCGCGAGGCCGGCGGCGGCGGCGTCGAGCGCTTCTTCCCAAGTCGCTTCGCGGAAGGCGGCGAGCGGGTTGGCGGGGTCGAGGTCGACCGCTTTCGGGATGCCGGGCCTGCGGATCAGCGGCTTGGTGAGGCGCTGCGAGTGGCGCGGATAGCCGAAGCCGTAACGGCCCTTCACGCACAGGCGGCCGGCGTTCGCCGGGCCGTCGCGGCCGACGACATGGATGATCTTCGCCTCGTGGCCTTCGCCGGCGACGTGGTAGGTGGTCTGGCAGCCGACGCCGCAGTAGGGGCACAGCGAGTCGATGGCCTTGGTTGCGGCGACCGCTGCGGGCGCGGTGATGGGCTCGGCGAAGGCGCCCAGCACCGGCGCGGGTTCGGGTGCAGTCTTCGCAAGCGCCGCGGGCAGCAGCGCGCCGGTCGGACAGGCCTGCACGCATTCGCCGCAGCCGACGCACGAGGACGTGCCCATCGGGTCATCGAAGTCGAACACGATGGCACTGTCGGCGCCGCGGTGCGCGAGGCCGATCACGTCGTTGACCTGCTCCTCGCGGCAGGCGCGCAGGCAGCGCGTGCACTGGATGCAGGCGGCGAGGTTGACGGCGATGCCGGGGTGGCTGCGGTCGGCGGCCGGTTGTTCGCGCGGCGCGAAGCGGGATGCCTGCACGCCGAGTTCGTCGCACCAATGCGCGAGCTCGGAATCGGCCTTCTCGGCCTCGGCGGGCACGTCGGCACGCAGCAACTCCAGCACCATGCGTTGCGAGGCGCGGGCGCGCTCGCTCTCGGCCTTCACCTTCATGCCGGGCTTGGGCGCGCGGCAGCACGAGGGCGCGAGCACGCGCTCGCCGTCGATCTCGACGACGCAGGCGCGGCAGTTGCCGTCGGCGCGCAGGCCGTCGGTGTAGCACAGGTGCGGGATGTCGGTGCCGGCGCGGCGCGCGGCCTGCAGGATGGATTCGCCGGGCGCGGCGTCGATCTCGCGGCCGTCGAGTTCGAAGCGGATCATGTCGGCGGCGTTCATGCGCCCTCTCCTTTCACGGCGCCGACTTCCTGCGGGAAGAAGCGCAGCACCGATTGCATCGGGTTCGGCGCGGCCTGTCCGAGGCCGCAGATCGAGGCGTCCATCATCGTCCGCCCGAGTTCCTTGAGGAGCCCCGCGTCCCACTGCGGCGCCTTCATCAGTGCCGCCGCCTTGGCGGTGCCGACGCGACAGGGCGTGCATTGGCCGCAGGATTCGTGGGCGAAGAATTCCATCGCGTTCTCGGCGAGGAGCCGCGCCTGGTCGTGCTGCGAGAACACGACGATCGCCGCCGAGCCGATGAAGCAGCCGTGGGGCGCGAGGGTGTCGAAGTCGAGCGGCACGTCGGCGAGGCTCGCCGGCAGGATGCCGCCCGAGGCGCCGCCGGGGAAATAGCCGTACAGCGCGTGGCCGGGGAGCATGCCGCCACAGTGTTCATCGATGAGCTCGCGCAGCGTGATGCCCGCGTCGGTGACGACGACGCCCGGCTTCGCGACGCGGCCACTCACCGAGAAGCTCCTGAGGCCCTTCCTGCCGTTGCGGCCGAAGCTCGCGAACCAGTCGCCGCCCTTCTCGACGATGTCCCTGACCCACCACAGCGTCTCGAGGTTGTGCTCGAGCGTCGGGCGGCCGAAGAGGCCGACTTCGGCGACGTAGGGCGGGCGCAGGCGCGGCATGCCGCGCTTGCCTTCGATCGATTCGATCATCGCCGACTCCTCGCCGCACACGTAGGCGCCGGCGCCGCGGCGCAGTTCGATCGGCGGCAGGTCCGGCCACGCGGCACGCACGCGCTCGAGTTCCTCGGCGAGCAGGCGCCGCAGCGCGGGGTATTCGTCACGGATGTAGATCCAGATGCCGGCGATGCCGACGGCGCGCGCGGCGATCAGCATGCCTTCGATGAAGCGGTGCGGGTCGGTCGCGAGGTAGTGACGATCCTTGAAAGTGCCGGGCTCGCCTTCGTCGATGTTCACGGCCATGTTGCGCGGCGCGGGCTGGGCGGCGACGGTGCGCCACTTGCGTGCGGCCGGGAAACCGGCGCCGCCGAGGCCGCGCAGCCCCGCGTGGTCGAGCGCCTGGATGATCGAATCGGTAGCGCGCTCGCCGCTGCGCACCGCTTCCCACAGCGCGTAGCCGCCGGCCGCGCGGTAAGCGTCGAAGCGGATCGCCTCCGGCAAGGATTCGTCGCGTTCGCCGCTGGCGACGACCGCCGCGACCTTGTCGGCATCGGCGTTGAGCACCGGCTTCTGCCCGACGACCGCGACCGGCGCGCTGTCGCAGCGGCCGACACAGGGCACGCGCTGCACGCGCACGTCCGCGCCGAGGCGGGTCGCGAGCGACGCGGCGAGTTCCGCGCCGCCCGCCATCGCACAGCCGAGCGAGTCGCACACGCGCACCGTCAGCGCGGGCGGCGCTTCCGCACCGCTCGGGACGAAATCGAAGTGGTGGTAGAAGGTCGCGACCTCGAACACTTCGGCGCGCGCGAGCTTCAGCGCCTCGGCGAGCGCGGCGAGATGGTCGGCGAAGAGTGCGCCGTGCGCGTCCTGCAGGCGGTGCAGGTACTCGATCAGGCGGTCGGCGCGCGGCGTGACGCCGGCGTCGCGGTCGGGCGCGAGCGCCGCGGCGGCCGCGGCCAGCGCGGATTCGGGCAGCGGTTCGCGCTTGCGACCGCGCTCCCCGCCGCCCTTCCCGACTTTTCCACCACGACCTCCTCCTGAACCGTCGGGACGACTGCCCGCTGTCCGTTCCGTCGTCCTGCCTGCCTGTTCCGCGATGTTCGCCATATCGTTCGCCGCCTATGCCATTGCGCCACGCCACCACGCGGGATGAATATCCGCCCCGCGCAAGCCCCTGCAGCCCGGTCGGCCGAACGATAGTGCAGCCCCGCGGGCAAGAAAAGCGGAATCTGCCGAAGGCCTATTCGCTTTTTCCGAACGGCCCGGCGAGTGCGTGCGCCGCCGCGAGCACGGCATCGACCAGCGGCGAACTCGGCTCGCGCCTGAGGGTCACGAGCCCCGTCTCCCACGCCACCGACGGTTTCACCAGCGGCAGCACACGCAGTTCCGACGAGGCGCCGACGAGTCCCAGCACGCTGCGCGGCAGAATCGTAGACCAGCGCCCGGTACGAACGTGCGCGAGCAGGCTCAGGATCGAGTTCGTCTCCAGCCCGACGTGCGGCATGCACTCGAGGCCCTCGAACACCCGGTCGATGGTCTGGCGGTTCTGCATGTCGCGCGACAGCAGGCACAGCGGCTGGCGCGCCGCCGCCTCCCACGCGATCGCCTCGCCGGCCGGCAGCGCGGACGCGGCCGTGAGGAACACGAGCTGCTCGCGCCACAGCGCACAATATTGCAGATCCGGCGCGTCGGCGGAATGCGCATACACGACGCCGGCTTCGAGCTCGAAGTTGCGCAGCGCGTTGAGGATCGCCTGCGTGCTCGCCGAATGCACCTCGATCGCAACCGCCGGATGCGCGTCGGCAAAGGCCTCGGTCAGCGACGCGACGACCGGCAGCGCGGTCGGGATCACGCCGATGCGCAGCGGCCCGCGCAGCCCGTCGCGCAGCATCCCGAGCTCGTGGCGCAGGTCGTCGGCACCGGCCGCGACGCGCTTCGCATGTGCGACGACGCATTCGCCCTCCGGCGTCAGGCCGGCGAAGCGCTGGCCGCGCACGACCAGCGCGACGCCCAGCTCGTCCTCCAGGTCGCGGATCGCCGCCGACAGCGTCGACGGCGACACGTGGCAGCTCTCGGCGGCCTTGCCGAAATGCCGTTCGCGCGCGAGGGCGAGGAGATAGAGGTATTTGCGGGCGATCACGACGCTCAGGATACGGGCTCCGCCCGCGCCTCGCCACCCGCGGGCCACCTCCGTGCCACTCGCACGGGCGCCCGTCAGCGCATGCGATTGCCGGCGCGCAACGATTCCATGCGAAACAGCGCCGGCAGCTTCAGTAAAATAGCGGGTTTTCCTGCACCGCAACGAAGGAATTCCCAGCATGCTGCAAAAGCTCCCGTCCTTCCCCGGCATCCCCGGCCCGGTCGTCGTCATCGTCATGGACGGCTACGGCGTTCCCAAGAACGACGTCGGCAGCGCGATCGCCGCGGCGAAGAAGCCGACGCTCGACGCGCTGTTCGCGCGCTACCCGCACGTGCTGCTGCGCGCGCACGGCACCGCGGTCGGCATGCCCTCGGACGAGGACATGGGCAACTCGGAAGTCGGCCACAACGCGATCGGCGCGGGCCAGGTGTATTCGCAGGGCGCGGCGCTGGTGGCCGGCGCGATCGCCTCGGGCGCGATCTGGCAGGGCGCGGCGTGGCAGCAGGTTGTCGCCGGCGCGAAGGCCGGACGGGGCGTGCTGCACTTCATCGGCCTCTTCTCCGACGGCAACGTGCATAGCCACATCGACCACCTCAAGGCGATGGTGCTGCGCGCGCGTGACGAAGGCGTGAAGGCGGTGCGCATCCACGCGCTGCTCGACGGCCGCGACGTGCCCGAGACCAGCGCGCTCGACTACGTCGAGCCCTTCGAGACCTTCCTCGCCGAGCTGCAGGCGGGCGGTTTCGATGCCCGGATCGCCTCCGGCGGCGGGCGCATGACGATCACCATGGACCGCTACGACGCCAACTGGAAGATGGTCGAACAGGGCTGGCACACGCACGTGCTGGGCCGCGGCGAACAGTTCGCCAGCGCCTCCGAGGCCGTGCGCGCGCTGCGTGAGAAGCATCCCGGCACGATCGACCAGGATCTGCCCGCCTTCGTCATCGGCCAGGACGGCCAGCCGGTCGGCACCATCGAGGACGGCGACGCGGTGGTGTTCTACAACTTCCGCGGCGACCGCGCGATCGAGATCACGCGCGCCTTCGAGGAAGGCGCCGCCTTCGACAAGTTCGAGCGCGTGCGCGTGCCGCAGGTCACCTACGCCGGCATGCTGCAGTACGACGGCGACCTCAAGCTGCCGAAGCGCTTCCTCGTCGATCCCCCGGCGATCCGCGACACGATGAGCGAGTGGCTGGCCAAGAGCGGCGTCGCGCAGTTCGCCTGCTCCGAGACGCAGAAGTTCGGCCACGTCACCTACTTCTGGAACGGCAACCGCTCGAACAAGTTCGACGGCGAGACCTGGGAGGAAGTGCCGAGCGACGTCGTGCCCTTCGAGCAGCGCCCGTGGATGAAGGCCGCCGAGATCACCGACGCGATGATCGCCGCGGTGGAAAGCGGCCAGTACAGGGTCCTACGCTGCAACTACGCCAACGGCGACATGGTCGGCCACTCGGGCCATTTCCGCGCCGCGACGATGTCGATCGAGGCCGTCGACCTTGCGCTGTCGCGCCTGCTGCCGGCGATCGACGCGGCGGGCGGGGTCGCGCTGATCACCGCCGACCACGGCAATGCCGACGAAATGTTCGAGCTCGACAAGAAGACCAAGCAGCCCGCGCAGAACGCCGACGGCTCGTTCAAGGCCAAGACCGCGCACACGCTGAACCCGGTGCCGCTGGTGCTCTACGACAACGTCAGCGGCGGCAGGCTGGGGTTGAAGGCGATCGAGGGCGCCGGCCTGTCGAACATCGCGGCGACGGTCGCCAACCTGATCGGCTTCGAGAAGCACGCCGCCTGGGACGCGAGCCTGCTGGACGTACGCTGAGACTCCGCACGGATCCGACATCAATGAAGCGCATTCCGCCTCCGGCCGCCCCTCGAAACGCCGCAGCCCGCCCGCTCCGGGCTGCGCTGCTCGCGCTGACCCTGCTCGGCACGCAGGCCCCGTCCGCACACGCGGAGGGGCCGCAGGCCCCGCTGTCGACGATCGCCGCGCTCGACGTGCCGCGCTACATGGGCACGTGGTACGAGATCGCCAGGTACCCGAACCGCTTCCAGCGCCACTGCGTCGGCTTCACCCACGCAGAGTACCGCCTGCAGGAGGACGGACGGGTGCGCGTGGCGAACCGCTGCCGCAACGCCGAGGGGCGCGTCGTCGAGGCGATCGGTGCCGCGCGGCAGCTCGGGGCGGCCGATTCGCCCCGCCTCGAAGTGCGCTTCGCCCCGGCCTGGCTGTCCTTCCTCCCCGCGGTGTGGGGCGACTACTGGGTGATCGACCTCGACGCGGACTACCGCCTCGCGGCCGTGAGCGAACCGCGGCGCGAATACCTGTGGATCCTGTCGCGCACGCCGACCGTCGCCCCGCAGGCCCTGGAAGCGCTGCGCACGCGCCTCGCGGCGCGGGGCTTCGACCTGTCGCGGCTGGAGATGACGCGGCAGGAGGACTGAATCCGCACCGGGTTCGGAACCCGCGTGAAGCTGTCGGCGCCGTCTTCCCCACGGCGCGCGCCGGAGCGAGCGCAGCTCTCCTCGCATCCTGCGCGCCCCCTGTCACGTCCGATTTGGACCAAGGCGACAAGCCCGGCGCGAAGGGTATATAGTTGCCAGGTCAATCATTGGACAGATCAATGAATAATACATATCTCTCGCCCACCGCGCTGATCGACAGCGACCACCCCGAAGTCCTCGCGTTCGCGAAAACGCATTGCCAAGGCGACGACGTGCGCGAGCGCGCCGTGGCGCTGTATTACGCCGTGCGCGACGGCTTCCGCTACGATCCCTATCGCATCGACCTGTCGGAAACCGGCATGAAGGCGAGCAGCGTCCTTGCCACCGGCGCGGGCTGGTGCGTGCCGAAAGCCACGCTGCTGGCCGCGGTGTGCCGTGCAGTGGGCATTCCCGCGCGCCTCGGTTACGCCGACGTGCGCAACCACCTCAGCACCGAACGCATGCGCCAGACGATCGGCTCGGACCTCTACCGCTGGCACGGCTACACCGAGATCCTCATCGACGGCGACTGGTACAAGGCCACGCCGGCGTTCAACCTCGCCCTGTGCGAACGTTTCGGCCTGCTGCCGCTGGAATTCGACGGCCGCAGCGACTCGATCTATCACGCCTTCGACCGCAGCGGCAATCAGCACATGGAGTACGTGCACCAGCGCGGGCATTTCCCCGACGTGCCGCTGTCGCAGATGACCGCGGATTTCCGCACGCATTACCCGCTGTGGCTGGAGCAGGCGGAGCAGATGCGCGCGGCGGATTTTCTCGCGGACGTGGAAAGGGAAAACCAGCCCGCGTAACCTGCAATAACCCGGGGGCATCGCCCCCCGCGGGGGAACCTGCGCGCGCTCGCGGCAGGCAACCCCGAGACACCTGACCGGTCGGGTCGCAGCCCCCTGCGCGGGCGGCCCGACGCCCGTGATCAACGGGTCGAGGCAAGACGATCACCGCCGCCGCGATCCGCAGTGGTAGTCGTCCTCCCGCTGGTGGCGCACAGCCACCACCCCGGCATACGCCCTCTTCACCCGATGATCGGGGCGCGTCCCCCTGCCGCCCCGCCGCCGAAATTCCTGTGCCCGTCATCGTTGGCAGCAATCGCGTTCGGTGACCCGCTCCCCAGCCATGGGGGGCATGGGTCAAATCCCCCCCGGCCGTGGGGAGACGTGGGTCAAGTCCCCAGCCGCGGGCCGTACGCGGAGCCGCGCAAGGCAATCTCCCTGTCATTACCCAAAACGAGCAAACCCAATCAGATATGGCTTTTTTCATGTTGCGTCGCCATCGGCATAAGCGGTGGCACGGCGGTTGCTGAGACGGGGCGAACCTTGGGGCTAGAAGATTTCCAGAACTGGCTGTTGGTTCGACACAAGAAACCCCCCGTGCACGGAAACAGGAGAGCCAATAATGAAAGCGCAAAAACTGAAGCTGATCGCCGCCCTGGTGGCCCTCGCCTGCAGCGTCCCGGCCCAGGCCGTCCTGGAGCGTGTCGGACCGGTCAGCAACGCCCCCTCCGTCGGCGGCTACCCCGCCTGGTACGAAGACACCACCGGGCTGGCCCTGGAATTCTGCAGTCCCAAGAACCAGGCGGAAGTGGACGGCGGCTGGTGCCTCCTTCTCTCCCCCGACGTGCCGGTGGTGCCGGAGGTCTTCCCCGCCTCCTTCTTCGACGAGCACTTCTACTGGGCCGCCGGCGCCACCCTGGCCCACGGGACCCAGACCCGGGGCGTGTTCACCACGGCCATGGAAGCGGCCTTTGCCAACGGCCCGGCGATTCCCGGCGACCAGATCACCTTCGCCCGCATCCGCATGGTGTTCACGCCGGTCCCGGCCACCGGAACCTACCGGATCATCCACCCCTTTGGCGAGGATACGGTCTTCGCCGAGGCGGGCGGGAGGATTTTCTATACCGAAGACGTGGCGGTGCCCTGCGCCACGGGCTTCGACTGCCCGCTCAACGGCCGGGTCGGCCCCTTCCTGCTGCCTTCCGACGTTCCCGGCGGCGCCGAGATGCCGCCCCTGACGGCGACCAACCCGGCGCCCGACAAGAACCCCGCGCACTTCGGCGGCACCTTCGCGGCGACCCCCTACCCGGGCACCGGCAATGCCTACATCGCCGATCCCGCCCGCCAGGGGCCGGTGACCGGCAGCCCCCTGCCCAACTTCACCGACTCCAGCGGCGCGTCCCGCAACCACAACATCGTCCGCCTCGAAGGGCCGGTCGGGTCCAACCTGGGCGGCCCGGGCATCGACTTCCTGGAATCCACCGACTTCGCCCTGATGGGTCGCGCTTATACCGGCGCCATGCCGGGCCAGGTGAGCGTCAAGCGCGCGAGCTACCAGCGCAGCGCCGCCGGCAACCAGCTGGACGTCATCGCCACCGCCGTCGAGGCGAGCCAGGGCCGCATGCCCGCCGGTCCCCGCCCGATCCAGGCGTCGCCCCAGCTCTCGTTCTTCGACGCCCCCTGCGCGGGGGCCGTGGACCCGGTGACGGGGGCTATCATCCCGCCCTTCGGCGCCCCGGCGGCGGCCACCGAGACGCAGATGTTCGCCGCCAGCGGCAGCCACTGGGGACAGATCAAGCCGACCCTCATTCCCGCCGCGGTGTGCGTCAAGGACGCCAGCGCCCGGGACGTGAACGGCAACCTGCCCCACCTACACCCCCCATGCGGTGTCGGATGAGGTCGCCATTACCCAGGCGACCTTCGACCCCGCCGCCGGCGCCCTCACGGTGGCCGCCGCCTCCAGCGACACCGTCCTGCCCCCCGTCCTGAGCGTTGGCTTCGGCGCCTTCCGCGGCAACCTGGTGAACGGCAGCCTGGTGGTGCCCACCGTGGCCCCCCCGGCCAACCTGCGGGTCTTCTCCGCCGCAGGCGGCAGCAACAAGGCCCAGGTGACGACCGCCGCCGCTGCCGGCGTCCCCGCGCCCACCGGCTCCCCGGTGGCGGTGCCCGACAGCTACACCTTCGCCGAGGACGCGGGGCTTCAGCTTCTCGCCCCCCTGACCAACGACCTCAACGCCGCTGGCGGCACCGTGACCCTCACCACGCCCCCGCGCCTGGGCACCGCCGTGCTCAATCCGGACGGCACCGTGGCCTATACCGCGAACCCCAACGCCAACGGCGCCGACGGCTTCACCTACACGGTGACCGCGGGCGCCCAGGTCTCCAACACCGGCACCGTGACCCTCAACATCACGCCGGTGAACGATCTCCCGGTGGCAGGGAATAACTCGGCGTCCGCCCTGGTGAACGTGCCCGTCACCATCGACGTGCTGGCCAACGACACCGACCCCGACGGCTTCGCCGACATCGTCGCGGTGGCGGCCCTCACGCCGCCCACCCCGGCGGGCGCCACGGTGAGCCTGGCGGGCCGGCTGGTGACCTTGAGCGCCACCGCGGGCGGCACCTACAGCTTCACCTACAAGCCGCAGGATGCGGCGGGCGCGGTGTCCGCCAACACGGGGGTCGTGACCGTGCAGGTGGCCGCCGCCGAGACCTCCACCTTCACCAAGTCGGAGTACGTGGTAAGCAAGGGCCAGCTCATCGCCTCGGGCAGCATCCTGCCCGCCGCCAGCCAGACGGTCACGGTGGAGTTCGCCGATGCCGCGGGCACCGTGCTGGGCCTCGCAGGCACCGTGGCGGTGGACGGCGCGGGGAACTGGGCGATCAAACCGCTGATCGCCCGGCCCGCGGGGGCAACTGCCCTCAAGGCCACCACCAACAACGGCACGGTCAAGACCGCCCCCCTCGCCCTCAAGTAACGGGACCCACGGACCAATCCGCCCTCAGGAGCCACAATTATGAAAACGCAAAAACTCAAGCTGATTGCCGCAATGGTGTCCCTGGCCTGCAGCTTCTCCGCCCACGCCGTCCTCGAGCGCGTCGGGCCTGCCAGCATCGCCCCCACCGTCGGCGGCTTTCCCGCCTGGTACCAGGACACCACCGGCCTCACCCTGGAGTTCTGCGACCCGCAGAACGCCGCGGAGCTCTCCGGCGGCTGGTGCCGGCTGTTGGCGGCCGACGTGCCGAACCTGCCGGAAGCCTTCCCCAACGCCTTCGCGCCGGAGCACTTCTTCTTCTCCGGTGACGCGGGGGTGAAGCTCGCCAACGGCGGCGCCGGGAGCCTGATCCTCGGCGTGGAAGCCGGCTTCGCCGGCGGCGCCCCGGCCCCCGGCGACCACATCGCCTTCGCCCGCATCCGGGTCAAGATCACCACCGTGCCGGTAACCGGCAAGTACCGGATCATCCACCCCTACGGCGAGGAGCTCCTGGACGGCGTCGCGGGCGAGCGGATCTTCTTCACCGACGACGTGGGCTTCATCTGCGTGGAGGACTTCAGCTGCGCGCTCAGCTCCCGCATGGGTCCCTTCCTGCTGCCCTCGGCGACTCCGGGAGGCGCGGAACTGCCGGCGGTGAGCGGACCGGTGCCGGGCAAGCAGTACATCGCCGATCCCTTGCGCCGGGGGCCTGTCACGGGCAGCGCCCTGCCGGACGTCGTGGATTCCACCGGAACGCTGCGCAACCACAACATCTTCCGCATCGAGGGACCGGCGGGCTCCGGCATCGGCGGACCGGGGATCGATTACATCGAGACCACCGACTTCACCCTCCAGGGCCGCATCTACACCGGCGGCATCCCCGGGCAGGTGCGGGTCGACCGGGCGAGCTACGCCCGCAGCGCCGCGGGCAACAAGCTGGATGTCTTCGCGCAGGCCCGGCCGACCACCCAGTCGCGCCTGCCGACCCAGCCCACGCCTCCGGCGGTGCAGCCGCAACTCAGCTTCTTCGACGCACCGTGCGGCGGCGTGGTCAATGCCCTGGGGATCGTCCTGCCGCCCTATACGGCGCCCGTGGGGGCCACCGAGAGCATCATGTTCGCCGACGGTGCCCACCACTGGGGCCAGGCCAAGCCGGCTGCCATTCCCGCCGGGGTGTGCGTCAAGGACGCGGCGGCGCGGGACCAGCTCGGCAACATCGTTCCGGCCTATTACGCCCATCAGGTGAGCGATGAGATCACCATCAGCCAGGCCCACTACGATCCGGCGGCCGGCTCCCTGACCGTGGCTGCGGCGTCCTCCGACACGCTGGTGCCGCCCACCCTGAGCCTCGCCTTCGGCAGCTTCCGCGGCGACCTGGTAAACGGCAGCCTGGTGATGCCGGCGAGGATTGCCCCGCCGGACATCGGGCGGGTGCTCTCCAGCGCCTTCGGGGTGAATGACGCCCGGGTGACCATCGGCGCGGCCACCGGCGCCGCCCCGGCGGGCGTGCCGGTGGCGGTGAACGACGGCTACACCTTCCTCGAGGATGCGCCGCCCCAGACGCTCGCGGTGCTCGCCAACGACACCAACGCCGTGGGCGGCAAGGTGAGCATCGCATCGCCCCCCCACTTCGGGACCGCGGTTGCGAACGTGGACGGGACGGTGACCTACACGCCCAAGCTCAACGCCAGCGGCACCGACGCCTTCACCTACACGGTGACCACGGGCACGGTGGTCTCCAACACCGGCAACGTGGTGCTCAACATCACCCCGGTGAATGATCCGCCGGTCGCGGTGGCCGACACGGCCAACGCGCTGGTGAACGTGCCCCAGGCGATCAACGTGCTGGCCAACGACACCGATCCCGACGGAACAGCGGACATCGTGGTCGCGGCGAACGTGAGCCCGCCCGTCCCGGCCGGGGCCACCCTTACCGTGGCGGGCGGCGTGGTGACCTTCACCGCGCCGGCGGTGGGCACCTACACCTTCACCTACCAGGCCCAGGACGCGGCAGGCACCCTGTCCAGCCCGGCGACGGTGACGGTGCGGGTGGCGGCGGCGGAGACCCTGTCGGTCCAGTCGGCCCGCTTCGTGCCCCGCCTGAGCCGGCTGCGGGTAGTGGGTACCCTCACCCCGGTGGCAGGACAGACGATCACTTCCGAGTATGCCAATGCGGTGGGCGCCACCTTCGGCGTGGTGGGCAGCACCACCCCCCTGCCGGACGGCACCTGGACGATCGAGAAGCTCGGCCTGACCGCCCTGCCCGCCGGCACGACCCGGATCAAGACCACCACCTCCAACGGCAGCGTCGTCCTGACGCCGCTCAAGTAGCACCAGGCGCGGCCCCTGCGGGCAGTCTGCAGGTGACGGGGAGGAAACGCCCGGACCTCAGGGTCCGGGCGTTTTTTTTGGTGTTCTCGAGTAGTCCCCCGGGGGGATGCTGCCCCTTTGCGCGGGCGGCCCGTCCCCCTCGTGCCCCGGTGTCCGCACGGCACCGGCGCAAGAAGGAGGCCGCTTAGGGATCACCTCACAGCTTGTTGCAGCGCACCGGCCCCATTATCAGGTTTCCATTCACGTAAACGCTGACCCGGGGGTTGCCCGTCACGCCGTTGGGGGCTGCGCCCTGCTTCGGCAACACGATCGGCCCGTCGGCAAGCGTCAGGTGCAGATCGACCTGGTTGTGCACCGTTGCGTCGTGGTCGCCGCCGCCGTCGAAAACCACCGTGACCGGGACGTCGTGCAGCGTGATCGTCGGCCCCAGGGTAATCACCGGCCCCGTGTTGCTGCAGTCGCCCGTGACGGAAAGCTGCAAGGTGCCGGGCACGCTGATGTTGGACGTGACTTCCATCGCGACCACCGGTGCGATCGCGGCGCCGGCGAGCGCAAGTCCTGCCAGGCTCGTGCGTGCAAGCCGTGCGACGGCCAGGGCGGAACGCTGCTGTGTGGATACCAGTGCAATCATCATGACCTCCGATCCTTTTCTGGTTGGTCGCGAACGGACACGCCCCCTCCCGGCGCCGGCCGCCGATGCGCTGTTCCGCCGTCGGCCGGGACGTTCCGTCCCTCATGGCGCCCTCGCGAGGCCTCCGCTCGAGCGCTCTGCATCGAGGACTGGCGGCACAATGCCGCGGGCCTCATCTGCAATATATGCATTGGTCCTGACAGGGGAACTCTGCGGATCGATGGATTCGCCGCCCGCCGACGGCTAGCTTTTCCGCTCCATCGGACGACGGACGGGCGTCATCGCCGATGCACGTCCGCACTCAGCCGAGGCCGTGGGTGCGGGCGTAGGTGACGAGCTCGAGGCGGCTGCGGACCTCGAGCTTCTCGTAGATCCGGTGGAGATGCGTCTTGACCGTGCCTTCGCTGATGAAGAGCCGCTCGGCGATCTCCTGGTTGCGCAGCCCGCTCATGAGCAGGCGCACGACCGCCTCCTCGCGGCTGGAGAGAAGCTCGTTGATCGGCCTCGCGCGTGCATCGCCGTCGAGCAGGTGGCCGAGCGCAGTGCCGATCGAACGGGTCTCGATCCATCGCCCGCCGGCGTGCACCTTGCGAATCGCCCGCACGATGAACTCGGAGCCCATCTCCTTGAGCACGATTCCCTCCGCGTCCAGGCGCATGACCTGGAGCAGCAGTTCCTCGCTGATCGCCGCGGTGAAGATCACGACGCGGCTGCGCAGCGCCTCCGAGCGCACCTGCCGCAGGACCTCGAGCCCGTCCGTCCCACCCATCTTGAGATCGAGGACGATCACGTCCGGATGCCTGTTGCGGGCGAGGCGCAGCGCCTCACCGCCGTCGGTGCAGCGCGCGACCACCTCGATGTCGGGCTCGGCGCGCAGCAGGCACGAGAGCCCATCGAGCACGATGGGGTGATCATCCACCAGCATGACTTCGATACTCATGATGGGAGTTCTCGGCAAATCGGCGAAGGCCGGGCGGGCAGGAGTACCGGTGCAGACTAAGCATATGCCTTGGCACGGAATCCCGAAGCGATCGGACGATGGATCCGCGCTATATCCTTGGATGATCCTCCGCGTCCGCAACGGTCCGCAGGGGGACGAGGGGAATCCGGATTTCGACGCGCGCGCCCTCGTCCGTCGAGTGGATGCCGAGACGCCCGCCCAGGGCGCCCACGCGCGCGCTGAGCGAGCGCGGGCCGAGCGCTTCGCGGCACAGGTCGCAGCCGTCGTAGTAGCCACGGAAAGGAAAGCCCGTGCCGTCGTCCGCGATGATGATGCGCAGGGCCTCGTCCTCGGCACGCACTTCGACCCGCATGTGGGACGCCCCGCCGTGCCGCGCGGCGTTGGCGACGCCTTCGCTGACGATGTGGAGCAGTTCCAGCTCGAGCTTCTCCGGCAGGGGGCGGGCCAGCGTCGATCGGACCGACACCTCGATCATCCACTCGCGCGCGAGCCGGCCCGCCAGCGACGCGAGGCGTGCGTCCAGATCGGCCCCCTCGCAGGAGTCCGGCGCCGCCGGCAGCCCGAGGGACTCGACGAGGCGGCGCAGCCGGTGCTGTTCGTTGACGATCAACGCGCATGATGTCGATCACGGCAAATCTGGGTGACACGAAAACCACCATCACTCACCCGGCGTCGACCACGCACGGGCGCATCAGCGCCGAGGCGCGCGCCGCTGCGGGCATTGGCGAAGGT
>NZ_WTVN01000036.1 GCF_012910905.1 Aromatoleum toluvorans
GGAGAGAGAGATGGGAAAGAGAGAGAGGGAGGCGGCTACTGACGGGGGCCCCGCAAGGGGCCCGGAAGTCTCCTGTTTCACCCGAACGCTGCGCGGTGAGACAATGGCGGATCGCCCACCTGTGCCGCCGCCATGACCACCGACCAGCCTTTGCCGATTGCAGCCATCGTCTATCGCCCCACCGACCACATCGAGCCGGTGCTTCTCGAGGCCGCACGCGCACTGGCCGGCGAGGGCGTGCAACTCGGCGGCATCCTGCAGCACGACATCCCGACGACGATCAACGACCCCTGCGGCATGGAACTCGAGGACCTTGCGACGGGCGAGCGTTTTCCCCTGTCGCAGGACCTCGGCAGCGGCTCGGAGGCGTGCCGGCTCGATCCGGACGCGCTCGCCCATGCCGCGGTGGCGGTGCGCGGCGCGCTCGAACGCGGGGCGGAACTGGTGTTCATCAACAAGTTCGGCGCACAGGAAGCGAGCGGCTCGGGCCTGCGCGCGGAAATGGCGATGGCCGTGACGAGCGGCGTACCGGTCATTACCGCGGTCGGCGAACGCTTCCTCGATGAGTGGCGCCATTTCACCGGCGGCGCCACGGCCCTGCTCGACCCCAAGGTGGACGACATCCTCGCGTGGTGGCACGAGCTGCCCGCGCAGAACTGAACGATGGAGTGTCGCCCCGCCTGCGCAGCCTGCTGCATCGCCCCCTCGATCTCCAGCCCCATCCCCGGGATGGAAGGCGGCAAGCCTGCCGGCGTGCGCTGCGTCCAGCTCGACGAGGCCGACCGCTGCCGCCTGTTCGGCGACCCGCGTCGCCCGGCCGTGTGCGGCAGCCTCGCCCCCAGCCCGCAGATGTGCGGCACGCATCGTGAGGCGGCCATCCGCTGGCTCGGCGAACTCGAAGCGCTCACGGCGCCCTGAGCGGCGCGCACCGCAAGTCGCAACTGAATGCAATTTAACTTTCACGCCACGGCTGGCGGGTATCATGCCCGCTTTCGCCTGAATTCCCCCATCCCGGATCCATGGACCTGCCCCAATACCTCGTCGCACTGATTCTCGGCATCATCGAAGGCCTCACCGAATTCCTGCCGATCTCCTCCACCGGCCACCTCATCATCTTCGGCGACCTGCTCGGCTACAACGACGAGGCGAGCAAGGTATTCAAGATCGTCATCCAGCTCGCGGCCATCCTCGCGGTGTGCTGGGATTACCGCGAACGGCTGACGCAGGTCGCGAGCGGCGTCGCGAGCAGTCCCGCCGCGCAGCGCTTCGTCGCCATGCTGATCGTCGGCTTCCTGCCCGCGGCGGTGCTGGGCGTGATGTTCCATTCCAAAATCAAGGCGCTGCTCTTCAATCCGCTCACCGTCGCCACCGCGCTGATCGTCGGCGGCTTCGTGATCCTGTGGCTGGAAAAGCGCAGCTACCAGCCGCGCATCAATGCCGTCGAGGAGATGCGCTGGCCCGACGCCCTCAAGGTCGGCTTCGCGCAGGCGCTGGCGATGATTCCCGGCACCTCGCGCTCGGGGGCGACGATCATGGGCGGGCTGGTGTTCGGCCTGTCGCGCAAGACCGCGACGGAGTTCTCGTTCTTCCTCGCGATCCCGACGATGTTCGCGGCGACCGCCTACGACCTCTACAAGGCCCGCGACATGCTCCATGCGGGCGACCTGCCGGTCTTCGCCGTCGGCTTCGTCGCCTCCTTCATCGCCGCGATGTGGGCAGTGAAGACCTTCATCCGCTTCGTTTCCAACCACACGTTCATCGCTTTCGCGTGGTACCGCATCGCCTTCGGCATCATCGTGCTGGCGACGTGGAAATTCGGCCTCGTCGCGTGGAGCGAGGTCTGACCGTCCGATCGCGGTTACACTGCGAAGTCCGGCCCCGTTCCCGCATACGCAATGATCATCTACCTGCACGGTTTCCGCTCGGCTCCCGCTTCGATCAAGGCGCAGGCGCTGCAACGCCGCGTCGCTGAAAAAGGGCTCGCCGACGAATTCTGGTGCGAGCAGCTGCCGCCCGAGCCGGACGCCGCGATCGCGCTCGCCGAACGCCGGCTCGCCCGCTGCCGCGCGGAACGCCCCGCCCTCGCGCCGACGCTGGTCGGCAGCTCGCTGGGCGGCTACTACGCGACGCACCTCGCCGAGAAACACGACCTCAAGTCCGTGCTGGTAAACCCGGCGGTCGTCGCGCCCCTGTCGCTGGAAGCCTATATCGGCCCGCAGACCAGCATCTACACCGGCGAAATCTTCGACTTCAAGGCCGAGTACATCGCCCAGCTGCGGGCGATGGACGTCGCGACGATCACCCGCCCGCACAACTTCTGGCTGATGGTCGAGACCGGCGACGAAGTGCTGGACTACCGCGACGCGGTCGCGAAGTACGCCGGCGCGCGGCAAACGGTGCTCGAAGGCGGCGACCACGGCTTCTCGCGCTGGACCGACTATCTCGACGACGTGATCGCCTTCGCCGGGCTCGCGGCACGATGAGCGTCAGCGCAGGCTTCGACGCGCGCCGCTTCAAGGCGATGGAGCGCGCCGGCTTCAACCGCATCGCCGCCCGCTATGCCGAAGGCGCCCACCTGCGTGCCGACCTCGCCGCCGCCCTGCTCGACGCAGCGGAGCTCGCGCCGGGCCAGCACGTACTCGATCTCGCGAGCGGCCCGGGACTGCTCGCCCGCGATGCCGCCGCGCGCGTCACCCCCGGCGGCTGGGTGCTCGCGAGCGACATCGCCGAAGGCATGCTCGCCGAAGGCGCCCGCCGCGCTGCCGTCGAAGACCGGACCGAAGCCCTCGCCTTCACCGCCGCCGATGCCGAACACCTGTGCCTGCCCGACGCGAGCTTCGACCGCGTGCTCGCCGGTCTCGCCCTCTTCATGTCCCCGCACCCGCCACTGGCGCTCGCCGAGATGCGCCGCGTGCTGCGCCCGGGCGGGCGGATCGCGCTGTCGGTGTGGGGCCCGCGCGAGGCCGTGCCGCTGCTCGCGTGCGCGCAGGACTGCATCGCCCGGCTGCTCCCGCCCCCCAAGGTCGCCCGCCCCTCGGTGTTCCGCTTCGGCGACGCCGCCACGCTGACGGCCGCCCTCACCGAGGCGGGCTTCTCGGACGTGCGCATCGCCCCCTGCCCCTTCCGCTGCCACTTTCCCGACGCCGACAGCTACTGGCAGGCCTTCCTCGATCTCGCCGGCGGCGCAGCCGAAGCGCTCTCGCGCCTGCCCGGGGCCACCCAGGACGCCCTGCGTGCCGCCGTCGCGGCCGACCTCGAAAGCCACCGCAGCGCGGACGGCGGCTACGCCGTCGACGCCCTCGCACTCGTCGCGAGCGCGCGCGCATGACCGCCTCCGACGCACAACGGCGCCGCCAAGGCGTCATCGCGACGCTGATCGCCTTCACCATGTGGGGGCTGATGCCGCTCTACTTCAAGGCGGTCGGCAGCGTTTCTCCCGGCGAGATCGTCGCCCACCGCGTGCTGTGGTCGGTCGTCTTCCTCTTCGCACTGCTCGCGCTGTGGCGCGGCTTCGACGGCCTGCGCCGCCTCGCCGCCCAACCGCGCCTGATCGGCCTGCTGGCGCTGTCGGCCTCGCTCACCGGCAGCAACTGGCTGGTCTTCGTGTGGGCGATCTCCGCCGACAAGCTGCTCGAAGCCAGCCTCGGCTACTTCATCAATCCGCTGGTGAGCATCCTGCTCGGCCGCCTCGTGCTCGGCGAACGCCTGCGCCCGCTGCAGCAGGCCGCCGTCGCCCTTGCCTGCGCGGGCGTCGCGTGGCGCGTGTGGCAGGTCGGCACGCTGCCGTGGATCGCGCTCTTCCTCGCCGGCACCTTCGGCCTGTACGGCCTGCTGCGCAAGCGCGCCCCGGTCGATGCGATCAACGGCCTCTTCGTCGAGACGCTGGTCACCGCGCCGCTCGCGATCGGCTGGCTGGCCTGGCTCGCGAGCCGTGGCACGCTGCACTTCGGCACGGACCTCCTGACCGACGCACTGCTGCCGCTCGCCGGCGTGTTCACCGCCGTGCCGCTGATGCTGTTCGCGATCGGCGCACAACGCCTGCCGCTATCGATGGTCGGATTCCTGCAATACCTCGCGCCCAGCCTCAATTTCCTGCTCGCGGTCTTCGTCTTCCACGAACCCTTCGACGCCGGCCAGTTCGCCGGTTTCGCGCTGATCTGGGCGGCGCTCGCGGTCTACTCGGTGGACATGCTGCGCGCGAGCCGCCTCCCCGCCATCAGCCCCGCCGTCGAACGCTGATCGGCCGTCGGGCCGACCGCCGTGCCGCAGCCCTCAGCGCCCGGCGAGCGAATCCTTTAAACTGTCGGGCTTGCTCTAGTAAGGCGGTTCCGATGTTCGTGCTGTTCGAAGAGGATGGGGCCTTCAAGGCCGGCACCATCCTCGCTGATAACGATTCCTCGCTGCAGGTCGAGACGTCCCACGGCAAGCGCGTGAAGCTGAAAAGCAGCCACGTGCTGATGCGCTTTCGCGAGCCCGCGCCGGGCGAGCTGCTGAACCGCGCCGAAGCCGGCGCCGAGGAGCTCGACACCGCCTTCCTGTGGGAAGTCTGCAGCGACGACGAGTTCGCCTTCGACGACTTCGCCGCCGAGTACCACGGCCACGTGCCGAACGCCGTCGAGTCCGCGAGCATCCTTCTGCGCCTGCACTCGGCCCCCATGTATTTCCACCGTAAGGGGCGCGGCCGCTTCCGCAAGGCGCCCGCCGACATCCTGCAGGCCGCCCTCGCCGGCCTGGAGAAGAAGCGCCAGCAGGCCGAGGCGATCGAACGCATGCGCGCCGAACTCGTCGACGGCCGCATGCCGCCCGAGATCGCCGCGATGCTGCCGCAGCTCCTCTACCGCCCCGACCGCAACCGCGTCGAGACCAAGGCCTTCGAGGCCGCCTGCGTGGACACCGGCCTGTCCGCACCGCGCCTGCTGCTCAAGTGCGGCGCGCTGGAATCGAGCTACGACTTCCATTACAACCGCTTCCTGTTCGAATACTTCGAGGACGGCACGACCTTCCCCGCCTTCGACACCCCGATCGACCCGCCCGACCTGCCGCTCGCGCAGGTCGCCGCGTTCTCGATCGACGACGCGACGACGACCGAGATCGACGACGCCTTCTCGGTGACGCCGCGCGCAGGCGGCGGCTGGCGCATCGGCATCCACATCGCCGCGCCCGCGCTCGGCTTCGCGCGCGGCTCCTCGCTCGACGCGATCGCGCGCCGGCGCCTGTCGACCGTGTACATGCCGGGCAACAAGATCACGATGCTGCCCGATGCGGTCGTCGAGACCTTCACGCTCGCGGCCGGGCGCGACTGCCCCGCGGTGTCGCTGTATCTCGACGTCACCGCGGCGCTCGCGGTCCAGCGCCACGAGACCGTCGTCGAGCGCGTGCCCATCGTCGCGAACCTGCGCCATCACGACATCGAGCCGTTCTTCAACGAGCAGGTGCTGCACGACCATTCCGGCGGCCCCGACTTCGAATGGAAACGCGAGCTCACGCTGCTGTGGGACCTCGCCAACGTCCTCGAGGCCGGCCGCGGCAAGGCCGAGGACAACCGCAACCAGATCGACTTCAGCTTCTACGTCGACTGGCAGACGCACACCGGGGACGGCGCCGGCTACGTCACCATCTCGCAGCGCAAGCGCGGCTCGCCGCTCGACAAGCTGGTCGCCGAGCTGATGATCCTGGCGAACTCCACCTGGGGCAAGTTGCTCGACGAAGCCGGCATCCCCGGCCTGTACCGCGTGCAGAGCGGCGGCAAGGTGCGCATGTCGACCGCTGCCGGCCCGCACGACGGGCTCGGCGTGGACTGCTACGCGTGGTCGAGTTCGCCGCTGCGCCGCTACGTGGACATGATCAACCAGTGGCAGATCGTCTCCGTGCTGCGCGACGAGGCGCCCGCGTTCGCGCCGAAGTCGGCCGACCTGATGGCCGCGATGCGCGACTTCGACGTCACCTACGCCGCCTACGCCGACTTCCAGCGCCAGATGGAACGCTACTGGTGCCTGCGCTGGCTGCGCCAGCAGCCCGGCATCACCGTCGACGGCAAGGTGCTGCGCGACAACCTCGTGCGCCTCGACGCGATCCCGCTGATGGTCAAGGTGCCCTCGCTGCCGGTGATGCTGCCGGGCACGCACGTGCGCCTGACGGTCGAACACAGCGACCTGCTCGACGTCGACATCAGCGCGCGCTTCGTCACGATGCTGGCCGAGCCCGATCCCCAGGAAGCTGCGGACGCGGCCCTCGAGGGCAACTGAGCGCAGGGCGGCATGGATCGCATGAACGCTCCTTCTCCCCGCACCCCGACCGGCACGCCGTCGCGTTCGCCCGCCACCGGCCGCCGCGCCACCCTGCTGCAGGGCGATTCGCTGCTCGCGGTCGCCTTCCTGGTCTCCCTCGCCATCCATGCGCTGGCGCTGTCGATCGGCTTCACGATGGATCTCGGGCCGCGGCCGCGCGAACCCGACCGCGGGCTGGAAGTGGTGCTCGTAAATGCCCGCCACGCCCGCGCCCCGCAAAAGGCCGAGGTGCTGGCGCAGGCCAACCTCGACGGCGGCGGCACCAGCGAACAGGACGCGCGGCCGAAATCGCCCCTTCCGCCCCAGCCCTCGAAGCGTGAAGGCGATGCGCTCGTCGAGGCGAAGAAGCGCACCGCGGAGCGCAGCGCCGCCCACTCGGAGGTCATGACGGCGCCGAAATCCGCCGTGCCGACCCAGGCCGCCGTGCAGCAGCCCGACCCGGCCGCGGTCCAACCCCGGCCTACGGGCCTCGACCTGCTCGACAGCGTCGCCGCCGCGGCGCGCCTCGAAGCCGAGATCGATCGCAAGCTCCAAGAATACGCGAAACGTCCGCGCAAGACCCCGATCACTGCGGCGCGCGCGAAGGAATACCGCTTCGCGCAGTACGTCGAGGACTGGCGCCAGAAGATCGAGCGCGTCGGCACACTCAACTACCCCGACGCCGCGCGCGGCCGGCTGTACGGTAGCCTCCTGCTGTACGTCGCGATCAAGGCCGACGGCTCGGTCGAACGCGTCGAAATCCAGCGCTCGTCCGGCGAAAAAGTGCTCGACGAGGCCGCTCTCCGCATCGTCAAGCTCGCCGGCCCGTTCGCCCCCTTCCCCGACAGCATCCGCGCCGACACCGACATCGTCGAGATCGTCCGCACCTGGACCTTTACCAACGCCGACCGGCTCACCGCCCAATAGACCCGCCCATGGACCGCTACGCCGTCATCGGCAACCCCGTCGCCCACAGCAAGTCCCCGGTCATCCACGCGGCCTTCGCCGCGCAGACCGGCCAGACCCTCACCTACGCGGCGCTGCTCGCGCCGCTCGACGGCTTCGCCGCGACGGTCGCCGAATTCCGCACGGCCGGCGGGCGCGGCTGCAATGTCACGGTCCCGTTCAAGCTCGAAGCCTTCGCGCTCGCCGCGCGCCGCTCGCCGCGCGCGCAGGCCGCCGGCGCCGTGAACACGCTCATGTTCGACGCCGAAGGCATCTACGGCGACAACACCGACGGCGCCGGCCTCGTGCGCGACCTCACGCACAACCTCGACTGCCCGCTCGCCGGCCGCCGCGTCCTGCTGCTCGGGGCGGGCGGCGCCGCGCGCGGCGCGTTGCTGCCCCTGCTCTCGGCCGGCCCCGCCCGCCTCATGCTCGCCAACCGCACCGTGTCGCGCGCCGAAGCCCTCGCCGCCGAGTTCGCCGCGGCCGCCGGTAACACGCCGCTCGCCGCCAGCGGCTTCGCCGAGCTCGCCGGGGCGCAGTTCGACGTCGTCATCAACGCGACCGCCGCCAGCCTCGCCGACCAAGCCCCGCCGCTGCCGCCCGGCCTGTACGCCCCCGGCGCGCTCGCCTACGACATGATGTACGGCCGTGGCGACACCCCCTTCCTCGTCACAGCCCGTCGCGACGGCGCGACGCAGCTCGCCGACGGCCTCGGCATGCTCGTCGAGCAGGCCGCCGAAAGCTTCCTGCTGTGGCGCGGTGTGCGCCCCGAGACCGCACCGGTCCTCGCCGAGCTGCGACGACAGCTGGGCAAATGAAGACGGCGTTGCGGCGCATCGGCTGGGTGTGCGCGGCACTCCTCGCGCTCCTGCTGCTGTACCAGCTGTGGATCTTCACCCTCGTGCTGTGGTGGAGCCACTTCAACCCGTCGAGCACCAGCTTCATGGACATCCGCCGCGACGAGCTGCAGGAGAAGCGCCCCAACGCCGAACTGCGCCACGAGTGGGTGCCCTACGAGCGCATTTCCATCCACCTCAAGCGCGCGGTGATCGCCGCCGAGGACGACAGCTTCATCGACCACGAAGGTTTCGACTGGGAAGGCATCCAGCGCGCGCTGGAGAAGAACCAGCGCAAGGGCCGCGCGGTCGCCGGTGGCTCGACGATCAGCCAGCAGCTGGCGAAGAACCTGTTCCTGTCGCCCACGCGCAGCTACTTCCGCAAGGCGCAGGAAGCCGTCATCACCGTGATGATCGAGGCGGTGTGGAGCAAGCGCCGCATCCTCGAGGTCTATCTGAACGTCGTCGAATGGGGCACCGGCATCTTCGGCTGCGAGGCCGCCGCGCGGCGCTACTACGGCGTTCCGGCGAGCCGGCTGGGCGCTGACGAGGCCGCCCACCTCGCGGTGATGCTGCCCAATCCGCGCAAGTACGAGAAACAGTTCGGCCCCCGCCTCGCCGCCCATGCCGCGCGCATCCGCGGGCGCATGGCCTACGCGCAGGTTCCCTGAACGCACCCGACGCCGCCGCGCGCCCCGGCAGGGTGCCGCATTGCAACATTTTCGGTTTTCCGGGGTCGCAAGAGCAGCGCGAAGTCCGTAGAATTCGCGCCTTACGACCGATCCCACCCACACCACCCGGAGGCGCCCGATGAGCGAGCAGGACGAACGCCACCCGGACGACATCCAGCAGCACCTGCGCGAAGTGCAGGAGCTGCTCGCACGCCACAAGGTGGTGGAAGACCTCGTCCATCGGCAGGACATGCCCCGCCACGAGCTGGTGGAGAACCTCGTCCACAAGCAGCATGTCGCCGAGCTGCAGGGCAAGCTCGACGCGCTGCACCCCGCGGACATCGCCTACGTCCTCGAGGCGCTGCCGCTCGGGGACCGCCTGTTCGTGTGGGACCTGGTCAAGGCCGAGCGCGACGGCGACATCCTGCTGGAAGTCTCCGACGCGGTGCGCGAGTCCCTCATCGAGACGATGGACCCGCACGAACTCAAGGCCGCGGCGGAAACCCTCGATGCCGACGAGCTTGCCGACCTCGCGCCCGACCTGCCGCCCGAGGTCATGCTGGATGTGTTCCAGTCGCTCGACAGCGAGGAACGCGAACAGCTGCGCGCGGCGATGTCCTTCCCGGAGGATTCGGTCGGCGCGCTGATGGACTTCGACATGGTGACGGTCCGCGAGGACGTCACGCTCGAGGTCGTGCTGCGCTACCTGCGCCGCTTCGACGAACTGCCGGACCACACCGACAAGCTCTTCGTGATCGACCGCGAAGACCACCTGAAAGGCATCCTGACGCTGGAATCGCTGCTCATCAACGACCCCGAGATGGTCGTCGGCGAGGTCATGCACAAGGAAAACGTCATCAGCTTCGAACCCGAGGACGAAGCCGACGACGCAGCCCAGGCGTTCGAGCGCTACGACCTCGTGTCCGCGCCGGTCGTGGACGCCGAAAAGCGCGTCGTCGGCCGCCTCACGGTCGCCGACGTCGTCGATTACATCCGCGAGGAATCCGAGCACGAGATCCTCAGCCACGCCGGTCTGCGCGAGGAGGAGGACATCTTCGCCTCGGTGTGGGACTCGGTGCGGAACCGCTGGGCGTGGCTGGCGATCAACCTCGTCACCGCCTTCATCGCCTCGCGCGTGATCGGCGCCTTCGAAGGCTCGATCGAGAAGCTCGTCGCGCTGGCCGCACTGATGCCCATCGTCGCCGGCATCGGCGGCAACTCGGGCAACCAGACCATCACGATGATCGTGCGCGCGATCGCGATGGGCCAGGTCGAACCGTCCGCGATGCAGCGCCTGATGCGCAAGGAAATGGGCGTTGCCGTCGTCAACGGCCTGGTGTGGGGCGGGCTGCTCGGACTCCTCTCGTGGGCGCTCTACGGCAGCGCCTCGCTCGGCATGGTGATGACGGCCGCGATGACGCTGAACCTGCTGCTCGCCTCCTGCGCCGGCGTGCTGATCCCCATGGTGCGCCTGCGCGTCGGCGCCGATCCGGCACTCGGCAGCTCGGTACTGATCACCGCCCTCACCGACTCGGGCGGCTTCTTCATCTTCCTCGGTCTCGCGACGCTGTTCCTGCTGTAACGGCGACGCCAGCCGATCAAAAATGAAAAGGGGCGCCACGGCGCCCCTTCGTGCCTTCCGGCCTGCCCCCTCGCTCAGCGCAGCGCTGCAAACGCCTTCTGCGCCGCGGCAATCGTCGCGTCCACATCCGCCGCGGTATGCGCCGCCGACACGAAGCCCGCCTCGAACGCCGAGGGTGCGAAGTAATGGCCGGCCTCCAGCATCGCGTGGAAGAAGCGGTTGAAGGTGTCGCGGTCGGAAGCCATCACCTCCGTGTAGGAACGCGGCACGCGCGGCGCGAAATAGAGGCCGAACATGCCGCCCACCGAATCGGCGCAGAACGTCACGCCGGCATCGCGCGCGGCAGCCGACAGGCCGTCGACGAGCTGGCTCGCCCGCGCGGCGAGATTGTCATAGAAGCCCGGCTCGCGCACGAGCTTCAGCGACGCGAGGCCCGCCGCGACCGCCACCGGGCTGCCCGACAGCGTGCCGGCCTGGTACACCGCCCCCAGCGGCGCGATGTGGTTCATGATGTCGCGCCGGCCGCCGAAGGCGCCCACCGGCATGCCGCCGCCGATCACCTTGCCCAGCGTCGTCAGATCCGGCGTGATGCCGTAGAGGCCCTGCACACCCTGCGCCCCGACGCGGAAGCCGGTCATCACCTCGTCGAAGATCAGCACCGCGCCGTACCGCGTACACAGCGCGCGCAGGCCCTCGAGGAAGCCCGGCTGCGGCTTGATCAGGTTCATGTTGCCCGCGACCGCCTCGACGATCACCGCAGCGATCTCGTTGCCGCGCGCCTTGAAGGCGTCCTCGACCTGGCCGAGGTCGTTGTAGTCGAGCACGATCGTGTGCTTCGCGAAGTCCGCCGGCACGCCGCCCGAGGACGGGTTGCCGAAGGTCAGCAGGCCCGAGCCGGCCTTCACCAGCAGGCTGTCGGCGTGGCCGTGGTAGCAGCCCTCGAACTTGACGATCGCGTCGCGCCCGGTGAAGCCGCGCGCGAGACGGATCGCGCTCATCGTCGCCTCGGTGCCCGAACTCACCAGCCGCACCATGTCGATCGACGGCATCAGCTCGCAGATCAGCTCGGCCATCTCGACCTCGGCCTCGGTCGGTGCGCCGAAGGACAACCCGCGCAGCGCCGCCTCGCGCACCGCCTCGACGATGGCCGGATGGGCGTGGCCGGTGATCGCCGGCCCCCACGAGCCGACGTAGTCGATGTAGTCCTTGCCGTCCGCATCCCACACGCGCGCGCCTTGCGCACGCTCGATGAAGCGCGGCGCCCCGCCGACCGAGCGGAAAGCCCGCACGGGCGAATTGACGCCGCCGGGGATGGTTTTCTGGGCACGCTGGAAGAGGACTTCGTTCTTGCTCGTCATGTCGGTTTGCACTCGTCGATTTGGCAAAAAAAGAAAAGGATCGGGAAAAAACGCCCCTGAGCGCGCCTGCGCGACTCGCTCAGCCGGGCAGGCCGAAGGCCGCGCGGTAGGCCGCTGCACGACCACCCGGATCGGGATGGTCGAACACGTCGGAAATCACCGCCAGCAGGTCGGCCCCCGCCGCGATCGCCTGCGGGGCATTATCGAGGGTGATGCCGCCGATCGCCGCGACTGGCAGCTGCAGCTCGCGGCGCGCGCGGGTCAGCAGTTCGAGCGGCGCATGCACCGCGGCGGGCTTCGTCGCGGACGCGAACACCGCCCCGAAGGCGACGTAGTCGGCACCCGCCGCGACACCTTCCTCCGCCCGCGTCCATTCGTTGTAGCACGTCACGCCGAGGATGCGCTCCGGCCCCAGCGCCGCACGCGCCGCGTGCAGGTCGCCGTCGTCGCGCCCGAGATGCACGCCATCCGCCGCAACGGCGAGCGCGAGTTCGAGGCTGTCATTGACGATGAAGGGCACCGCGGCGCGCCGGCACAGCGCGGCGATCGCCCTCGCCTGCTCGCGCCGCAGCGCGGCATCCGCATGCTTGCTGCGGTACTGCAGCAGCGCGGGCCGCCCGGCGAGCGCGCGCTCGACCACCTGGAGCAGCGCTGCGCTATCCGCCGTATCCGGCGTGACCAGGTACAGTCCGCGCAGGGGCCAGTCACGCTTCGGCATCGTCGCCCTCCGCCCCCCGCGCCCAGAAGAAGCGGTCCGGGATGGCCATTCCCATACCGGGCCGGTAAGCACTGGACAGCGCCTGCCAGGTGAATTCCTGCGCCTCGCGGACCGCCTCGGGCACCGTCATGCCATGCGCGAGCGCCCCCACCAGCGCAGCGGCCAGCGTCGCGCCCGCGCCGAGGAAAGGCCCCGCCAGCCGTTCCCAGGCATCCGTGCGCACCACGCCCTCGCGCCCGACCAGCACATTGACGACCTGTTGCCCGGGCTCGCCGACACCGGTCAGCAGCACATACCCGACGCCGCGTCCCAGCAGGCGCGCGATCGCATCGGCAAGCGACAGGGCGTCGTCTTCGTCCTCGGCTTCTTCGCTGCCCTCGTCCGCATCGTCCTCGTCCGCGACGGGCGGAAAGAGTTCGGCAAAGTCGTCGGAGTCGATCGCGTCCTCGCCCTCCTCGCCCTCCTCGCCCTCGTCATCCGGCGTCATCGCCGCAAGCTGCAACACCTCGCTGCGGCTCCCGACCAGCACCGTCACATGCGGCAGCACCAGCTCGGCGAGCGCCGCCAGCATGTCCTCCCCGGCGGCCTCCTCGCCATCGACGACGGACAGCGCGGGTTCCAGCACCAGCGGGACATCGGGATAATCGGACAGGATTTCGGCGATCGCCGCGACATTCTCGACGCTGCCGACCATACCCAGCTTGAAGGCCTGCACGGGGATATCCTCGAGCAGGGCACGCGCCTGCGCATCGACCGCATCGGCGTCGAGCGCCAGCAGCTCCTCGACGCCGCGTGTATCGCGCACCGAAATCGCGGCGATCACGGACAAGGGATGGCAGCCCATGCTCGCCAGCGTCAGGACATCCGACTGGAGGCCGGCGCCGGCGGTGGCGTCGCTGGTCGCGAAGCACAGCACTACAGGGGGAACAGCGGTGGAACCGAGAGGCATGTCGGAATCTGCCGGTTGCGCCAGACGCGTGCTCTGGCACGGCAGGAAAAATGCGGTAAGATGCGGCGAATTTTACAGCCAATTTGCCCGGAGCATGCTTACAGATGGCCAACCCGCGCTCACAGACCGGAAGCATCCGGCACGCGCGCTCGTCGGCCACCTCCGTCGGCGCGTTGTCGCCCGCAACGGCACCCGCAGTCTCCGTGCACGCCTCATGGCAACGGAATGGTGGCTCGCGCCCCGCCGGATCGAAGCGGAGCCTGCCCGGTTCGCCTCGAACGACACGCGGGAATGCCAGCGTGCTGGCGCGCACGACATGCCGCATCGCTCCTGCAGCACAAGGATTCTCGGACTCCCGCCGATCGGGGCCCGCCAGCAAGGATTGATGCCATGGATCTGACCGGACTCAAGGTGATGGTGATCGACGACAGCAACACGATCCGCCGCAGCGCCGAGATCTTTCTCACCCACTCCGGCTGCCAGGTGCTGCTTGCCGAAGACGGCTTCGACGCCCTTGCGAAGATCGCCGACCATCGTCCCGACGTGATTTTCGTCGACATCATGATGCCGCGCCTCGACGGCTACCAGACCTGCGCGCTGATCAAGAAGAACGCGCAGCTCGCCGCGACCCCGGTCATCATGCTGTCATCCAAGGACGGCCTCTTCGACCGCGCGCGCGGCCGCATGGTCGGCTCCGACGAATACCTCACCAAGCCCTTCACCAAGGACAGCCTCCTCAAGGCGGTCGCCACCCACGCCGCACGCAAGGCCGGCACGAATCACTGACTGGAGCCTCAACGCAATGCCGATCAAGAAAATCCTCGTGGTCGACGATTCTCCGACCGAGCGTTTCGCACTGACCGAACTCCTGACCGCCAAGGGTTACCAGGTCGTCACCGCCGAAAGCGGCGAGGACGCCATCGTGCGCAGCAAGAGCGAGAAGCCCGACCTCATCCTGATGGACGTCGTCATGCCCGGCATGAACGGCTACCAGGCCACGCGCACCATCTCGCGCGACGAGGCGACAAGCAGCATCCCGATCATCATGTGCACGAGCAAGGGCCTCGAAACCGACCGCATCTGGGGCATGCGCCAGGGTGCGCACGATTACCTCGTCAAGCCCGTCAATCCCGATGACCTGATCGCCCGCATCCAGGCGCTGGGCTGACGCCCGATGACCAAGCGACTCAGTCTGCGCGAGTTCCAGGAAGACCTGGTGCGGCGCTTCGCCGAGGCACAGAGCGGCAACCGCCGCGCCCTGCTGGGCGTGCGCGCGGGCCGCGAGAACTGGCTGGTCAACCTCACCGACAGCGGCGAGATCCTGCCCGTCCCGCCGCTCGCGGCGGTGCCGCTCACGCACGACTGGTTTCGCGGCCTCGCCAACGTCCGTGGCACGCTGTTCAGCGTCGTCGACTTCTCCGCCTTCCACAACGGTCCGCAGACCGTTCCCGGCGGACCGGCGCGACTGCTGCTGGTCGGCGCGCGCCACGGCACGAACTGCGCGCTGCTGATCTCGCACGCCCTGGGACTGCGCAACCCGGACGACTTCCGCAGCAACCCGGACGGCGTTGCCGACGATCGGCCGTGGGTCACCGAGCGCATGCTCGACACCCGCGACGACCACTGGCTGCAGCTCGACGTCCCGACGCTGCTCGCGCACCGCGGCTTCCTCCAGGCCGGCCTCGAGTGAGCGCGCCCGGATCCCTTTCATACGCCCTTCATCGCAACCCATCATCCGATTTCGCGGAGCACACACCATGGCCCTCAAGCTTCCGACGCTGAACTTCAAGGTAAAGAAGAAGGCCAACCCGGAACGCGCACCGGTCGCCACCACGATCATGGAGGCAGCCCCGCCCCGGCGCAGTTCCGAGCCGGCGGCAGCCAAGGGCCGCAAGCAGCAGACCCAGGGCGCCCCCAACCGGTTCGGCGCACTCGCCACGGTCTTTGCGCTGGCGTCCATAGCGGGTCTGGGCCTGCTCTACTACCAGTACCGCGAATCGGGTAACGCGACGGCCTACATCGCTGCCGCCGGCGAAATGGAAACCACCTCGCAGCGCATCGCCAAGGCCGCCCAGCTCGCACTGCAGGGCAACGAGCAGGCCTTCGTCGAGCTGCGCGCGGGCACGAACCGCTTCACCGCCCTGCTCGATGCGCTCCTCAACGGGGGCAGCATCGAGGGCCGCGACCTCCCGGCCGCGCCCGCGAACGTCCAGCCGCAGGTGGAAGCCCTCGCCGGCAAGTGGCGCCCTGCCGCCGAGCTCGCGAACCAGCTCATCGCCCAGGAAAAGAACCTCGTCGTGCTGAACCGCGAGGTCGCCACGATCAACCAGCAGAACGAGGCCCTGTTCGAGCAATCCCGGCGGATCGCGCAGCTTCGCGCCGGCGGCAACGCCCGCGACATCGCGGCCACCACCAGCGGCATCGTCCTGCCCCAGCGCATCGCGAAGAACGCAAATGCACTGCTCGTGGCAAACGCCATCGACCCGGAGACCGCTTTCGCGCTCGGCAAGGATGCCAAGGCGCTGGGCGACGTGATCAACGAGCTGCGCGCGATCACCACCGACGCCGAAGGCCGCCGGCTCGTGCATGAGTACGCGACGACCGCGACCGAGACGCTGGACTCCGTCGACGACATCCTGAAGAACATCCAGACCCTCGTGCAGGCGAAGAAAGCCGGCAGCGAAATCTTCGGCGCCTCCGAACCCCTGTCGGCCGCCGCGCGCGACCTGTCCGCGACGCTTTCGAGCACCACCGGCGGCCTGACGCCCGCCACGCTCGGCATCGCCCTCGCCGCAATCGTCGGTCTCCTCGCCCTGAGCCGGATGGCGCAGGTGAACACCCGCGAACTGGCCGCCCGCCAGCAGGAGGCGGAACAGCATCAGCGCACCGCCGAAAGCGAGCGCAACATCGCGCAGCAGGCCATCCTGCGCCTGATGAACGAGATGGGCGACCTCGCGGACGGCGACCTCACCGTGCGCACCACCGTGTCGGAAGACATCACCGGCGCGATCGCGGACTCGGTCAACTACACCATCGAGGAACTCTCGGTGCTCGTGCGGCGCATCAACGACGCCGCGACGCGCGTGACGCAGGCGACCGAATCGGCGCAGAAGACCTCCACCGAACTGCTCGGCGCAACCGAACGCCAGTCGCGCGAGATCGAGGAAGTCGGCGCCACCGTCGAACAGATGGCCAGGACCATGACGGAGTCGTCCGAGCGCGCGCTGCGCTCCGCCCAGGTGGCACGCCGCTCGCTGGAATCCGCACGCAAGGGTGCCGGCGCGGTGGAAAACACCATCAAGGGCATGAACGGCATCCGCGAGCAGATCCAGGAAACCTCCAAGCGGATCAAGCGCCTCGGCGAATCCTCGCAGGAGATCGGCGAAATCGTCGAACTGATTTCCGACATTACCGAGCAGACCAACGTGCTCGCGCTCAACGCCGCGATCCAGGCGGCCTCTGCCGGTGAAGCGGGCCGCGGCTTCACGGTCGTTGCGGAAGAAGTGCAGCGCCTCGCGGAACGCTCCGCCGAGGCGACCAAGCAGATCGCGGCCATCGTGAAAACGATTCAGACCGACACCAAGGACGCCGTCGGCTCGATGGAGAACGCGACCCGCGACGTGGTCGAAGGCGCCCAGCTGTCCGACGCCGCGGGCCAGGCGCTGGCCGAGATCGGCGAGGTGTCGACCGAAGCGGCGCGCCTCATCGAACAGATTTCCAGCGACACGCAGCATCAGGCGGCCACGGCGACGCGCGTGGCGGAAACGATGAAGGAGATTCTCGCGATTACCGAACAGACCGCGACCGGCACGCGCCAGACCGCGGTGTCCGTCGGTCAGCTCGCGGACCTCGCGGTCGAACTGAAGGGCTCGGTATCGGGCTTCAAGGTCTGACGCACGCCTCCTCGCTCGGGAACCGGCCATGACGCACCCTACTGAACTCGATCTGGGCCCGCTCACGTGGGTCAAGAACGAAATCGACCTCGCCCTCGCACGGGCCGACGAAGCGCTCGAACAGGCACTTTCCGCGACCGACGCAGCCGGCCGCGTGCAGTTCGCGCAGACTCATCTGCATCAGGTACGCGGCGCCCTCTCGATCGTCGGGCTGGACGGGCTCACGCAGTTCGCCTCGGCGCTCGACCTGTCGCTGGGCGCCTTTGCCCGCGGCGAGCGCCCCCTCGATGCAGACACCGTCGCGCTGGCACGACGCGCGCTCGCCACGGTGGGGAACTACCTCGAAGAGCTCGTGCATGGCACGCCCGACCAGCCGCTGCGCCTGCTGCCGCTGTACCGGGAAATCAACGCCATCCGCAGCGCCGATCCCGTCTCGCCGGCGGAGCTGTTCTTCCCCGATCTCACGCAGCGCCCGCCGCGCCGCCACATCGCGAGCAGCGCGCTTGCCGGCGAAGCCCGGCAGGCACAGCTGCGCGCGCAACGGTCGCTCTTTCAGCGCGGCCTGCTCCAGTGGCTGCGCACGCCCGCGGACCCGGCCGGCCCGTCGGCCATGCTGGACGCGGTCAAGGGCATCGAGGTCCTGCATACCGGCACCCCGGTCACCAACCTGTGGTACGCCGCGCAGGCCTTCCTCGAAGCCCTGGCCAGCGGCGATCTTCAGCCCCAACCCGAAGTCAAGCGCCTGTGCTCGCAACTCGACGCCCAGCTCAAGCGCCTGGCTGACCAGCCGGCCGCCGTGCCCGACCGCTTCGTCCGCGAACTGCTGTACTGGGTCGCGCAGGCCCCGGCTCGCACCCCCCAGCAACAGGCCGTGCGCGACACCTGGCATCCGGCGACCCTGATTCCCGAGGCCGGCTCGACCGTCAGCGTCACCCCGCTCGCCCCGCTGCTCAAGGCGCTGCAAGGCTCGATGGCCGCCACCAAGCAGGCCTGGGACGAATTCTCGGAAGGCCACGCCGCCGCCCTGCCGCGCTTCGCGAGCAGCCTCGCCGACCTCGCAGCCCAGGCGCCGCAGCTCGGGCGGCCCGCGCTCGACCGCCTGCTCGAGGCCCTCATCGACTTCGTCCGCTGGCTGCGCAAGGATCCACTGCAGAACAACGAAAAAGTCGCCATCGAGGTTGCCACGGCGCTGCTGCTCGCCGAAGGGGCGCTCGACCGCGTGGTACCGGACACCGGCTTCTCGACCCAGGTCGCCGACACCGTCGGCCGCCTCGGTGCCGTCGCCCGCGGCGAAGCGGTCGAACCGGCCGAGCATTCGCCGACGGTCGAGACGGCACGTCGCCTGCAGGAACGCGAGGCGGTCGGCCAGCTCGCCCGCGAAATCCTGTCGAGCCTCGCGCAGATCGAACAGATCCTCGACGATTTCTTCCGCAACCAGGAGAAGCGTGCGCCACTCGCCAACCTCGCGACGCCGCTCAAGCAGGTGGAAGGCGCACTGACGCTGATCGGCGACCCCGATGCGATCGCCCTCGTGCATGGCGCGGCAACGGCCGTCGCCGAACTCGCCGCGACCAACGCGGAGCCCGCGCCGGGCCAGTTCGAGGGACTCGCGCAGCGCTTGTCCGCCCTGGGCTTCTACGTCCAGGCCCTGCAACACGGCCCCGCGACCCTGCAGAGCTTCCTCCACCCCGGAGCGCGACAGGCGCCCGTTGCCGGAGAGGCACCGGCCCTCACGATCGAGCTGCCGCGTTTTGCCGAGGAGACTCCGCCAGCCCCGAAGGCGGCCGCACCCGCGGCGCCTGCCCGGGAGGAGCCCGTCGCGGCACCGGCTGCGGCCTTCGAAGCCCTGGCGACCGAGGCTCCCGCACCCGAGGCCGAGCCAGCCGAGACGGCCGTAGCGATCGAGGAAGCCGAAACCGACCTTAACTTCCAGCCCGCGCTCGAACCGGCCGCGCCGCCCACGCCGGAAATCGACTTCGCACCGATCGAGCTGCCGCCCGAAGTACCGACGGCAGCCCCCGTGACGCCTCCCCCGGCGCCTAGCCCCGTCCCCAGTGCGGCGGAGATCGACGCCGAACTCCTCGAGATCTTCATCGAGGAAGCGCACGAAGTCCTCGCCAACATCGCCGAACAGCTCGAACTGTCGCGCACCGCGCCGGGCAATACGGAGCACCTCACGTCGATCCGGCGCGGATTCCATACGCTCAAGGGCAGCGGCCGCATGGTCGGCCTGCGGGATCTCGGCGAAGCCGCGTGGGGACTGGAACAGACGCTCAATCGCTGGCTGCAGCTCGAATGGACGCCGACCCCGGCGCTGCACCACCTCATCGACGAGGCCTACCAGAGCTTCTCCGAATGGGCGACGGAGCTCGAGGCCGGCGGCAGCCAGACGCGCGAGGTGTCCGCCCTGATGGCGGAGGCCGAACGCCTGCGCAGCAGTGACACGCCGATCAGCGAACCGGCCGCGCTTGTCGCCCCCGCCAGCGAGACCGCGGCCCCCGCCGAAGAGACAGTCGTCGACCTGCCCTTCGCAACGCTCGAACAGGCCGAAAGCGGCGAAATCCTCCCGTTCGCCGCACCGCCGGCGCCCGCCGAAGAGCCGCTCGAGGAGATCCTCGAAGTCGCGGCCCTGGACGCGGACATTCCGCTCGCCATGCAGGCGCCGGACGACGGTCACGGGTCCGCCATCACGACCGAATACGGACCGGAAACCACCCCGTTCGAGCCGCCCGCCGCAGCCGAGGCCGCCGACGAAATCGCGTTACCGGAAGAAGCCATCGTAGCGACCGACGCGATACCGCTCGAAGGCGGCGCAGCGTGGCTCGTCGAACGGGAAATTCCCCTCGAACCGCTCGACGAGGAAACGGTCGAGCTTGGCGAACTCGACGAGGAAGTATCGGCAACCGAGATCGGCGGCGAACTGGAGTTCCCGATCGAAGTGCTGGAGGACGCCCCGACCGCGGCAGCCGCCGAAGTCGAGGGGGTGCCCGAACTCGCGGACGTGCCCGAAACGGGCCTCGCGGGCGCGTTCGAGGAGGCGCTCGAACTGGACGAATCCATCGCCCTCGAACGAACCGAAGGGCTCGCGATGCCCTTCGAGTTCGGGAAGGCGGAGGAACTCGAGGAGCCGGCCGGATTCGAGGAGGAGATCGAGCTCGAGGAGACGATCGAACTCGAACCGCTCGCGCCCGCTGCAGACGAGGCCGACACGGAAGAAGCGCTCGAACTGGAAGAGTTGGAGGTCATCGAGGAACCCCTGGCCGCCGAAGCCCTCGCCCCGAGCGTGACGCCGGCGGAACCGGAGCCCCCTGCAGAGGAGCCCGCCGAGGCGGAAGAGGCCACGGTCGACCTCGAGGAAATCGAAGCGCCGGTGGAACGGGACGTCGTGTACGTGGGCGACAACGAAATCAGTCGCCCGCTCTTCGACCTCTATCTCGGTGAAGCGCGGCATCACCTGGGAACCCTGCGGGGCGAACTCGGCCGCCTCGCCGCCAACCCCACCCTGATCCCGGCGGAATCCGCACTGCGTGCCGCCCACACGCTCGCCGGCATCTCGGGCACCACGCGCCTGATGAGCGTGCAGGCGCTCGCTCGCGGGCTCGAACACGCGATCGAGCGCCTGCGCGAAGGTGCGCACCCGCCGACAGCCGAACAATCCGCGGTGCTGAAGAGCTCCAACGACACGCTCGAGGCCATGGTCGCGCAGATCGCATTGCGACAGCTGCCGCTGGAGGTCCCGGAGCTCGTCGAGCAACTGGACGGTATCGGTCGCACGCTGGTCTCGCTCGACGCGGGCATCGAAGCCGAGGAGCTGGCCATCGCGGCGGCGGCACCGGCACAACCGGCAGTCGCCGCGGAAGCCGAAGCCGCGCGGCCCGCTGCGGTCACCGACGACCTCGACGAACAGCTCCTGCCCGTCTTCCTCGAAGAAGGCGCGGAGCTTCTCGCCGATCTTCACGCGTCCCTGCGCCGCTGGAGCGGCGGCGACGCCTCGGCCGACCACGCCAAGGCGACGGCGCGCCTGCTGCACACGCTGAAGGGCAGCGCTCGCATGGCCGGTGCGATGAGCCTCGGCGAGCACGTGCACCAGCTCGAATCGCAACTCGAGGCGGGGCGCGAAGCCGGGCGCGAGGCCGCGGAGCTGATCGACGAACTGGTCGGCGGCCTCGACCGTACCGAGCAGATGATGAACGCGCTGACCGGCAGCCCGGCCCCCGCAGCCGAGGGGACAGGCGCCGAAGTGACGGTTTCGGTCGCCGCCGCCCCCGAGGGCGAGCCGGCGGAGCCCGAAAGCAGCGCAACCGCCACCCTGCGCGTGCGCGCCGGCACGATCGACCGCTTCGTGAACGAAGCCGGCGAAATCGGCATCGCGCGCACCCGTATCGCCGGCGAGCTGCGCACGCTGCGCCGCTCGCTGCTGGACCTCACCGAAAACGTCATCCGCCTGCGCAACCAGCTGCGCGAGGTCGAGATCCAGGCCGACGTGCAGATGCAATCGCGCATCGCCCACACCGGCACGCACGAAGGCGACTTCGACCCGCTGGAGATGGACCGCTACACGCGCCTGCAGGAACTCACGCGGATGATGGCCGAGAGCGTCGGCGACGTCACGACGGTGCAGCAGAGCCTGTTGCGCAACCTCGACGGCGCCGAACTCGCACTGAACAGCCAGGCGCGGCTGTCGCGCGACCTGCAGCAGGCGCTGATGCAGGTGCGCATGGTGCCCTTCGACAGCCTCGCCGACCGCCTGTACCGCGTGACGCGGCAGACCGCGAAGGATCTCGGCAAGCGCGCGAACCTCGACCTGCGCGGCGGGCGCATCGAAATCGACCGAAGCGTGCTGGAACACATCACCGCCCCGCTCGAACACCTGCTGCGCAATGCCATCGCGCACGGCATCGAAGGTCCCGAGGCGCGCCACGCTGCCGGCAAGAACGAGATCGGCCAGATCACGCTCAGCGTCAGCCAGGAAGGCAACGAAATCGCGATCAGCCTCGCCGACGACGGCGGTGGACTCGACTACGACCGCATTGCCGAGCGCGCCCGCGCGAACGGCCTCCTCGGCCCGGACGAGATCGCCGACGAGCGCCGCCTCACCAATCTCATCTTCCTGCCCGGCTTCTCGACCGCCGGCAACGTGTCGACCGTGTCGGGCCGCGGCGTCGGCATGGACGTCGTGAAATCCGAAACCGCCGCCGTCGGCGGGCGCATCGACATCCGCGCGACCCGCGGCGCGGGAACCGAATTCCGCATCTACCTGCCGCTCACGCTGGCGGTGACGCAGGCGCTGCTGGTCAGCGCCGCCGGCCGCACCTTCGCGATCCCCTCGAGCATGGTCGCCCAGGTGATGGAACTGAAGGCCAACGCGCTGCAGGAGCTGCGCGCAGCCGGCGGCACCGAGTGGCAGGACATGCACTTCAACTATCGCTACCTGCCGCGCCTGCTCGGGGACGCGAGCAGCCAGCCGGAGGAGCAGCGCTTCAGCTGGGTGCTGCTGCTGCGCGCCGGCGCCCAGACGCTTGCCCTGCACGTCGATGCGCTGCGCGGCAACCAGGAAATCGTCGTCAAGAACGCCGGCCCGCAGCTCGCGCGCGTCGTCGGCATCTCGGGCGCAACGGTGTTGGGCGACGGCGAGATCGTGCTGATCCTGAACCCCGTCGCGCTCGCCAGCCGCAGTCTCGCCGAGACCGCGGAAGGAGCGGGAGCAGCCGCCCCCGTGGAGGCGCAGGCACCGGCGGCACAGCCGACCGTGATGGTGGTCGACGACTCGCTGACCGTGCGCAAGATCACCGGCCGCCTGCTCGAGCGCGAAGGCTACCGCGTGATCACGGCGAAGGACGGCGTCGAGGCGCTGGAGCGGCTGATCGAGTCGGTGCCCGACGTGATCCTGTCGGACATCGAGATGCCGCGCATGGACGGCTTCGACCTGCTGCGCAACATCCGCGCCGATGCGCGCATGCGCGACGTGCCGGTGATCATGATCACCTCGCGCCTCGCGGACAAGCATCGCCAGTTGGCCGAGAAGATCGGCGCCAACGAGTATCTCGGCAAGCCTTACGAGGAAGGCGAGCTGTTGGCGCTGCTGCAGCACTACACCGCGAAAGCCCCCGCAGTGGTCTGACGCCCCCGGGACGAAGCCCGGCGCCGCGCGGCGCCGGCGCTCTCAGGCGCGTACCACGGCGAAGCGCGCGAGCGTCCGTGCGCGCGCCACGGCGTGGTCGACGACCGGTGCCGGATATTCCCGGCCGATGCGCACGCCCGCTGCCGCCTGCTCCGCCGCCCCCATCTGCCACGGCGCATGGATGTATCGGTCCGGCACGCGCACGAGCTCCGGCACGTAGCGACGGATGAAGCGCCCGCCCGGATCGAAACGCGCCGACTGCGCCACCGGATTGAAGATGCGGAAATACGGTTGCGCGTCGCAGCCCGTCGACGCGGCCCACTGCCACCCCCCGTTGTTCGCCGCGAGGTCGTAATCGATCAGGTGGTCGGCAAAGTGGCGCTCGCCGCGCCGCCAGTCGATTCCCAGATCCTTGGTCAGGAAGGACGCGACGACCATGCGCAGCCGGTTGTGCATGTAGCCCGTCGTGGCGAGCTGACGCATCGCCGCGTCGACCAGCGGATACCCCGTGCGCCCCTCGCGCCACGCCGCAAACAGTTCCGGCGCCGCATCCCACACGATGCGGTCGTACGCAGGCTTGAAGCTCGCCATCACGACGCGCGGGTGATGCGCCAGGATCATGTGGTAGAAGTCGCGCCATACCAGCTCGCCGAGCCAGCTCTGCGCCCCGGCCCCGCCGTCGGCCTGTGCAAACGCAGCCAGTTCGCGGATCGACACCGTACCGAAGCGCAAGTGCGCGGACAGATAGGAGACCCCCTTCACGGCCGGGTAGTCCCGCGCTTCGCGGTAGCGCCCGATACGGCCGGCGAAATCCTCGAACAGGGCCCGTCCGCCGGCCATGCCCGTGGGCAGACGCAGTTCGGCGAGGTTCGTCTCGGTGAAGCCCAGCTCGTCGAGGCCCGGCACGCGCTCACCGTCAGCCTTGGGCACCAGCCGCGCGGCGTAGCGCTCCACCGGATAGGCCTGCACGTAGAAGCCGTCGAGCTTCTTCAGCCACGCATTCCGGTACGGCGTGAAGACGCTATACGGATGCCCGCCCTGCGTCAGGATCTCGTCGCGCTCGAAGATCACCTGATCCTTGAAATCCTCGAAGCCGATCCCCGCCGCCGCAAGCCGCCCGGCCACCCGCCGGTCGCGCGCAAGCGCAGCCGGCTCGTAGTCGCGATTCGTGAGTACTGCCGTCACCCCGAGCTGCACGGCCAGGGTCGGAATCTCCTCGTCGGCACGCCCGTGCCGCACGACGATGCCCGCCCCGCCCCCGCCCGCCTGGCGCGACAGCGCATCGAGCGCCACGTCCAGCGCCTGCAGGCTGCGCCAGATGAACTCGACGCGCCGGTCGCTACGGCTGGGCAACGCGTCCAGGATCTCCGTGTCGAAGACGAACGCACAATGCACGCGCCCGAAGCGGCGCAGCGCGTGATACAGCGCCGCGTGATCGTAACTGCGCAGGTCGCGGCGGAACCAGACGAGGGCGGATGGCATCCAGGGGGGAAGCGGCGAATACGGAAAGATGCATTCTGACGCAACCATGCCGCGCAGGTTCCCGCGCCTTGCTCCGCGCGAAAGGCTAAAATGCATCCATGAGCGAAATCATGTCGAACCTCACGCATCATTTCCTGATCGCCATGCCCGGCATGACGGATCCGAATTTCTCGCGCACGCTGACCTACATCGCCGAACACAACGATCAGGGCGCGCTGGGGATCATCGTCAACCGGCCGATCGACATGACCCTCGGCACGCTCTTCGAACGCGTCGAACTGCCGCTCGACGCAGCCGGCTTTGCCGAGCAGCCGGTGTATTTCGGCGGCCCGGTGCAGACCGATCGCGGCTTCGTGCTGCACCGCCCGGCCGGCGAATGGCACTCGACCCTCAAGGTCAATGACGAAGCCGGCCTCACGAGTTCGCGCGACATCCTGCAGGCGATCGGCAACACCGGCCAGCCTTCCGAAGTGCTGGTCACGCTCGGTTACGCCGGCTGGACCGCCGGGCAGCTCGAACAGGAGATCGCCGACAACGCCTGGCTGACCGTGCGCGCGGATCTCGCCATCGTCTTCGAGCTGCCGCCCGAGGAGCGCCTCGCCGCCGCCATGCAGAAGCTCGGCATCGACTTCACGAACCTCAGCGAGACGGCCGGGCATGCCTGAGGCGGCTGCGCCCGAACCCCGGCCAGCCCCGGACCTCCCCGCGCGCGGCACCCTGCTCGGCTTCGACTTCGGTCTCGCGCGGCTCGGCGTGGCCGTCGGCGAACTCGAAACCGGCCAGGCGAACCCGCTGATCACGATCAGCGAAGAGGCCAACGCGCCGCGCTTCGCCGCGATCGAAAAACTCATCGCCGAATGGCACCCCGCCGGCCTCGTGGTCGGCATTCCCTGCCACCTCGACGGCACGCCGCACGAAATGACCGCGCGCTGCCACCGTTTCGCCAACCAGCTGCGCGGCCGCTACGGCCTGCCGGTCATGGAAAGCGACGAACGCCTGTCCTCCGCCGCGGCCGAAGCCGCGTTGGAGGAAGCGGGGCAGCGCAGCTGGCGCGAACGCAAACCCGTGCTCGACGCCGTCGCCGCGCAGATCATCCTGCAACACTTCCTGGACACCCTCCACCATGCAAAAGCTTGATGCCGAAGCGCTCTTCCAGACCCTGGTCGAGCAGATGCGGCCGCACGTGACGCCCGACACCGCGCTGGTGGGCATCCACACGGGCGGCGTCTGGCTGGCCGAACGACTGCACCGCGCACTGGGCCTGACGCTGCCGCCGGGCTCGATCGACGTGTCCTTCTACCGCGACGACTTCGGCTCCAAGGGCCTGCACCCGCAGCCCAAGCGCACCGCGATCCCGTTCGACGTCGAGGACGCCCACGTCGTCATCGTCGACGACGTCCTCTATACCGGCCGCACGACGCGCGCCGCGATCAACGAACTGTTCGACTTCGGGCGCCCCGCGCACGTGGACCTCGCGGTGCTCATCGACCGCGGCGGCCGCGAGCTCCCCATCGCCGCGCGCTACTGCGCCCTCACCCTGCCCCAACCCCTGCCCGCAAGCCAGAGCCTGCAACTCGAGACCGATGCGACCGGCGCGCTCACCCTGAGGCTGATCGATGCATAACCCCCAACTCAACAAGCATGGCGAACTGCAGCACCTGCTGACGATCGACGGCCTGCCGCGCGACGTCATCACCGCAATCCTCGACACCGCCGCGCCCTTCACCGAAGTCGCCGAGCGCGAAGTGAAGAAGCTGCCGCTCCTGCGCGGCAAGAGCATCTTCAACCTGTTCTTCGAGAACTCGACGCGCACGCGCACGACCTTCGAGATCGCCGCCAAGCGCCTGTCGGCCGACGTCGTGAACCTCAACGTGTCGACCAGCTCGACCGCCAAGGGCGAGAGCCTGCTCGACACCGTCGACAACCTGTGCGCGATGCAGGCCGACATGTTCGTCGTGCGCCACGCCGCGAGCGGCGCGCCCTTCCTGATCGCGCAGCATCTGCTCGCGACCGGGCGCGACCACATCCACGTCGTCAATGCCGGCGACGGCCGCCATGCGCACCCGACGCAGGGCCTGCTGGACATGTACACCATCCGGCACTACAAGAAGGACTTTACCAACCTCACCGTCGCGATCGTCGGCGATGTGCTGCACTCGCGCGTCGCGCGCTCGCAGATCAGCGCGCTGACCACGCTGGGCGTGCCCGAAGTGCGCGTGATCGGCCCCAAGACGCTGCTGCCGACCGAGGTGGAGCGCATGGGCGTGCGCGTCTTCCACGACATCCGCGAGGGCCTCAAGGGCGTCGACGTCGTGATGATGCTGCGCCTCCAGAACGAGCGCATGAACGGCGCGCTGCTGCCCACTCCGCAGGAGTACTACAAGGTGTGGGGCCTCACCGCCGAGAAGCTGGCGCTGGCCAAGCCCGACGCCATCGTCATGCACCCGGGGCCGATGAACCGCGGCGTCGAGATCGACTCCTCCGTCGCCGACGGCGCGCAGGCCGTGATCCTGCCCCAGGTGACCTTCGGCATCGCAGTGCGCATGGCCGTCATGAGCATGCTGGCCGGCCAGCAAGGGAGCAACAAGTAATGAAGATCCGCATCACCAACGGTCGCCTGATCGACCCTGCGAACGGCCTCGACGACACGCGCGACCTCTACGTCGCCGACGGCAAGATCGTCGCCACCGGCCCGGCACCCGACGGCTTCGCCGCGGATCGCACCATCGACGCGGCCAAGCTCGTCGTCGCCCCGGGCCTCATCGATCTCGCCGCGCGCCTGCGCGAGCCCGGCTTCGAATACCGCGCCACGCTCGAATCCGAAATGGACGCGGCGATGGCCGGCGGCGTCACCAGCCTCGCGATCCCGCCCGACACCGATCCGACGCTCGACGAACCGGGCCTCGTCGAGATGCTGTGCTACCGCGCGAAGAAGCTCAACCGCGCCCACGTCTATCCGGTCGGCGCATTGACCATCGGCCTCAAGGGCGAACGCCTGTCGGAGATGGCCGAGCTGGTCGAGGCCGGCTGCGTCGCCTTCAGCCAGGCGAACGTCCCCATCGTCGACAACAACGTGCTGATGCGCGCGCTGCAGTACGCGGCGACCTTCGACTTCCGCATCTGGCTGCAGCCGCTCGCGCCCTTCCTCGCACGCACCGGCGTTGCGCACGACGGCGAAGTCGCCTCGCGTCTGGGCCTGCCGGGCATTCCCGTCGCCGCCGAGACGATCGCGCTGTACACCTACATCCAGCTCGCCCGCGCGACCGGCGCGCGCCTGCACATCACGCGCCTGTCGAGTGCGGAGGGGCTCGCGCTCGTCGAGCAGGCCCGCGCCGATGGCATGGACATCACCTGCGACGTGTCGATCAACCACCTGCACCTGTCCGACATGGACATCGGCTACTTCAACAGCAACTGCCACCTCGTTCCGCCGCTGCGCAGCCAGCGCGACCGCGACGCGCTGCGCCAGGGGCTGGCCGACGGGCGCATCAACGCGCTGTGCTCGGACCACACGCCGGTGGACGACGACGGCAAGCTCACCCCGTTCAGCGAATCCGAAGCGGGTGCGACCGGCCTCGAACTGCTGCTGCCGCTCACCCTCAAGTGGGCGCAGGAGTCGGGGCTGCCGCTCGTGAAGGCGCTGGCGCGCGTAACCTCGGACGCCGCCCGCATCGTCGGCATCACCAAGGCCGGCCACCTGACACCGGGCGCGCGCGCCGACCTGTGCCTGTTCGACCCCGCCGCACATGTCACGATGAGCCGCGAGAACTTGCGCAGCCAGGGCAAGAACACGCCCTTCCTCGGGATTGAACTGCCCGGCCGCGTGCATTACACGCTGGTCGAAGGCCAGATCATGCACGAACTGGCCTGAGCGGGGCACAGCGGACGGGCAGGTGTCGTTCGACCTGCCCCGATCCCGTTCGGCTGAGCCTGTCGAAGCCCTGTCAACGCCCGTCGACAAGCCCCGCCCGAACGGATACCCGACCGGCCGGGTTAAGCGCCCAGCGTTCGCAGCCGCGCGGCCGCCCCGGCGCTCGCGCCGGCCACACGCACCCGCTTCGCGCGCGAGGTCTCGCCGCTGATCAGCGTCACGGCGGATTTCGGCACGCCGCAGAACTCGGCGAGAAACGCGCACAGCGCCGCGTTCGCCTTGCCATCGACCGGCGGCGCGGCGAGCCGGATCTTCATCGCCTCGCCGTGCAGGCCGACGAACTCGGTCTTCTTCGCGCCCGGCTGGATGTGCAGCGTCAGCACGACGCTGCCGTCAGCCGCCTCGCGCAGCCAGACGGCTGCCGTCATCCGACCAGCAGTGACGCGAAGTTGCCGCGCAGGCCGCCCAGCACCATCAGCACGACCTGCAGCACCAGCAGGAGCACCAGCGGCGACAGGTCGACGTTGGCGATCGGCGGCAGGATGCGCCGGAACGGGCGCAGGAAGGGCGCGGCAAGGTTGTGGAAGACCGGCGCGGCCGGGGCATGCGGGCTGACCCAGGACAGCACCGCCGACATCAGCACGACGCCGAACACCAGGTAGATCGCCATGCGGGCGACTTCCAGCAGCCCCAGTCCCCACAGGCCGAGGATCAGGCCACCGGCATTGCCGCCGAGCGTCGCCCCGCGCAGCGACAGCTCGATGAACACGAACAGCGTCTGAAGCACCCAGGCCGGCAGCAGGCTGGCGAGGTCCAGCCCCAGCACGCCCGGAATCACGCGGCGCAGCGGCCGCACGACCCAGTCGGTCGTCGCCACGACAAAGGCGCCGATCTGATTGCGGAAGGACACGCGCTGCCACTGCATGAAGAAGCGCGCCAGCAGCATCAGCGTGATGAAGCCGAAGGCCGTGTCGAGGATCAGGAGCAATACGTTGCCCAGCATCGCGCTCAGTCCTTGCCGAGTTGTTCGCCCAGTTCGCGCCCGCGCACCTCGGCGGCCTTCACCGCGGTCACGATCGCCTCGAAGAAGCCCGACGCCTTCATGCTCGCGAGCGCCGCCTCGGTCGTGCCGCCCTTCGATGTCACACGCTCGCGCAGCACGCCCGGCGCCTCTTCCGACCCCGCCGCGAGCTTCGCCGCACCGAGCACGGTGTCGATCGCGAGCCGCCGCGCGATCGCCGCATCGAAGCCGAGGGACGCACCGGCTGCCTCCAGCGCCTCGATGAAGTGGAAGACGTAGGCCGGACCGCTGCCCGACACCGCCGTGACCGCATCCATCTGCCCTTCGTCGGCAACCCACGCGGTACTGCCGACCGCCGCCAGCACACGTTCGGCCGCGGCACGCCCGACCGCATCCACCGACGGATCCGCATACAGGCCCGACACGCCCGCGCCGATCAGCGCCGGCGTGTTGGGCATCACGCGCACGAGCTGCGTGTAGCCCCCCAGCCAGCGGCCGATGTCGGCGAGCCGCAGGCCGGCGGCGATGCTCACGACCACCTGGCGCGCCAGACGGCCGGCCAGCGGCGCGAGCGCCACCTTCATCTGCTGCGGTTTCACCGCCAGCACCAGCACGTCGCAGTCGAGCAGCGCATCATCGACGGCGCCGACCGCGCGCACGCCGAAGCGCTCTGCCAGACGCTTGCGCCCCTCTTCCTGCAGCTCCACGACCTGGATGTCGGCCGCGGCGAAACCGCGCTCCAGCATGCCGCCGATCAGCGCCGACGCCATGTTGCCGCCCCCCAGGAAACTGATCCTGATCCTTTCCGTCATGATTCTTTCCGTCACGTCTGTCCCTCGGCACGCACGCTGCGTGTTCCGAAAATCGCGGCACCCACCCGCACCATGGTTGCCCCTTCGGCGATCGCCAGCTCGAGGTCGTGCGACATCCCCATCGACAGGGTATCGAGCGCGAACCCGTCCGCATTGAGCTCATCGCGCAGCCGGCGCAGCACTGCGAAACGGCTGCGCAGCAGCGCCTCGTCACCGTCGGGCTCGGGGATCGCCATCAGCCCGCGCAGGCGCAACCGCGGCAGGGCCGCGATGCACTCGGCGAGTGCGCGCACCTCGTCCGGCGCGACACCGCTCTTGCTCGCCTCGCCGCTCACGTTCACCTGGATGCACAGGTTGAGCGGCGCCAGCCCTGCGTCGCGCTGCTCCGACAGCCGCTCCGCGAGCTTCGCGCGGTCGACCGAATGCACCCAGTCGAAATGCGCCGCGACGGGCCGCGTCTTGTTGCTCTGGAGCGGGCCGATGAAATGCCACTCGAGTTCGCGCGCCTTCAATTCGGCGATCTTCGCGACGCCTTCCTGCACGTAGTTCTCGCCGAACAGCCGCTGCCCGGCATCGGCCGCCGCAGCCACACAATATGCCGGCCAGGTCTTGCTGACGGCCAGCAGCAGCACCTCGTCGGGCCGACGCCCCGCGGCGATCGCGGCATGGGCGACGCGCTCGCGCACGGCTTGCAAGTTGGCGGCGATTGTTGTCATATAGCGTCGGCAATAAGCTCGAAAATCCGGCCCGGCGAGTATAGCACCGCGCACCGACCCGCCCTTCCGCGCACACCTTCCCGAATCCGTCGAAGAATCCATGGACATCACCGAACTGCTGGCCTTTGCGGTCAAGAACAAGGCCTCCGACCTCCATCTGTCGTCCGGCCTGCCGCCGATGATCCGGGTGCATGGCGACGTGCGGCGCATCAACCTGCCGCCGATGGAGCACAAGGACGTGCACTCCATGGTGTATGACATCATGAACGACCAGCAGCGCAAGCAGTACGAGGAAGTGCTGGAATGCGACTTCTCGTTCGCGGTGCCCAACCTCGCACGCTTCCGCGTCAACGCCTTCAACCAGAACCGCGGCGCCGCCGCCGTGTTCCGGACCATTCCGTCCAAGGTGCTGACGCTCGAGGAGCTCAACTGCCCGAAGATCTTCAAGGACATCTCGAACCAGCCGCGCGGCATCGTGCTCGTCACCGGCCCGACCGGCTCGGGCAAGTCGACGACGCTCGCGGCGATGGTCGACCACATCAACGACAACGAATACGGCCACATCCTCACGATCGAGGACCCGATCGAATTCGTGCATGAGTCGAAGCGCTGCCTGATCAACCAGCGCGAGGTGGCGCGCGACACGCTGTCGTTCAACAACGCGCTGCGCTCGGCGCTGCGCGAGGACCCGGACGTGATCCTCGTCGGCGAAATGCGCGACCTCGAAACCATCCGCCTCGCGCTGACCGGCGCCGAAACCGGCCATCTCGTGTTCGGCACGCTGCACACCTCGTCCGCGGCCAAGACCATCGACCGTATCGTCGACGTGTTCCCCGCGGCAGAGAAGGAGATGGTCCGCTCGATGCTGTCGGAATCGCTGCGCGCGGTCATCTCGCAGACCCTGCTGAAGACCAAGGACGGCCAGGGTCGCGTCGCGGCGCACGAGATCATGATCGGCACCCCCGCCATCCGCAACCTGATCCGCGAGAACAAGATCGCGCAGATGTACTCGTCGATCCAGACCGGCCAGAACGTCGGCATGCAGACGCTGGACCAGTGCCTGCTCGACCTCGTGCGCCGCAACATCGTCGCGCCGGCCGAGGCCAAGATGAAGGCGCAGAACAAGGACAATTTCGGCTGATCGCCACCCGCGCGGGGCAACGACGACTTCGTCACACCCGCCGCCGTATCCCGCGCGCCGCCGCGTTCACCGCGGCGCGCGGGAGGACCATAATTCGACTTCGCAACACCCCGAAATTCCGCTGGAGCGCAACACATGGAACGCGATCAGGCCCTCAAGTTCATGCACGACCTGCTCAGGCTGATGGTGCAGAAAAATGGCTCCGACCTCTTCATCACCGGCGGCTTCCCGCCCGCGATCAAGATCGACGGACGCGTCGTCCCGCAGTCGAACCAGTCGCTCACGCAGCAGCACACCGCCGAACTCGCGCGCGCAGTGATGAACGACCGCCAGGCGGCGGAGTTCGAATCGACCAAGGAATGCAACTTCGCGATCTCGCCGGCCGGCATCGGCCGCTTCCGCGCCAATGCCTTCATCCAGCAGGGCAAGGTCGGCCTCGTGCTGCGCACGATCGCGCAGAAGATCCCGACCTTCGACGAACTGGGCATGCCGGCAGTGTTGCGCGACATCGCGATGGCCAAGCGCGGGCTCGTGATCTTCGTCGGCGGCACCGGCACCGGCAAGACGACCTCGCTCGCCGCGATGGTCGACTTCCGCAACGAACACTCCTACGGCCACATCATCACCGTCGAGGACCCGATCGAATACGTGCATATGCACAAGAACTGCGTCGTCACGCAGCGGGAGATCGGTATCGACACCGACAGCTGGGAAGCGGCGCTGAAGAACACCCTGCGCCAGGCGCCCGACGTGATCCTGATGGGCGAAATCCGCGACCGCGAAACGATGGACTACGCCATCGCATTCGCCGAAACCGGCCACCTGTGTCTCGCGACGCTGCACGCCAACAGCGCCAACCAGGCCCTCGACCGCATCATCAACTTCTTCCCGGAAGAGCGGCGCCAGCAGTTGCTGATGGATCTGTCGCTCAACCTGCGCTCGCTGATCTCGCAGCGCCTGCTGCCGAAGAAGTCCGAGAAGGGGCGCGTCCCGGCGGTGGAAGTGCTGCTCAACTCGCCGCTGATCTCGGACCTGATCTTCAAGGGCGAAGTGCCGGGCATCAAGGAAGTCATGAAGCGCTCGCGCGAGCTCGGGATGCAGACCTTCGACCAGGCGCTCTTCGACCTCTACGAGGAGGAGAAGATCACCTACGAGGACGCGCTGCGCAACGCCGACTCGGTGAACGACCTGCGCCTGCAGATCAAGCTCCACAGCAAGCTCGGCGAGAAGGACCTCGTGTCCGGAATCCAGCACCTCGACATCGTCTGAGTTTTGCGAATAAATCTACTGCGCGACCCGATTCCGCCCCTGTGATGCTCGCCGTACCATCTGTACGGCTGCGCTTCTCGGAACAGACTCGGGCCGCTCGCTACGATTTCTTCACAAACTCGGACGTTCGTAGGGCGGAAAAGCGCAGCGCCTTCCGCCGAATGAGGCCAGGCCACGGCACATACGGCGGATAACGCCTGTGGCGCGTCCGCCCTACCCGACACCAACCGTCGTTCAGCCTTCCTCGACCGGCTTGCGCCGGTTGCTGCCGGCGATCATCTTGTATTCGAACACGCGGCACTCGAGCGCACCGTTGAAGAGCGGCGTGCGCTTGCTCGCCTTCAGGCCGATCAGCTTGGGCAGCGCCGCATCCGCACTCAGGAAATAGCAGCGCCAGCCGCTCCAGCGCTTCTTCAGCGCGTCGCCGAACTGCGGATACAGCGCCGCCAGCTCCTCCGTCTCGCCGATGCGCACGCCGTACGGCGGGTTTGTCACCATCACCCCTTCCGCCGCGGGCGCCTCGCGCGTCAGGAAATCCGCGCGGTCGAGCGTGACGCAGTCGGCCAGGCCTGCCGCCTGCAGATTCACGCGCGTGCGCCGCACCTGTTCGCCGACGATATCCGAGCCATAGAGGCGCAGAGGACGTACCGGCTTGCGCCGCGCCTCGGCCGCCTGGCGGATGGACGCCCAGGCGGCGCGGTCGAAATGACGGAAGCGCTCGAAGGCGAAGCTGCGCCCAAGGCCGGGGGCGATGTCGAGCGCGATCTGCGCCGCCTCGATAAGGAAGGTGCCGCTGCCGCACATCGGATCGATCAGCGCCTCGCCCGGCCGCCAGCCGCTGATGCGCAGGATGCCCGCGGCGAGGTTTTCCTTCAGCGGCGCCTCGACCGCCGCCGGCTTGTAGCCGCGCTTGTACAGCGGCTCGCCCGAGGTATCGAGATACAGGGTGACGCGATCGCGCGTCAGGAAGGCGTGGATGCGCACGGCAGGATTCGCGGTATCGACGCTGGGGCGCTTGCCGGTCACGGTGCGGAAGTGGTCGCACACGGCGTCCTTGATCTTCAGCGTGACGAATTCCAGGCTTTTCAGCGGCGACTGCTTTGCCGTCACGTAGATGCGGATCGTGTCGTCGACGGTGAACCATTTCGCCCAGGTCGCGCCATAGGCGAGCCGGTAGATGTCCTCCTCGGACTGGTAGCGCCCCTGCGCAAGGCGCCACATCACGCGCGTCGCCAGCCGGCTTTCGAGGTTCGCGCGGTAGCAGGTCTGCCAGTCACCGGAGAAGCCGACGCCGCCGTGCGTCGCCTCGACGTCCCGCGCGCCCAGCGCGGCGAGTTCCTCGGCAAGCATCGGCTCGAGACCGCGTGGGCAGGGAGAAAAGAAGGATTCGGACATGGAGGAAACCGCGAAAAAATGGAAAGGCTCAGGGACCGGCCGTCCGCCCGAACCGGGTTCGGAGCGGCCGGGCAGGATCAGAAGGGCTTCAGCACGACGAGGAACACGACGGCGAACAGCACGAGGACGGGCACCTCGTTGAACACGCGATACCACTTGTGGCTGCGCGTGTTGCGCCCGGCGGCGAAGTCGCGCACGAGCTTGCCGCAGTAGAGGTGATAGCCGATCAGGAAGCTCACGAGCGCGGTCTTGGCATGCAGCCAGCCGCCGCTGAAACCGTAGCCGAACCACAGCCAGAAGCCGAACACGACCGCGAGGATGCCCAGCGGGGTCATGAAACGGTAGAGCTTGTGCTCCATCAGCGCCAGCCGCTCGCGCGTCGCGACGTCTTCGACCATGGCGTGGTTCACGAACAGGCGCGGCAAGTAGAACAGGCCGGCGAACCAGCTGACGACGAACGAAATGTGCAGGGCTTTCACCACCAGCATCGAAACGGCTCCTAGGTTGTTGGTTTCTGGTCGAGCGCCGCGGCGAAGCCCTCGCGCACGGTCGGATAGCGCAGCCGGGCCCGCAACTCCCGCCGGATGCGACGGTTGTCGAGCTGGCGCGATTCGCTCATGAAGGACAGCGCCATCGGCGACAGGCGCCCCGCCAATTCGCTGCGCGACAGGCGCGGCGGCCGCGGCAGGCCGAAACAGTCGGCGGCGAAGTCGAAGTAGTCGCCCATCTTCATGCACGTATCATCGACGGCATTGTAGACGCGACCCGCACCGGCACGAAAAAGCGCGAGGCACGCGAGACGCGCGAGGTCCTCGGCATGGATGTGATTGGTGTGGACGTCCTCTTCCGCACGCAGCACCGGCTCGCCGCGCTCCAGCCGCGCCAGCGGCAGACGGTCGCCCGCATAGATGCCCGGCGCACGCAGCACGCTCACCCGCACGCCGCTCCGCGCGCCGAAACGCCGCAGGCAGCGCTCCGCATCGACGCGGCGCTGCGCCCGCGCGGTCTGCGGGCGGCATGGATGGCTCTCGTCGATATGCCGGCCGGCGCAATCGCCATACACGCCCGTCGTACTTATGTACACCAGGCGCTGTGGTAGAGTCGACGCGCGCGCGAGTGCCGCCGCCAGCCTTGCCGAGCGCATGTCCCGTGTCCCGTGGTCGGGGGGAGGCGCGAAATGCATCACTGCATCCGCGATCCCGGCCAGGCGCCGCAGGCTGCGCCGGTCGTCGAGGTCGGCGAGCACGGGGGTCGCACCCAGCGCCCGCAGCTCGGCACGGTCCCCGGACTGGCGTACCAGGGCAAACACCCTGAAGCGCTTCACGAGCCACGGAATCGCGCGCCGGGCCACGTCGCCGCTACCGACGATCAATATTCTTTTCATCGACGAATTATCTCACGCCCGATGTCGTTCCAGATTTCACTCGAGCCCGGCGGCCAGCAATTTCAGGCAGATAGCAACCAGACGATCCTCGAAGCGGCCCTCGCGGCCGGCCTCGTGCTGCCCTACGGCTGCCGCGACGGCGCCTGCGGCGCATGCAAGGGCAAGGTCCTGCACGGCGAAGTCGCCCTCGCCGGGTCCGCGACGGCGCTCAGCGACGCCGACCGCGCAGCGGGCATGACGCTCTTCTGCAGCGCGCATGCCCGCTCGGACCTGGTGCTCGAAGCACGCAACGTGAGCCGCACCGGCGACATCCCGGTCAAGAAGCTGCCGTGCCGCGTGCAGCGCTTGACCCGCGTCGCGCCGGACGTGATGGTGATCGAACTGAAGCTTCCCGCGAGCGAACCCTTCCGCTTCCGCGCCGGCCAGTACGTCGACTTCCTGCTCGCCGACGGCCGCCGCCGCAGCTTCTCGATCGCAAACGCGCCGCAGCGCGAGGATGCGATGGAACTGCACGTGCGCCTCGTGGCCGGCGGCAAATTCACCGAACACGTCTTCAACGGCATGAAGGAACGCGACATCCTGCGTTTCGAAGGGCCGCTCGGCAGTTTCGGCCTGCATGAGGGCTCGACGGCGCCGGTCGTACTGCTGGCAGGCGGCACCGGCTTCGCGCCGATCAAGAGCATCGTCGAACAGGCGATCCACGCCGGAACCACGCGGCCGATGACCCTCTACTGGGGCTCGCGCAGGCGCGACGGCCTGTACATGGATGAGCTGGCGCGTTCGTGGGAGCAGACGCTTCCGGGCTTCCGCTACATTCCGGTATTGTCCGAAGCCGGCGCGCAGGACGACTGGCACGGCCGGACCGGGCTCGTGCATCGCGCGGTCATCGAGGATCTGCCCGACCTGTCGGCACACGAGGTGTATGCTTGCGGGTCGCCGGCGATGATCGATGCCGCGCGCAACGAACTCACCACGCTCTGCGGCCTGCCGCAGGATGCCTTCTTCGCGGACGCCTTCACCTTCGCCACCGACGCGGCACGCTGAAACATGACCCAGACCACGATCCTGACCCGCGAACCCGTCGTCAACCGGAACCGCGCGATCACGGCCAACCGCCTCGTCGCCCACGGGCCGAGCATCGGGGCCGTGGTCGAAACGCTGAACAGCCTCGCCGACATCTGGCCGACGCAGCACACGGTCTTCGTCTGCCTGGGACGCCTCGTGCCGACGCCCGAGCTGATGAACTGGCAGGCCCCACCCAACGCCATGGTGGAGATCCCCTCGCAAGCGCTCGCGCACCCGCAAACGCAGGCACTGCTGCCGCAGCTGCGCGACGCCGGGGTCAGCATGTGCCTGAGCTGGTTCGCGCCGGGGACGGCATTGCCACCCGACTGCGACTGGCGCTTCGTGCTGATGGACCGCCGCCGGCACGCGACGCCGGCCGGCTCGCCCGGCATCACCCTCGCGTGGGGGCTGCCGAACGTCAATGCCTTCCAGGATGCCGTCCTGGCAGGCTTCGACGGTGCATCCGGGTGGTTCTTCCTGTACGGCAATCCTGCTGCGAAGGAACTGTCGCCTGCGCATGCGCAGATCGTCCGGCTTCTCAACCTCGTGCGCAACAACGCCGACATCAAGGACATCGAGGCGGTGCTGCGCCAGGACGTCGCCGTCTCGTACAAGCTGCTGCGCTACATCAACTCCGCCGGCTTCGGACTGAGCTGCGAGATCCAGTCCTTCCGCCACGCGGTAACCATTCTCGGTTACTCCAACCTGAACAAGTGGTTGTCGCTGCTGCTGATCAGCGCGAGCCGCGACCCCGGCGCGCCGGCGATGATGCAGACCTCGATCGCGCGCGGCCGCTTCATGGAGCAGATCGGCGCTTCCTTCTTCGACAAGTCGGAACTCGACAACCTGTTCATCACCGGCGCCTTCTCGCTGCTGAACGCGCTGCTGGGCACCTCGATGCAGACCGTGCTCGAGGAGATGCACCTGCCTTCGGCGATCACCGACGCCCTGCTGTACGAGCAGGGCGCTTACGCCCCGTTCCTCAAGCTCGCGCGCCTGTGCGAGTCCTTCGATGCGGCCGAGCTGCAGAAGCAGGCGGCCGAACTGCAGCTCTCGCCGGAACAGATCAACCGTGCCATCGTCGGCGCGCTGGGTTTCGCCGACAGCCTGCAGTCCTGACCGCCCCGGCGATCGCCATCGAGTAGGGGACGGGGTCACCCCCGTCGCCCTCTCACACCACCGTACATGCGGTTCCGCATACGGCGGTTCATGAAAGACACTGGAGTCGTCGCGTCGTATCGAGCAGCGACACCAGACCCATAC
>NZ_WTVN01000037.1 GCF_012910905.1 Aromatoleum toluvorans
GGGGTGAGCGGGGGCGGGGCAGGCGTTAAGCGGAAACCGGAGACTGTCCACCGCAGTCTCCGGCCAGGTCAGACGGCGACCATCTCGAAGTCGGCCTTGGCGACGCCGCAGTCGGGACAGGCCCAGTCGTCGGGGATGTCTTCCCAGCGCGTGCCCGGGGGGATGCCCTCCTCGGGGAGGCCGGCCGCTTCGTCGTAGATGAAGCCGCAAACGATGCATTGGTAGGTCTTCATGATTTCTTTTCCGTTCTCTATGGGTTGTCGGGGTGTAGCGGCGGCCCGGTTCAGGCGGAGATCCGGTCCAGGACCTGCTGGTAGTGGTTGGCGTGGCGCTCCTCAACCTTGGCCAGCGCGGCAAAGCGCTTGGCGGCCTTCTCCAGCACGGCCTTGAATTGTTCCGCGTGTTCCTGCGATTCCGCGATCTGTTCGTCGATCTCCTTGACGGCTGCCTCGTTCCCTTCGGCAACGGCTGCGTGGCGGAAGTTCGGGTACATCTCGGTGTATTCGTAGGTCTCGCCTTCGATCGCGAACTGCAGGGCGCGGGCCGGGTTCATCTTGTCCTTCGGGAAGAGCAGGTCGAGGTGGCCGAAGGCGTGCATGACTTCCTGCTCGGCGGTCGCCTCGAAGGCCTTGGCGGTTTCCTCGTCGCCCATCTCGCGGCACAGCTTGGCGAAGTAGCGGTACTTGATGTGTGCCATCGATTCGCCGGCGAAGGCGGATTCGAGGTTCTTGATCGTGACCGACTCGGGGTTGTGGAAGGGGCTGGCCATTTTCTCTCTCCTTGCGTTGTTGATGATGCGTTGAGTGAATGCTACGCGCCGCCAGTCAATAATTAAAATTGAATATTGAAATTATTTTGATAGATGGTGGCTATCAATGGCGATGTAGGTGCTCTCTCGGCGGCCACCGGAAAATGCCAAATTGTTGGCGTCGACATGCGTTCGATTGCCGCAGCGTTTGGCGGTCTGCGCATTACACGTGTCGTGCCGGAAACATGACAAAAAGACTATTCACAATGGCCCTGCGATATGCATTTGGACGAATTTGATGCGTGGAGGAATATCACCCACTTCAGAAGGGATCGCAAATGTTCACGCGCCTCTGGAAACCGAGACGGGGTTGCGGCCATGCAATTCGACTGGACTTGTAACTATGTATTTCGATGCTTCGTAATCCTTCTCTTGCACCGGGTCGTGCCCTTTGTCATGGGGCAGGATGCGTTTTCTCCCATGGCTGCATGTCGATCGAATCCCTAAGTTGCAGCGTCGGCCGGCGATCCGCAGGTCGATCGTCGCACCCCGGCTCCCCCGGCCTGGCGGCTTCGACCGTTGGTGACCGAAGGATTGCCAAGGGAGCAGGCACAGTCATTCCAGACATCCGGTCAATATTTTGAGGAGTGCAGAAAATGTCCAAGCTCGTTTCGAAAACCATCGTTGCGGCCATGCTCGCGGGCTGCTTTGCCGCATCGGCCTTTGCGCAGTCGAACGGAACGCCGTCGTCCAAGGCGACCGCGGACATCAATACCCTGGTCAAATGCACGATGTCGACGGCAACCAGCAATGACGGCGGGGCGCAGATCCCGCAAAGTTGCGTGAACCTCTACACCGGCGCAGAGGTGGCGACCCAGAACGAGTGGGTCACGATCATGGAGAAGCCGGTGAAGCTGTCGAACAGCCAGTCGCTGGTCGTGTCGCCGTCGCTCGTGACCGGCCTGTACACGCAGACGCGGACCAAGACGTCAACCAACTCCACCTCGACGGCACAGGCCATGGGCGGCGTGTATATGAAGGCGGTGCTCACGGATGATGCCGGCAACGAGATCGTCGCCGCGCCCCTGTCGTCGTGCTCGAGCGGGGTTCTGGGGTGCCAGGAAGTGGCGGGGGATTGGGGCGTGCAGCTCGATACGCGCATCCAGACCCTGACGCAGTCGCTCAGCACCTGCACGGTCATGGACATGACCGGGACGACGCAGATCGGGACGTGCGACTTCACGTCCATCATCGACCTGGTGCTCAACACCACCAGCGCGCATACGTTCAACTTCGTGTTCCCGAACGTGGGTCAGGGCGTCTACACGCTTAGTGTCAAGGCAGCGGTCGCATCGGGTGCGAGTGTCATCGGCAGCGGCACGGCAGTGGGAGCCGCTGCGTTCGGCCTCGGCTCGATGATCGCGGAGTCGGTGCGCTTCGTACACGACTTCGAGTTCTGACAGGCCGGTCGAAAGGTCTGATGGCACGAAAGGGGCGCGTTGTGCGCCCCTTTGTTTCATGTGATGCTCAGGACGAACCCGAGTGGGGTGGCGATCAGGCGCGATGCTGGTCCAGCAGCGGGTCGGCGATGAGCGCTTTTATGACGCGCGCCACATTGTCCGCCGGCGTGTCTTCTGTCCGCGTGAGGGGGTCCCGGCGTATGTTCCCGCCCGCATCGTGAAGGTGATTGGGGAAGGTCGCCAGCTCGCGGTGCAGGGGCGCGGTGTCGATGCCGAGTTCGATGTCCCCGCAGGTCCATCGCAGCGAATATGCGTCGGTGGCCGCGTAGCGCATGGTGAGCGTGACGCCGTTTTCGAGGTATACGACGAGGGCATCCTGCTTGTGCTCGACCGGGCGCGCCAGGCGCGCACCGAAGCTGCGGTCGATGTGTTCGGCGAGTTCGACGTGAAGACTCATGTCCGCCTGATCTCCTTGAGACATTCGGCCATCATTGCGCGCACGGTCTCGCGCGTGTCGGCCAGGATGCGGGCGCTCAGATAGTGCTCGTAGGACGGGTGTTCCGGAACCGCCCCGGTGTAGATCCGCTCCAGCAGTTCGATTTCGTCGGATGCGCCGTTCGCCTGCAGGATCGCGTCGCGGTTCTCGCGCAGTTCGAAGACCAGGCGCGATAGCTGCTCGAGCTGTTGGGCGTCGGTCGGTTCCAGATCTTCGTAGAATTTGGCCATGATGGTCGCTCACATCTTGCTGTCGTGAAGGGCTCCGCCGTCGAGTATCGCCATGTCGGGGGTGACTGCGTCGAAGGCCAATACCTTGCCGCCGTGGGCGCCGGCGAATTTCTGCGCATCGGCCTGCTGGGCAAAGGATGCGATCGTCGGTCCCATCGAACCGGTGCGCGAACTGCCGACGACGTACCACGCGGTCTTCGCGTCGATCCACGCGTCGCGCGGCTGGTTCCAGTCGGCCTTGCCCATGTCCTGAACGAAGATGGCTTTTACCGGGCGGACCTGTTCGGGCTTCAGGTAGATGCCGAACATCTCCACGGTGTCGCAGAAGAAATCGGGCTCGGGGCGGTCGTCATAGAAGATCTGCGCCTTCGGGCCGGGGTAGTCGGCGAGCAGCATGCCGTCGAGCGAGCACGTGGTGTTCTGGTCGATCTCGACGGCGGCGAGCTTCTTGCCGCCGTCGGTGCCTGCCTGGCCGCAGGCGGCGAGGAGGCCGGCCGCGAGGGCAGCGAGCAGCGTCGCGCGGAAGGGGGAGTGTCGTCGGTTCGGGTGGGTCACTTGCGGAATCTCCAGGCGGCAACGCCGAGCGGCGCTGCGATCCAGGCAGTCATCACGAGGCCGAGCAGCCAGGGCTCGGCAAGCGCGCGAGGGAATACGGTGGCGAGTCCGTACAGCGTGCGGACGTCGTCGAGGGAAAAGATGTTGAGGATGCGGAAGACGTCGGCCGGGTTCAGCAACAGGAGGTAAGGGAAGATTTCGCCGCCATACTTGCCGCCGGTGACGACGAGCGCGCCGAGCAGCAGCAGGTCGAACACCAGTACGAACAGGAACCACAGCGCGATCGCGAAGCCGGAGGCGCGCGTGCGGTCGGCAGCAAACACCGACACCATCACGGCGAGGCTGAGGAAGGCGAGGCCGAGCAGCACCGAACTCAGCATGAAGCCGAAATAGTGCATCAGGGCTGCAAGGTTGAGCTGGGCCGAGAGCACGATCGCGACGAGGCCGAAACCCGCGACGGTGGAGAACGCGAGCGCCGCGGCGAGGCCGAGGTACTTGCCGAGCAGGAGCTCGAAGCGCGTGATCGGCATCGACAGCAGGAGATCGAGCGAGCCGCGTTCGCGTTCGCCGACGATGGCGTCGAAACCGAGCACCAGCGCGATCAGGGGGACGAGGTAGATCACGAGCGAGACGAGGCTCGCGATCGTGAATTCGATCGAGCGGAAGCCGACCGTGCCTTGCTGTGCGCCGCCGAAGTAGGCGATGACGAGGGCGAAGACGGTGAACACGAGGGCCACCGCGAGCACCCAGCGGTTGCGGATGCGGTCCCAGAATTCCTTGCCGGCGAGGGTGGCGATCTGTCGCAGTTCCATGTGCGTCGCCTCCTTAATCCGCGAAGCCGAAGAACACGTCTTCGAGCGAGGGTTCGTGCACGTGCAGGTCGAGCACTGTGTCGCCGAGCGACGCGAGCGCCTGCATGACCAGCATTTTCGATTCGCGGCGGCACTTCACTGCGACGTGGTCCTCGCGCGCTTCGACGGCGATGACGGGCAGCCCGCCGAGCACGTTGCGCACGTGTTCGAAGTCCTCGTGCGCGAGGTGGACGCGGAACCACAGCGGCAGATCCATCTGCTCGCGCAGGGCTTGCACCGTGCCGACCGCCTGGATCCTGCCCGAGGCCATGATCGCGAGCCGGTCGACCCGTTCCTGGATCTCGGCGAGGATGTGAGAGGTGAGGATCACGGTGACGCCGTCCGCCTTGAGTCCGCGCAGGATCACGTAGAACTCGCGGATCGCCTCGGGGTCGAGGCCGGTTGTGGGTTCGTCGAGGAACAGGATGCGCGGGCGGCCGAGCAGCGCCTGCGCGAAGCCGAGGCGCTGGCGCATACCCTTGGAGTATTCGCGCACGCGCCGGCGCGCGGCGTGGGAGAGGCCGACGCGTTCGAGCGCCGGCGCGCATTCGGCGGCCGTCACGCCTTTCAGGCGGGCGAAGAACTCCAGCGTCTCGACGCCCGTGAGGTTGTCGTAGAGGACGACGTTCTCGGGCAGGTAGCCGATCTTGCGTCGCACGGCGCGGAAGCCGTTGCCGGTGACCGGCAAACCGTCGATGCGGATGTCGCCCGCGGTTGCCGGGATCAGGCCGAGCATCATCTTGAACAGCGTGCTCTTGCCCGCGCCGTTGTGGCCGATCAGGCCGAACAGCTCGCCGGGCGCGACCTCGAGGTCGACGCCGTCGACGGCGTGCACGGCACCGTAGTGCTTGGTGGCGCCGCGCACGGCGATCATGGGCGCTCCGTTCTCAGCGGGAGCCGGGGAAGTACCTGCCAAGCCATTCTCTCCAGTTGTTGTTCTTCGGCTGCATGTGCGGTTTGGGGTCGACCACGCTCGGTGCACGCAGCAACGGAAACTGCTGGCCGACGAGGCGCAGCGTCTGCACCGCCGGGCTGTTGAGCAGCAGCTTCAGCATCGGGTGCTGCCAGGACAGGCGATCGACAATGTCGTTGGCCTCGTACGGAACGTCGCCGAGCCCGTCGCCGTTGCGGTCCCAGCCAAGGTAGTTGCTCCAGTGGTTGCCGTCCTTGATTCCCCACAACTCGTCCTTCGCGCCTACGTAGCGCACCTGCTCGCGGTTGCTGATGAAATCGTTGTCCTCGACCTTGTTGTTCTTGGAACCGGCCGAGAGGTGGACTCCGACGGTGTTGTCGATGACCCGGTTTCCGCGCAGGGTGTTGTATTCGGCGTCGTAGATGAAGAAGCCGCGGTTGTTGCCGGCGACGACGTTGTTCTCGATGACCGAATCCTGGATCGTGCGCAGCATGATCCCGTGGTCGGAGTTCCCCCACGCGCGGTTGTTGCGCACGGTCTGGTCGCGCACCTCCATCAGCGCGAGCCCGCCGCGGTTCAGATATACGTCGTTGTCCTCCCACAGGTTGTAGTAGGAGTTCATGTAGTGCGTACCGTAGCGGCTGTGGTGCATGCGGTTGCCCCGGAACACGGCATGGTGCGAGACGTCGACATATATCGCGTCGCGCACGAAGCTGATGCGGTTGTCGATGATCCTTGCGCCGGTGGTGTTGTAGAGCTGGATGCCGTTGCCGCGGCTGGCGGAGCGATAGTCGCGCTTTCCGGTGATGACGTTGTGCTCGATCGTGACGTCGTTGGCCTTCTCGATCCACAGGCCGAAGAGGTTGTAGGTGAGGTCGCAGTTGCGCACGACAGCACGGTGTGCGCCCGGCCACAGGTAGATGCCGGCGTTCTGTGCACCGAGGTCGTCGCCCGAGTCGCGCACGATCATCCCGTCGATGACGACGTCGGGCGCGGTCACGCGGATGGTGTCGCCCTTCTGGCCGCCGCTCAACGTGGGGCGGTTCACGCCGCGCAGCGTCAGCGGCTTCGCGATGAGCAGGTTCTCGGTGTAGTAGCCGTGGGCGACCTCGATGATGTCGCCCGATTCGGCGCGCTCGATCGCGGCCTGGATCGATTCGCCCGGCGCAACGGCGCGCGTCGCCGCCCAGGCGGGGAGCGCGCACAGCAACGCCAGCACGGCGAGGCCGCCGTGCCGGAGGATCCGGGTGAGCAATGCCCTCATTCGGCGCATGTCACCCCTGGACGACGAGGAAGCCCAGCGATTTCAGACCGATGAAAAGCGTCGCGCCGATCAGCAGGTTCTTGAAGCCGACGTAGCAGATCATGTCCATCGTGTTCGCGACACGGTAGCGCCGGCCCCACCACGGGCCGTCCTTTACATAGGGTTTGGAGCCGAGGCGCACGATGACTTCGAAGACGCTCCAGCCGAACCACCAGCCGATCAGTGCACCGGCCTGCAGGTGCCCCAGCGCGGCGAGCACCCACACGACGGTGGCGGCAAAGGCGAGGGCCATGCCGGCGGCCTGCACGGCGCGCTGGCTCTGGAAGCCGTGGTGGCTCCAGGGCCACAGATGATCCCACACTTCGGAAGTGAAGAGGTGCAGGACGTTGTCCGTCGCCGCATAGGGCGGTTCGGCAGGGTCGGTCGGCATTTTCGGGTTGACCATTGCAAACGGCTCCGGAAATTCAGTTCGTCGTGGCCGCCGCTTCGGTACGGGCGGGCGCGGGTTTGATCGGGATGAAGTAACCATCGGCGCCGATCGGCGTCAGCGGCAGGCCGGCCTTGGTGCGGCGCTTGCGCTCCTGCGCGAGCGGCGGGCAGGCGTGCGCATCCGTGTAGAGCACCATGCAGTCGAGGCAGTGCAGGCACTCGCGGTGGTCGATGCGGCCGTTCTCGTCGATCGCCTGCGAGCCGCAGCCGACGGCGCAGGCCTTGCAGGTGTCGCATTCCTGCTTGCGCTTCAGGCCGAACCAGCGGAAGGTCGAAGGCATCGCCAGCGAGGCGCCGAGCGGACACAGGTACTTGCAGAACGGCCGTTCGGTAAAGATCGACAGCCCCAGCAGACCGGCGGCGAACAGCGTGTAGGGCCAGCTGCGGTTGAACAGCCCGACGAGGAAGGTGGTCTTGAAGGGTTCGACCTCGGCGAGTTTTTCAGCCAGCCCCATCGAGAACATCGACACCGCGAGCAGGCCGAAGAACACGCCGTACTTCACCCACTTCAGGCGGTTGTGCCACTTGCGCGGGAGCTGGAACTGGAAGCGCTTGAGGCCCACGGCGCCGCCGATCTTGTAGAGCAGCTCCGACAGCGAGCCGAACGGGCATAGCCAGCCGCAGAAGAGTCCGCGCCCCCAGATGAAGACCGTGACGATGATGAAGATCCAGAACAGGAAGATGAAGGGGTCGGACAGGAACAGTTCCCACTTCCACTGGAACAGCAGCGCATGGAACCAGGTGAGCACCTGCGTGATCGAGGGCTGGGCGAGCATGCCGAAGCCGACGAAGCCGATGCTGATGACCCAGGCGCTGTACTTGAAGACGTTGACCGGCCACTTGTTGGTGCGCGTCGCGCGGCGCGTGAGCTTGTCGCGGAAGGCATAGACGGTGGCGACCGCGATGAGCAGCGCGGCGAAGAGGCCGATCTCCGGCGCACGCGTCTTCCACACGCGCACCCACGGGGCGTCGGGCTTCACGACTTCGGGGCGCCCGCCCTGCAGGTACTGCGCCGGCAGCCAGTACTCGGTGTCGAAGTTCGCGAAGCTGCGCGCACCGGTCGCGCGGTCGACGCGGTTGCCGAGGAACACGAATTTCCACGGATAGGCGGCGGAGAAGGCCTTCGAGCGGACGATGAAGATCGACGATTCGTTGAAGGCGGGCGCGCCGGGAGCGGCGATGCCATAGAGGTTGGCGGCGTCGGTGTCGCGGAAGGTGAAGGAGTCCGCACCCTGGCGGACCTGTACGCGGTCGTAGATGCCGCCGCGCACGAAGCCGGAGCCCTTGAAGGATTCCTTTCCGCCCGTCCGGATGACGAAGAGAGCGTGCTCACCTTCCTTGAGGCCGGACATCAGGCTGTTGTACGGGCCGTCGCCGAGGACCGCGCGGCCGACGTCGGGCTGGTTCAGGTAGCCGAACCACAGTTCGATGAAGGGTTGGCTGCCGCGCGGCAGGCCGACCTGTTCGGGCGTGACGACGATGCGCTGAACGGCGCCTTCCTTGACCAGGGTCGCCCAGTCGGGTTTCGTGCCGGTCTGCGCGAACCTGGCCTGCTCCCGGATGGTCGGCTTCAGGATGCCTACCTGTCGTGCGACTGCGGTGCCGGAGGTCATCATCACCTGGTTCTGTGCGATGACGGTGACGGTGGCGCCCGAGATTGCATCGAGGCCGACGATGTTTTCTTCGGGACGGGATTGGCCGATCTCGATGTTCTCGCCGACGAACTTCCCGAGGTACTGTTGGTTGAAGCGGACGAGCGATGATTCGGGGATGCCCAGCAGCAGGATCGGCTCGGAGTGCTTGAGGATCTTTACGCCCACGAAGTGCCCGCTGGTGTCCATGCCGATCAGCGTGATCACCGGTTTGCCGGAGTAGGCGGGGGTGTCGGTGATGTCGGTGGACAGCATGACGTAGCCGACGAGCTTCTTCTTGCCGCCTTCCTCTGCATAACCCTCGACGTAGCGAGGCTGGCCCTTGCGTTCCGAGAAGGACGTGGCGCCGGGCAGGACCTCGGTGCAGGGCGCGTATTTGCACAGCTCGGGAGAGCTGTTGATCTCGTCGGGGAGCTTCGCTTCGTACGTTTCGGCGAGCGCGAGCGAGGCAGCCGACGAAAGCAGGATGGACAGCAGGGTAGTGCGCAGTGCGGCCAGGAATTTCATGGGACTTACCAATTGGCGGGACTGAAGCCAGTCTACGAAATGCCCCTTCGTGTGTAATTGTTTCCGATCAATTGGGGCAAATGGAAAATGTGCGTGATCCCAAAAAAAGGAGGGGCAAGAAGCCCCTCGAAATGTCACCCATCGGTACCTCCATGAAAGAAGGCACTCAACTGCGCCAGAGCATGCTTCGCTCCGGCGCAGTCCTTTTGGAGGCCGTCAGGCCTCGACCATCAGGCGGCTACGCATCTCCAGGTGCAGTGCGTGGCAGAAGTGGGTGCAGTAGCACCAGTACACGCCCGGCTTGTCCGCCTTGAACGTGACCGACTTGGTTTCCTGCGGGTTCACGATGAAGTTGATGTCGTACTTCGGAATCGCGAAGCCGTGCGTCAGGTCTTCCACCTTGTCGTGGTTGGTAAGAATGATCGTGACCTCGTCGCCCTTCTTCACCTTGAACTCACCCAGGCTGTAGGCCGGCGCCTGGCTGATGAGCTTGATCGTGACCTTCTTGCCGTCGCGGAAGATGCCGCTTTCCTTGTGGTCCTTCACCGCGTTCGGGAACTCGTCCATGTTGTAGATCTGGCGAGTCTTGATGATGTCGCGACGGATCACGATCGAGTCGTGCGGCTCGGACAGGACCGAGTGGTCGGCAACCAGCTTCATCTTGTCGCCGCTGATGTCGATCATCTGCGCTGTTTCGGCGTGCAGCGGGCCGACCGGGAGGAAGCGGTCCTTCGAGAACTTGTTGTCCGAGATGAAGAACTTGCCGTCGGCTTCCTTCGTCTCGCCCATCGACGTGAAGCCGTGACCCGGCTGGTAATGCACGTCGATGCGATCGACCACGACGGTGACGTTCTTGTCGCCCTGGTAGGCCTTGATCGCGGCCTCGACGTTCCACTTCACGATCTGGCTGTCGAGGAACAGCGTGGTGTAGGCGTTGCCCTTGTTGTCGAAGCCGGTGTGCAGGGGGCCGAGGCCGATTTCCGGTTCGGCGACGACGGCGTCGCGCTCTTCCTTCAGCTCACCCTCGAACCACTTGAGTACCAGCTCGTGCGCGATCACGGTCGCGGTCGGCGACAGCTTGCCCGAGCAGGCGTAGTACTTGCCGTCGGGGCTGATGTTCACGCCGTGCGGGTTCTTCGGGATCGGCACGTAGCAGGTCAGCGCGGTCTTGGGATCGGCGTTCGACGCCTTGCGGCCGTCGACGACCGGGACCTTGGAGTCGCCGATGTAGCTGACCTTGCCGGCCTTGATGGCGTCCTCGATGCGGGCGATGTTGAAGAACAGGCAGGCGTCGCGTTCCGCGGACATGGTGTCCGGATAATGGACGCCCATCTCGGTGTTGTACTGGTTGGTGGCCGCGAGCTTGCCGTCGTAGGAGGTGGCCACGAGGTCGCAGTTGCCGTCGATGAGCACCTGCCAGCGCACCTGCATCGACTCGGAATCCACGCAGGTGAAGATCGAACGGTACTGGTCGATCTTGTCCATGTTGCTGCCGTTGTTCGGCAGCGGGATGGAGAACTCGGCGCCGCAGAAGACGCGGGTGGTGTAATTGATGGCCGGATCGACGGGGTCACGCTTGTCCGGGAAGGTGCCGTGATAGCCCTGCATGTTGGGCAATTCGGTGATCTTGTCGCACTCCATCGTGTCGAGACGCACGCGGGCGATGCGGCCGTGGATCTTGTCGTTCACGAACAGGTACTTGCCGTCGTACGTGCCGTCCTTGTACGAGGGGTGCACGTGGTGCGTGTCGCCGGTCGTGTACTTCAGGCTGCCGTCGGGCTTGGTGCCAAGGATGGCCTTGGATTCGTTGGTGATGCCCCAGCCGACAAGGCAGTCGGTGTTGAAGACGGGGATGCACTTCAGCTCGCGCCCCGAGGGCAGGCCGTAGACGCGCACGTTGCCGGAGTGGCCGCCGCTCGAGAACGAGTAGTAGGTGTCGAGCTGGCCGGGGGCGACTTCGTACTTGCCGACTTCAGCGGCCTCGGCCGCAGGATGGGCTGCCGGGGCCGCTGCCGGAGCGGGGGCCTGTTCCTGCTTGCATGCCGACAGGCCGACCGACAGGCCTGCACCGGCAAGGCCCGCGAATGCGGCGGTATTGAGGAATTTCCGGCGGCTCGGGTCGGGTTGACCGTCGAGTTGCTGGGCGTTGGTCTTGTCCTGGCTCATGTGATGGGCTCCGTTATTCAAGCGTCGTTTATTCTGCCGGTGAGGGGTGTGCCGTTGTGGCGGCGCACGCGTGCAGGGCGGCCCGAATCGGGCGCTGCGGCAACTCTATTGATGTCATGCTGCCGAGTCCTTGATTTGGGATAAGGAAAACATCGCTCCGGGAATGGTCAAAACGCCCGAGCGCGGCAGTACAGGCGGTGTTCAGGCCGGCCTGAGGGAGACGAAGATCATCACGAAGAGCGGCGTCCACAGCACCACCGGGACGCTGTAGACCATGTAGGTGACATGCAGCGCCTGGACCTCGTTGCCGAGCCGGAACTCGTCACGGACGTCGAGATAGAGCGTGCGCAGTGCGACGGCGTGGGCGAGCAGATGCGTGACGATGAGCGCGCCGAGGCTCGGCACGGCGAGGACGACGGCCGAGGCCCAGAGCGGGGCCGCCGCGCGGGCGGCGATGGCGAGCGCGCGGGGGCGCGAGGGGCGCATCGCGTCGGCGGGGGTCGTCAGGCGCAGCATGCCGGCGACGACGGTCACCGAGACGAGTTCGGCAACGAACACCAGCAGCGCGATCCACTCCCAGTTCGCGCTGGCCGCGTCGAGCCGGTAGGCTGCGGCATGATCGCGCATGGCGAACTGGATCATGATGGGCGGAATCAGCGCGAATGGCAGCACCATCCGGCTGAACACACTGCTGCGGCTGGGTCGGGTCAAGAGGCCTCCTCGGCCACCCTTCAAAGCTGGGGATCCTGCACGATTCCCTGTTCGACCGCAAACACCGCCGCCTGCACGCGGCTCGACAGGCCGAGCTTGCGCAGGATGTTCTGGACGTGGATCTTGACCGTGCTTTCCGCCAGGTCGAGGGCGCGCGCGATTTCCTTGTTGCTTTTTCCGCGCGCGACGAGGACGAGGATTTCGCGCTCGCGCGGCGACAGCTTGTTGAGTTCGGACGCGACCACCGCGGGGGCGGCCGATCCGGTTGCGACCTTTGGCGATCCGCCGCGAACGCCCTGCACGAGCTTGCCCATCATCTGCGGCGAGATCACCGATTCGCCGGCCGCCGCCTTCGTGATCGCGGTGGTCAGGGTGTCGGCCTCGATGTTCTTCAGGAGGTAGCCGCAGGCCCCCGCGCGCAGGGTTTCGATGAGGTCCTCGGCGTCCTCGGAGACGGTCAGCATCAGGACGTGCGACTCCGGGGCTTCCTCGGCCATCATCGCCGCGGCGTCGCGGCCGGAGAGGCCGGGCATGTGCAGGTCGAGCAGCACCACGTCGGGCTTCAGCCGCGCTGCGTGCTTGACCCCTTCCATCCCGTCGCCGGCTTCGCCGACGATCTCGAACTCCGGGTGGAGTTGCAGCAGGGACTTGATGCCGCTGCGGAAGAGGGCATGGTCATCGACGAGGAGCACGCGGATCGGGGCGGACATCAATGGGATTCCTGGCTGATTCGGGGAAGATCGAGGCGGACTTCGGTGCCGCGACCGGGCGCCGAATGCAGCGAGAAGTCGCCGCCGATGCGCTGCGCGCGCTCGCGCATGACCTGCAGGCCGATGTGGTTTTCCTTGTCGTGCGCGCTGCTCCCGGCTTCGTCGAAGCCGATGCCGTCGTCGCGCACGACCACCGTCAGGCCATGCACGCCGCGGCGCAGCGCAACGTGTACGGATTTCGCCTGGGCGTGCTTGCGCACGTTGGACAGGGTCTCCTGGACGATGTAGAGCGCCTGCGTCTCGACCTCGGCGTCGAGCGGCGCTCCGCCGCCCTCGAGTTCGAGCTCCGTGGCGATGCCGGTCTGGTCGGAGAGCCGCCTGAGCGTGGCGCCGATCGCGCCGGAGAGGTCCTGCTTTGCGACACGCGTGCGGAAATGCACCAGCAGCTCGCGCACGTCGTCGTAGCTCTCCTGGACGCCCTGGCGAAGCATGGCAAGGGTGCTCTGCGCCTGGCGCACGTCGTTGTGCCGCAGGGCGTCGTCCAGCATCTGTACCTGCAGGTTCATGAAGGCGAGACCCTGCGCGATCGAGTCGTGCAGCTCGCGTGCGAGGAGGTTGCGTTCCTCCGACACCGCGAGCTCGCGCTCGCTCGCGTGCAGGCGCTGGTTCTCGACCGCGATGCCGAGCTGCTGGCCCAGCGTTTCGAGGAGCTGGCGGTCGGAGTCGCCGAGGAGCTGTGCGTCGCGGAAATACAGGTTGTAGATGCCCAGGGTCTGCTGGTTGGCGCCGATCGGGATCGCGGCGACGGCCCTGAAGCCGGCGCGGTGGCACGCGCTGAGGTCAAGTCCAGGATCAGGTCCGTCGAGTTTGCACACCAGCGAGGCACCCCCGCGAGCCGCCTGGCCGCACATGCACTCGCCGCAGTCGAGCGTCGCCTCGCGGTCGATGAAGTCCTCGTCGAGCCCGGAATGCACGGTCAGGCAAAGCTGGCTCGAGTCCTTGTCGAGCAGCCGCGCGGAGCTCGCGGCCGCGCCGAACATCGTCTGCACGCGCCGCAGGAAGCCGCGGCACAGGGCGTCCACGTCCTGCGGCTGGCGCAGGAAGGCAGACATGTCGTAGAGAATCTCGAGCTGGCGGTTCTTTTCCTCCAGGCTGCGGGTCTTGACGTCGACCCGCTCCTCGAGCGTTTCGTACAGGCCCTGCAGGTGGACGGCCATGCGGTTGAAGCCGTCGGACAGGTCGCCGAATTCGTCCTTGCCCAGGACCGGGACGCGGACACTGAAGTCTTCCAGCTCCATCCGCTTGATGCCGGTCTGCAACTCGGAGACGGGGCGGATCACGAGCACGAAGAAGAAGCGGATCAGGAACAGGGTGCCGATCACCGCCAGCGCGATCAGGGCTACCTGGGAGGCCCGCAGGATGTCGGTGTTGCGCGCGTAGCTCTGCTCCATCTTCAGCACGACGGCGTTCATGCCGGTCACGAAGCCGCGGATCGTGTCGTCGAACCCGGGTGGGTCCGCGGGGATGGTGAGGGCATTGCCTGGGTCGAGCACGCCGTCGAGCATCGGACGGACCCGTTCCGACCAGAATTCCACCATCCGCTGCATGTCCGCGGGAATGGCGTTGTCGCGCGGGACGAACAGCGGGCGTCGCGGGTTGCCGTGGCGCAGTTCGTCGAGGATGAATTCGAATTCGGCGAGTTCCGTCCCGAGCGTCTCCCGGATGCGCACCGTGTCGGCTGGCGAAGCCTGCGGGGCGTGCGCGAGAAGGTGGCCGATGCGATGCATGCGCATGCGCAGGCTGCCGGCGTCGTTGATCGCTGCGGCGGCGCCTTCGAGTTGCCAGGACATGAAGAGCGTGACCCCGATCGCCGTCAGGGCGACGAGGAAGAACACCAGCAGGATGCCGGTGATCTTGGTGCTGAGACTGTTGCCGAGGGGAAGCATGGACATTCAGTGAAACAGGGTGGCGTGCAGACTACGATGCCTGCCGCCACCCCGCAAGTCGGGGGCGTCTGCCGCCCCCGGGATGTCCGCCTCAGGCCGATGCGGGCGCCTTGAGGCGCCGCTTCGAACGCACGATCTGGTAGGCGCGGCCGACGTAGCTCAGCGGCGCGGTGAGAATGTGCACGAGGCGAGTGAAGGGAAACATCAGGAACACCGTCATCCCCAGCACCATGTGGAAGCGGAACACCGGCTCCACCGCCGCGAGCAGCTCGGGCTTCGGCTGGAAGGTGAGCACGCTCTGCACCCATCCCGACAGCGCCAGCATCACGCCGGGGTCGCCGTGGTTGGCGTGCCCGATCGACACCGGCAGCGTCGACAGGCCGGCGACGAGCGTCAGCAGCAGCCAGCTCAGGATGAAGGCATCCATGCGTCGGCCGGCGGCGCGAACGCGCGGGTTGAACATGCGGCGCAGCCACAGGATGGCGCCGCCGATCAGGCACATCGTGCCGAACACGCTACCGGCGACGATGGCGATCCACTGGTGCTGCAGGTCGGTGACGCCCAGCCCGATCCACAGCGCGTGCGGCAGCACGAGGCCGGCGAAGTGCCCGGCGAAGATCGACAGGATGCCGACGTGGAACAGGTTGCTCGCGATCCACATGTTGCTCTTCGACAGCAGCTGTGAAGAGTCCGTTTTCCACGTGTACTGTTCGTTGTCGTATCGGATCCAGCTGCCGATCACGAACACCGACAGCGCGATGTAGGGATAGACCCCGAAGAAGAAGTTGATTGCGTTCATGTCGTCTCCTCAGGCAGCCAGGCGCGTCAGGCTGCCCTGTTTTTCCACGATCCGGACCAGCGGCGCGTAGGGGCTGGCGGATTTTTCCAGGTTGTCGGCGAGCACCTTCAGCACCTTCGCGACGTCGCCGAGGAAGATCCAGGCTTCACCGATGCTGAGCGTCGAGCAGAACTCCAGCATCACCGGCAGGTAATCCGGGAGCTCCTTCTCGTCGGCCTGCAGGCCGTAGCTGCGGTAGAACTCGCCCAGGTCGATCAGTGCGGGACCGCGCGTCTTTTCCTCGCCGAAGAGGTGGTGCGTCAGGTGCAGGCTGTGTTCGGCCGTGAGGTCGAAGCACTGCACATAGGCGCCCTGCAGCTCCAGCGGGTCGGCGGCGAGCAGCATCGTGATGAAGTCGGCGATGCTGCGGTACTCCTCGACGCTGAGGGCGGTTTCCTCGTCGAGCGACGCGACGAAGGCGTACGGATCCTTTCCGGCGAGCTCACGCAGGTCGGCGAGGAAGCCGTCGGTCGGATAGTCGAGCAGGGCAGCCAGCAAGCGGAAGATTTTCATCGTTGTCTCCTTCAGTCGCGGGGGCTGGCAAGGGGCGCCGGTTCGCGCGGTTCGGCCGACTCGGTACGGCGTTCGGGGAAGAGGGCGAAGGTGCCGTAACCCTTGGAGTTGTCGGCGCCGAAGGTGAAGCCGTTCTGGCCCTGGAAGCCGTGGTAGTCGTCCAGGCGGATCTCCTCGTGTGCGGTCGGCACGACGAAGCGGTCCTCGTAGTTGGCGATCGCGAGGTAGCGGTACATGTCCTTCGCGTTCTGCTCGGTGATGCCGGCGCGGTTGAGCGGGGCGAGATCGGGCTTACCCTCGACGTTGACCGAGCGCATGTAGGAGCGCATCGCGAGCAGGCGGTTGAGCGCGCTGGTGATGTACTCGGTCTTGCCCGCGGTGAGCAGGTTCGCCAGGTACTGCACCGGCAGGCGCATCGCCTCGGCCTTCGGGATCACGCCGTCGGCCTCAGTCGGCAGCTTCTTCTGGTCGATCTGCGACTGCACCGGCGAGAGCGGCGGCACGTACCAGATCATCGGCAGCGTGCGGAACTCGGGGTGCAGCGGGAAGGCGATCTTCCATTCGACGGCCATCTTGTAGATCGGCGACTTCTGCGCGGCGTCGATCCAGCTCTGCGGCACGCCATCCTTCAGCGCCTGGGCGATGATCGCGGGGTCGTACGGATCGACGAAGAGGTCGAGGTGGGCCTTGTACAGGTCCTGCTCGTTGTCGGTGGAAGCGGCGTCCAGCAGCTTGTCGGCGTCATAGAGGATGATGCCGTTGTAGCGGATGCGGCCGACGCAGGACTCGGAACAGACGGTCGGCAGGCCGGATTCGACGCGCGGGTAGCAGCCGATGCACTTCTCGGCCTTGGACGATTCCCAGTTGAAGAACACCTTCTTATACGGGCAGCCGGAGATGCACATGCGCCAGCCGCGGCAGCGGTCCTGGTCGGCGAGCACGATGCCGTCTTCCTCGCGCTTGTACATCGCGCCCGAGGGGCAGGAGGCGACGCAGGCGGGGTTGATGCAGTGGTTGCAGATGCGCGGCAGGTAGAGGTGGAAGGTGTTCTCGAACTGCTTGTACATCTCCTTCTGCATGTTCGCGAAGTTGGGGTCCTGGGCGCGCGCGGCGAATTCGCCGGCGAGGTCGTCTTCCCAGTTCGGGCCCCAGGTGATCTTGTCCATCTTCTCGCCGGTGATCTGCGACACCGGGCGCGCGGTCGGCGCGGCTTCCGACAGCGGCGCGTTGTGCAGGCGCGCGTAGTCGTAGGTGAAGGGCTCGTAGTAGTCGTCGATCTCGGGCATGTTGGGGTTGGCGAAGATCTGCACGATCTTCTTCAGCTTGCCGCCGGCCTTGAGCTCGAGCTTGCCGTTGACCTTTTCCCAGCCGCCTTTCCACTTTTCCTGGTTTTCCCAGTTCTTGGGATAGCCGACGCCGGGCTTGGACTCGACGTTGTTGAACCAGGCGTATTCGATGCCCTTGCGGTTCGACCACACGTTCTTGCAGGTCACCGAGCAGGTGTGGCAACCGATGCACTTGTCGAGGTTGAACACCATCGCGAATTGCGCGCGAATCTTCATTTGAATCTCCTGAATTCTTTATGTCGCGGACTCGTAGGGCGGAAAAGCGAAGCGCCTTCCGCCGCATGTGCTTGCGATGCCCCATGCGGCGGATAACGCCGCTTCGCGGCTCATCCGCCCTACGTCCTACCGAATTACCGTGGGCCGACGCCGACCGGATTCCGCTGCTGCTCGCGTTCCGGCGTCAGCGGGCGCTCCAGCCAGTCGATGTCCTGGTCCGCGACCTTGTGCAGCACCACCACCTCGTCACGCTGGCAGCCCACCGTGCCGTAGTAGTTGAAGCTGTACGCGAGCTGGGCGTAGCCGCCGACCATGTTGGTGGGCTTCACGATCACGCGCGTCACGGAGTTCAGGATGCCGCCGCGCTTGCCCGTGGAAGGCGAGCCGGGGACGTTCACCGTCTTCTCCTGGGCGTGGTACATCAGCGCCATGCCACGCGGCACACGCTGCGACACCACCGCGCGGGCCATCGTCGCGCCGTTGGCGTTGATCGCCTCGACCCAGTCGTTGTCCTTGAGGCCGATCTCCTTCGCGTCGTCCTCCGAGACCCACACGTAGGGGCCGCCGCGGAACAGCGACAGCATGCGCAGGTTGTCCTGGTAGGACGAGTGGATGCCCCACTTGGAGTGCGGCGTGATCCACGACAGCGTCAGGTGCGGCTTCTTGCGCACGGAATCCGGGATCACGTTCTGGGCCTTCATGTCGATCGGCGGACGGTAGGCGCAGAAGCCTTCGCCGAAGTCGAGGAACCACTCGTGATCCTGGTAGAAGTGCGCGCGCCCGGTGAGCGTGCGGAACGGGATGTGCTCGTGGATGTTGGTGTAGCCCGCGGTGTAGCTCACGGTCTCCGACTCGATCCCGGACCAGGTCGGCGCGGTGATGATCTTGCGCGGCTGGGCCTGGATGTCGCGGAAGGTGATCTTGTCCTCGTGACGGCCGGCGTACAGGTGATGGTGGTCGATGCCGGTCTTCTTGGAGAGCGCCGACCACGACTTGTGCGCCACTTCACCGTTGGTTTCCGGCGCCATGCGCATCACCGCGTCGCACACCGAGATGTCCTCTTCCAGCGACGGCATGCCGAAGGAGATGCCGGGGATCTGCACCGTGTAGTTGCACTTCTTGAGCTCTTCGTACTCCTGGTCGGTGTTCCAGTCCAGGCCCTTGACGTTGTTGCCGAGCTTGGTCATCAGCGGGCCGAGCGCGATGTATTTCTTGTAGGTGTCGGCGAAGTTGCGCTCGACGACCTTCAGCAGCGGCATCGTCTTGCCCGGCACCGGCTCGCATTCGCCCTTCTTCCAGTCGCGCACCTGTCCGAGCGGCTGGGCGAGTTCGAACGGCGAGTCGTGCTGCATCGGCAGCGCGACGATGTCCTTCGCGACGCCGAGGTGCTTCTCGGCGAGATCCGAGAAAGTCTTCGCGATCGTGCGGAAGATCTGCCAGTCCGACTTCGATTCCCAGCCCGGCGTCACGGCTTCCGACAGCGGATGGATGAAGGGGTGCATGTCGGTGGTGTTGAGGTCGTTCTTCTCGTACCACGTGGCCGTCGGCAGGATGATGTCGGAGTAGGCGCCGGTCGAGTTCAGGCGGAAGTTGATGTCCACCATCAGGTCGAGCTTGCCGACGGGCGCTTCCTCGCGCCACTTCACTTCCTTCGTGCCCTTGCCGTCGCCGCCTTCCTGCAGCACGCCGTTCTGCGCGCCGAGCAGGTGCTTGAGGAAGTACTCGTGGCCCTTCGCGGACGAGCCGATGAGGTTGGCACGCCACACGAAGAGGTTGCGCGGCCAGTTTTCTTCCGCGTCCGGGTCGGCGAAGGCGACGTCGAGCTTGCCCGACTTCAGTTCGTCGACGATGTACTTGGCGATGCCGGCTTCATCGGTCGCGCCGGCCTTCTCGGCGGCGGCGACGAGTTCCAGCGGGTTGCGGTTGAAGTGCGGCATGGACGGCAGCCAGCCCATGCGGGTCGCGGCGACGTTGTAGTCGGCGAGCTTGTAGCCCTTGTACTTGCCCTTCGCGGCCGGCTGCAGCAGCTCGTCGGCGTCGATGGTCTCGTAGCGCCACTGGTCGGTGTGGAAGTACCAGTAGGAGGTCGAGTTCTGGTGGCGCGGCGGACGCTGCCAGTCGGTCGCGAACGCGATCGGGGCCCAGCCGGCCTGCGGGCGCAGCTTTTCCTGGCCGACGTAGTGCGCCCAGCCACCACCGGTCTGTCCGACGCAGCCGCACATGTGCAGCAGGTTCATGATCGACCGGTACTGCATGTCGTTGTGGTACCAGTGGTTGATCGCCGCGCCCATGATGATCATGGACTTGCCGCGCGTCTTCGAGGCGTTGTCGGCGAATTCGCGCCCGGTGCGCTCGATGTCGGCGGCCTTGACGCCGGTGACCTTGGCGGCCCACGCGGGGGTGTAGGCGACGCTGGCGTCGTCATAGGACTTGGCGACGTTCTTGCCGCCGAGGCCGCGATCGATGCCGTACTGCGCGACCTGGAGGTCGAACACCGACGTCACATACACGGTCTCGCCGGATGCGAGCGTGAGCTTGCGGGCGGGGACGTTGCGGTACAGCAGGCCCGGTTCGCCCGGCTGGAAGTGCGGGAAACCGACCGAGACGACGTCGTCGCGCTTGTCGATGCACGACAGCTCGGCGTCGATGTCCTGCTGGTTGGCGGCGTTCTTCGCGAGCAGGTTCCACTTGCCTTCCTCGCCCCAGCGGAAACCCACCGAGCCGTTCGGCGCAACGTAGCTGTTCGTGCGCGAATCGAAGACGATGGTCTTCCAGTCCGGGTTGTTCATCTCGCCGAGCAGGTCGTCGAAGTCCGACGCGCGCAGGTTGCGATCCGGCACGAAGGCGCCGTCGTGCGCGCGCAGGACCACCTGCATCGGCAGGTCGGTGTATTTCTTCGCGTATTCCTGGAAGTAGGGTTCCTGGCGCTCGATGAAGTATTCCTTCAGCGCGACGTGGCCCATCGCGAGGAAGGCGGCGGCGTCGGTGCCCTGCTTGACGGGCATCCACAGGTCCGCGAACTTCACGTATTCCGCGTAGTCCGGCGCCATCGACACGATCTTCGCGCCCTTGTAGCGGACTTCGGTGGCGAAGTGCGCATCCGGGGTGCGGGTCATCGGCAGGTTCGCGCCGGTGATGATGAGGTAGGTCGAGTTGTACCAGTCGGCCGCTTCCGGCACGTCGGTCTGCTCGCCCCAGGTCTGGGGGGAGGCCGCGGGCAGGTCGCAGTACCAGTCGTAGAAGGAGCCGCAGGCCGCGCCGATCAGCGACAGGTAACGCGCGCCGGCGGCGTAGGAGATCATCGACATCGCCGGGATCGGCGAGAAACCGTAGATGCGGTCCGGGCCCCACTTCTTGATCGTGTAGATGTTCGCCGCGGCGATGATCTCGTTGACCTCGTCCCAGTTCGTGCGCACGAAGCCGCCCAGGCCGCGCACCTTCACGTACTTGTCGCGCTTCTTGCTGTCGGCCTGGATCGCCGCCCACGCTTCGACCGGGTCCTTGCCGCTCTTGCGTTCTGCGCGATAGACCTCGAGTAGGCGCCCGCGGATCATCGGGTGCTTGATGCGGTGCGGCGAGTACAGATACCACGAGAACGATGCGCCACGCTGGCAGCCACGCGGCTCATGGTTCGGCAGGTCCTCGCGGGTGCGCGGGTAGTCGGTCTGCTGCATCTCGAACGACACCAGGCCGTTCTTCACGAAGATCTTCCACGAACAGCCGCCCGTGCAGTTCACGCCGTGCGTCGAGCGCACGACCTTGTCATGGCGCCAGCGGTTGCGGTAGGCGTCTTCCCAGCCGCGGTCCTCGTTGGTGACGATGCCGTGGCCGCCGGCGAAGGTGTCCTTCACCTTGTCGAAGAATTTCAGGCGGTCGAGAAAATGACTCATTGTTTGCTCCTGTGAATCCTGCTTTGCGTAGTCGGTCGTTGTTATGTTCGGAATGGGGTCAGGGGTTGCGGATGTAAGCGTTCTTGCGCAGGTAGAACCACCAGTTGATGAGCACGCACAGCGCGTAGAACACCGCGAAGCCGTACATCGCGTTCTCCGGCGTGCCGGCCTTGATCTGCTGGCCGATGACGACCGGCGCGATGAAGGAGCCGTAGCCGCCGATCGCCGAGGTCCAGCCCAGCACCGGGCCGCGCTGGTCCTGGTCGAAGACGAAGCCCACGGTGCGGAAGGTCGAGCCGTTGCCGATGCCGGAGGCGGCGAACAGCAGGATGAAGAGCAGCATGAACACCATGAAGTACTGCTCGGGCGTGGCCGACTGGTAGGCGAGGTGCATCACGTAGCCGGTCACCGCGGACGCGACGACGAGCACGAAGGAGATCACCTGCGTGACGATCGAGCCGCCCAGCTTGTCCGAGATCCAGCCGCCGACGGGGCGGATCAGCGCGCCGACGAAGGGGCCGATCCACGCGTACATCAGCGCGGAGGGGCCGTTCGGGTTCTTCGCATGCACCCACGCGTTGGTTGCCGGATCGAACACGTGCGTGTTGCCGAAGATCACGGTGATCGACAGCGGCACCGCCATCGAGAAGCCGATGAAGGAGCCGAAGGTCACCAGGTACAGCGCCGTCATCGACCACGTGTGCTTGTTGCGGAAGATCGCGAACTGCTTGTCGAGGTTGGCCTTCACGTCGCTCGTCGCGACCGCCTTCATGCCGAACAGCGTGCCGATGGTCACCAGCGGCGGCACCGCCCACATGCCGTTGCCGGACAGCAGGCCGAGGCCGCTGGGGGCGGGCAGGTAGAGGTACAGGCCGATGCCCGACACCACCAGCGCCACGCCATAAAGCGTCAGCACTTTGCCCATCGCCGCACCGGTCGAGCCGATGTTGGGCGACACGGTCTTCAGGTTGTTCAGCCCGAACCAGCCGACGACCGCCAGCGGCACGAGCAGCAGCAACCACACGAAACCCGCGTTCTGCACCCAGGTCGGCGTGCCCGCGGCGATCTTGCCGATCAGCGTCGCGGAGTCCTTCGTCAACGGAAGCGCGTCACCGCCGAGCGCGCCGAAGAGGCCCAGCGTCATCACCGCCGGGATCAGCAGCTGCGAGGTCGTCACGCCGAAGTTGCCCAGGCCGGCGTTGAGCCCGAGGGCCGTGCCCTGCAGGCGCTTCGGGAAGAAGGTGCTGATGTTCGCCATCGAACAGGCGAAGTTGCCGCCGCCGATGCCCGAGAGCAGTGCCATCAGCTGGAACACCCACAGCGGCGTCGCCTTGTCCTGCAGCGCGATGCCGGTGCCGAGCGCCGGGATCATCAGCAGCGCGGTCGTCAGCCAGACGGTGTTGCGGCCGCCGCAGATGCGGATGAAGAAGGAGGCCGGGATGCGCAGCGTCGCGCCCGACAGGCCCGAGATCGCCGCGATCGAGAACAGCTGGTCGGGCGTGAAGGGGAAGCCCGCGTTGGCCATCTGCACCGTGATGATTCCCCACATCAGCCACACGGCGAAGCCGCACAGCAGGCTGGGGATCGAGATCCACAGGTTGCGGTTGGCGACGCGCTTGCCTTCGCGCGCCCAGAAGGTCTCGTCCTCGGGACGCCAGTCCGCGATGTCCGCGCCACGCGCGCCTTCGCCGGGGCGTACACCGGCCGGCGCGGGGCCCGGAACCGGCGGAATCGGGCGGAGCTTTGCAGGTGCCATGCTTCCTCCTTGGTCAGGATCTAGTGTTGTTTTGGGAATTACTTGGTCGCGGCCACGGGCCCGCCGTGCATCACGTCGGTGCGGCGCACCTCGGTCCAGTACATCCAGATCAGCGACACCCAGGTCACGCCGTAGAGCAGCATGAAGGCGCTGGAGCGCACGCCGGTGAGATCGAGGAGGGCGCCGAACATGATCGGCAGCAGGAAGCCGCCGAGGCCGCCGACCAAGCCGACGATCCCCGACACCGCGCCGATCTCGTGCGGGAATTCATCCGAGATGTACTTGAAGACGGATGCCTTGCCGAACGCCCAGGCGACGCCGACCGTGAACATGAGCACCGTGAAGAACCAGACGTTGTGGTGGATCGCGAAGGTCTTGGGGCCCGACACGGTCATCACTGTGAACTCGGTGTGCGGGTAGGACAGCAGGAACAGGCACACCCACGACACCCACATCACCCACCAGGTGACCTTGTGCGCGCCGAAGCGGTCCGAGAACCAGCCGCCGACCGCGCGCAGCACGCCGCCCGGCAGCGAGAAACAGGCCGCCAGCAGGGCTGCGGTTTCCAGGCCCAGGCCGAATTCGGTGACGTAGTACTTGGTCATCCACAGCGCCAGCGCCACGTAGCCGCCGAACACGATCGAGTAGTACTGGCAGTACTTCCACACGCGCGGGTTCTTCAACACGCGCAGCTGGTCGGCAACCTTCACGCCCGACGACACCCGATGGGACGGATCGTCGTAGGTGAAGAGCCAGAAGGCGATCGCGATCGCAAGCATCGCCAGCGCGAAGGCCTTCGGCACGAACTCCCAGCCGAAGGCCACGACCAGCATCGGCGCGACGAGCTTGGTGACGGCTGCGCCGGAATTGCCCGCGCCGAACACGCCCATCGCGAAGCCCTGGTTCTTGCGCTCGAACCAGCGCGCACAGTAGGCGATGCCGACCGAGAACGAGCCGCCGACGAGGCCGACGAAGAGGCCCGCGAGGAGGAACTGCCAGTATTCGGTCGCCTGGCTGATCAGCCAGATGGGCACGACCGCCGCCGCCATCAGCGCGAAGAACACGACACGGCCACCCAGCTTGTCGGTGAGCATGCCCAGCGGCAGGCGCACCAGCGCGCCCGTCAGCACCGGCGTCGCCGCGAGCAGCCCGAACTGCGTTTCATTGAGGCCCAATTGCGCCTTGATCGGGATGCCGATCACCGCGAACAGCATCCACGCGGCAAAACACATCGTGAATGCCGTCGTGCTCATCACCAGAACGGAAAACTGCTTGCGGCGTTGCGAGGCCATCTTTTTTCCTTCCCCCAGGGCGGAACGCAGCGCGTTCCATGCTGGAAGCAAGGTTATGCCTCGCGAATCGCCGCGAACATTCGCCGAAAGCAGGGGTGAGGGACTAGTCCGCCGCAAGGGGGACTAGTTCTTCGGTACTAGTCCCGCCCGAGGGTCCCGGTGTTGCCGTTGCGGGACAGGTGGCCTGTCTTGCCGCGTTCAGCGCGCGAATACGCGCAGGCTCACTTTCCTGACGATGTGAACTAATTCCTGCCCTCCGGAGTGCAGTGCGGGGAAAATTCCCCACGTCGACGGGAGGGGTATCGATCGGCGAACGCGGCAAAAAAAATACGCATGGCCGTGTGGTGCGGCGATTTCCCACCGACCCGCGGGTGCGCCACTGAGGGAGGATCGGTCATGATCACGCACACTAAAGCGGGACGCGCCGGCGCGCGCGTCCCGCTCCCTACGGACGCCGCCGGGCTGGCGGGCGAGGCAGCGCACGAATCGCACGAAGCGCGACGCTTGTTCCTGCAGCAGGCGGTGACTTGCGGCGCCACCCTTCCGATATTGGCCGGACTCACCGGCCCGGCCTGGGGCGCCACCAACATGGCGCCGGAGACCACCGGCCCCCGGGTGGTGCGCAGCTTCAACGATGCCTACCTGGAACTCGTGCGGCTCCTGCGGGAAGCCTGCGGGGTGGAGCACGCCCTGATGCTCCAGTACCTCTACGCGGCCTTCTCGCTCACCCCGGCCTACCGGACCCTGGCAGGCAGCGGCACCCCGGGAGCCGACACGCTGCTGGGGGTTGCCGTGCAGGAGATGCAGCACCTGGCGAGCGTCAACCAGCTGCTGGTGCTCCTCGGAGCGGCCCCCAACCTGCTTTCGGCGGAGTTTCCCTACGAGCCCCAGATCTATCCCTTCGAGTTCAACCTCGAGCCTCTGAGTCCGCGGAGCCTTGCCAAATACATCTACGCCGAGGCCCCGGTGGGCTTTTTCGATGGCATTCGGAGTCCTGCCGACGCGCATTTCGCCGACAGCGTCCTGGCGATGATCGGCCCCAAGCGCCGTCCCAATCATGTGGGCAGCCTCTACAACGAACTGATCACCCTCGTCGGAGAAGTGAGTCGCCTTCCGGACATGCCCAAACTCGACGCCTGGCTGGCCAAACTGGAGGCGATCAAGGCGGAAGGGGAGAAGGACCATTTCATCTTCTTCAGGAACGTGTTCCTGGCGCGCCACCCGGCCTTCGACGGCCACCGCGACGCGTGGCAGCTCGCGCCGACCCATCCTGCGTATCCTGCCCATCGGGTGCCGGTGAACCCCACCGCCTATGTGGGCCATGAGAACGAGATCCTGAACCCGGACCTGCGTGCCCTGGCCTGGCTCGCCGACCTGCACTACTGGACTGCGCTGCTCCTTCTGGACCTGCACTTCCGTAGTGGCGATGACGCGCCGCGGAGCCTTGCCCTGGCGCACATGTCCGGTCCGTTGTTGAGCCTCGGGCGGCACCTGCCGGCCCTCGGCGGCGGGCTGCCTTTCGACCCGCTGAACTTCGGCAGCGCCCCGGCTCTCGACATGCTGGGTAGCCGGCGGCTCATCGCAAGCCTGGTGCGGGAGAGCATGGAACTCGCCAGGGTGATCGCCCCCGCCCTCCCGGCCGACTATCCCGCGGGCGTGGCCGAGGCCACCCTCATCGCCTTGAGCGACAACAGGCAGATCGAGGCGCGTGCGCCCTGAGTTTCAGTTCGCCAGCGCCGCCGGATGAGGCGGCGCTCAGGTCGCGTGTGCCCGGCGATAATTCCCGAGCACCTTGACGATGTTCGCGAAGAGGAAGATGAATTCGGCGGTGACAAGGGCGCCGGCGAGCCGGATCAGCCAGGGATTGCCGGCGAGCGCGGCTAGCAGCAGCGCCGCGAGCGCCGAGGCGTGCACGCCGAGGTGACGCCGGATCGGCGCGTCCGGCTGCAGCTTCTTCATGTTCGGCGCCTTGCCGACGTCCTGGGTCAGGTGCAGCCAGGCGAGGAAGGGCACGATCTTGTAAAGCATGCCGACGATCACGCTGACGAAGCCGCCATGCAGTACCAGGATGCCCGCGAGGATGGGCCACGCCTGATGGTCCGAATGGTGTGCGACCAGAACGCACGCGAGTCCCGCAATGAAGCTGCCCATGCCGAGCTGGAATGCCCGTGTCGTCATGTCCGGCACCGACCGGCGCGACTGGCGCTGCAACTTCAGCGTGCTCACCGCGAACGCCACGCAGAGCACCGCGAGCGCGGCCGACAGCGCGAACTCCGCGGTGCCCAGCTCGCCATACACCGTCGCGCTCCACAGCACCAGCACGGCGCCCGTGCCCAGCGCCCAGAAGCGCGTCAGGGGCGCCGGGTAGTTCGGCGTGATCTGGAACATCGGAACCACCACCCAGCTCGCCGCCGCGAGCAGCACGCCGGCTCCGCCCAACAGCGCCCAGCCGATATGCAGCTTCAGCACCACCAGCAGCGGCAGGGCGAGACCGTTCGACAGGGTCAGCCCCAGAGCCATCCCCAGCGCGATCGCGATCGTAAACCCGATCAATGCGATGCGCATGTCGCGCGGAGTTGCCTGCGCGACGGGTATTCGCCGCAGCCCGAGGAAGGCTGCCGCGACGAAGATCGCCAGTCCGCCCCCCAGCAGCACCGTCGCCGGCATGAGGAAGCCGTGGGCACTGCTGCCGAGCCCCCACGCAAGGCACAGTGCCCCGATCGTCATCGCAAGGTGCACGATGGCTGCGATCGGGCCCGAGCGTGGAATCACCGCGCCTGCGACCACCGGCAGCACCTGGAACATCGCCCCCAGCATCACCGTCAGCATGAAGCCGACGGTCATCAGATGCGTGACCGCCAGCGCGCCGGGCGTCCAGCGCGAATCGAGCAGCTCCGGCGCGGCGAGCAGCGTCGCACCGGCAGCCGCGCCGAAGAGCGGCGCGGTCAGGAAGAAACGCAGCGGCGTCGAGAAAGCCGGCGCCGCGTCGTAGCTGAGGGTCTGCCCGTCGGGGATCATGGGTTCAGGATGTCGATTTCGACGACGCCGTCGTCACGGATGCGGTTCTCGTACTTGTAGCCGTCGCGGTCCAGGATCCGGAACAGCGGGTACGGCATGCGGTCCAGCAACAACGTCATGCTCTCGCCCTTGGGCAGGTCCGCCAGCGTATCCATCGCCAGTTCGAAGGGTTGCGGTGGTTCCAGACCGCGCGCGTCTACGATTTTTTTCATCAGGCCCTCGCGTGAAGGCGCTCGCTCAGCCCGGCGGCGACATCGGAGCCGCCAAGGTGCGAGTCGCACATGGGATAGAGGATATTCTCCTCCTTCATGTTGTGCTGCTGCATCAGGATCAGCAAGGTTTCCGATTCGCCGGCATAGTCGTCGCCGTCCTTGTTCGCGAGTGCGTCGCGCATGCGGGCGAGCGCGCTGCGCATCTCGACATGTTCGCCGCGCATCACCTTCGTCGGGCCTTCGGTCATCCCGGTGGCGGCTTCGAACTTCGGGAAGAGCAGGGATTCCTCGGCATCGAAATGGTTTTCCATTTCTGCCGCGAACTGCTCGAACGCTGCGCTTGCCTCGTCCCACTTGCCCTTGGCCGCTGCCGTCTCGGCGCGGGCGAAGGTCTGGTCGCAGCTGCGGTGGTCGTCGGTCATCAGGGAAGTGATCTGGCTCATGGTCGCGGGTCTCCGGTTAGGTGATTGCAATTCTCCCAATCCGCGAAGGGGGATCCTTGATGCGTATCAAACCGTTCGTGTATCCAATCAATTCGGGAGCGGGCCCGAAGCGGGAATCGACGCGCGGTGCAATGGCAAACGCATTTACAGCCGGAAACATCCACAGGGGCATGTCATGGCCAGAATGCGCACCGGGCAAGGATCGCGCGCGCGAGATTCACACCTGCGCGCGAGCCTGCTAGATTGATGTCATGGGGCGCGTGAGACGTCCGCCCATCCGTTCGGTATTCTCGTGGAGGTACTGCATGTCCGTTGAAGGGCAGGCTCGCAAGTTGCGTGTCGATCCAGTCCGGCTGAAGCGCCCGGCAAAGTGGCTCGCCGGCATCGTCCTTGCCATTGCGGTGCTCGGTTTCGTGGCCGCGCCGCCGCTGGTTCGCCACTTCGGACAGAAGATCGCATCCGAGGTCCTCGGTCGCGAGGTGACCATCGACGACATCAACATCAACCCCTTTGCGCTGTCCGTGACCGCAAAGGGGTTCAGCATCGCCGAGGCCGACGGCCAGCCCGGCGCCTTCTCGTTTGCGTCGCTCTACGCCAACCTCGAAGGCGAGTCGATCTTCCGCGGCGCCCCGGTCCTGCGCGAACTGCGCCTCGAGGCGCCGCGCATCAATTTCGTCCGGCTCGACGAGTCCCGCCACAACTGGACCGACGTGCAGGAACGGCTCGCCGCACGCCCGAAATCGCCGGACGACAAGCCGGCGCTGTTCTCGCTCAACAACATCCAGCTGGTTGACGGCACGGTCGCCGTCGAGGACCGGACGGTGGGCGTCAGGAACGAGATCACCAACCTCACCATCGGCGTGCCCTTCGTCTCCAACCTGCCGGTCAAGGTCGAACTCTTTACCGAGCCGGTCGTCTCCGCGCTGATCAACGGCCATCCGCTGCAACTGGTCGGGCGCACCCGTCCCTTCGCCAACGACCGCGACACCGTCCTCGACCTCAAGCTCGACGGCTTCGACTTCACGCCCTATGTGGCCTACCTGCCGTTCAAGCCCGCATTCCGGCTGCCCGAAGGCCGCGTGTCGACGGACATCGAACTCGCCTTTTCGCAGCTTGCCGACGAAGCGCCGAAGGTTGCACTGAAAGGTTCCGTCGCGCTCGATTCGATCAAGCTGCAGGATGCCGCCGGCAATCCGCTGCTCGACCTTCCCAGGCTCTCGCTCGGCCTCGCCGACGTACAGCCCCTTGCACGCAAGCTCCATTTCGACCGCCTCGAGATCAGCCAGCCGACGGTCGATGTCGTCCGCCTGGCCAGCGGACGCCTCAACTTCCAGGAGATCCTTCCCCCTCCCGCTGCGGACCAGCCCGCCGCGGAGACGCCCGAGGCGACGGGACAGGCCGCCGCGGCTACCCCGGCTGCCGAAGCGCTGCTATTCACGCTCGACAACGCGAAGATCAGCGGAGCGACGATTCGCGTCGAAGACCGCGCCGCGGGCGGGCCGAACACCGGCGGCGAGCCTTTCCGCACCGAGATCAAGGACTTGCAGTTCGAGGCCCGCAACCTCAGCACCGCGGCGGATGCGGTCGCCGAACTCGCCCTCGACTTCGGCACGGACGCCGGCGAGAAGAGCAGCCATCGTGACCGCCTGCGCCTGAGCCCGCTGGAAGTCGAAGGGCGCATCGCCGCCGAGAACTTCCTCGTTTCGCGCTACCTGCCGTACTACGCCGCGCAGCTGCCGGGCGGCGACGTCCGCGGCGGCCGCGTCGATGCGACGGTGCAGTACAAGGTGAAGATGGCCGGCGACGCGCCGCAGATCGACCTCCTTGCCGAAGCGCTCGTGCTGCGCGACTTCGAACTCGCGCTCAAGGGGCAGAAACAGCCCGTGGCGAAGCTCGTGCGCTTTGCCGTCAACGACGTCAAGGTCGTGCCGGCCGACCGCTCGGTGAGCGTCGGCAGCGTCGAATCCAACGGCGCCGCGTTCGCGGCGCTCAAGGACAAGCAGGGCAAGCTCGACGTCCTCGCCCTGGTCGGCGAGCCGAAAGCGGCAAAGGCGGCACCCGCCGCCAAGCCGGCCGGGAACGCCAAACCGGCGAAGGGCGCGGCGAAGGGCGCCAAACCGCAGTCCGGTGACGACGGCGCGGACAAGCCCTGGGCGGTGACGGTGAACAAGCTCGCCTTCGACGGCTGGTCGGCGCGCTTCGAGGACCGCACCCAGGGCACCCCGATCGTGCTGCTCGCCGACGCCATCAAGCTCGGCGCCGAAGGCCTCAGCACCGCGAAGGGGAGCACGGCGAAGCTCGACCTCACCGCGCGCGTGAACAAGCGCGGCAGCGTCGATGTGAAGGGCGCCGTCGGCCTCGAGCCGCTCAAGGGCGACCTGAACCTCGACCTGAAATCCGTCGATCTCCTCCCGCTGCAACCCTACGTCGTCGAACAGCTCAACATCGCCATCTCGCGCGGCACCGTCAGCACCCGGGGCAAGCTGGCCTTCGAGTCGGCGCGCGACGGCAGCCTCAAGGCGAGCTTCCGCGGCGATGCCGGCGTCGACAACTTTGCATCCATCGACAAGGCCCAGGCCGCGGATTTCCTGCGCTGGAAGAAATTCGCCGTCACCGGCATCGACTTCCGCCTCGCGCCGCTCGCCGTCGCGATCAAGGATGTCGCGCTGAACGACTTCTATACCCGCCTGATCCTCGACGAACAGGGCCAGCTCAACCTGCGCGAGATACGCCAGCACGAGCCGGCCGCTGCCGCACCGCCCGCCGCGCCAGCAGCGGGCGACGCGCCGGCGCCGACAGCACCCGCCAAGGCGGAAGCGACCGTGCCGCCGCCGAGCGAGCCGCCCCCGCCGATCTCGATCGGCAAGGTCACGATCAAGCAGGGCAACATCCAGTTCAGCGACCGCTTCATCCGGCCGAACTACGATGCCAATCTCACCGGCATGGAAGGCGAGCTCGTCGGCCTGTCGTCGGATCCGTCGACCATCGCCAAGCTCGACCTGCGCGGCAAGGTGGACAACGCCGCGCCGGTCACCGTCGCCGGCCAGCTCAACCCCTTCCGGCAGGACCGTTACCTCGACATCGCCGCGTCGGTGAAGGACTTCGAACTCACCGCCGTCTCGGCCTACTCGGGCAAGTACGTCGGCTACGGCATCCAGAAGGGCAAGCTGTCGGCGGACCTCAACTACAAGATCGAGGACCGCAAGCTCAGCGCGACGAACCGGGTGTTCCTCGACCAGCTGACCTTCGGCGACAAGGTCGACAGCCCGACGGCCCTGGACCTGCCGGTGCAGCTCGCGGTCTCGCTGCTGAAGAACGGCCGCGGCGAGATCGACCTCAACGTCCCCATCGGCGGTTCGCTGGACGACCCCGAATTCAGCGTCGCCGGAATCGTCATCAAGGCCATCATCAACCTGATCGGCAAGGCGCTCACGGCACCGTTCTCGCTGCTCGGCTCGATGTTCGGCGGCGGCGAGGAGCTGTCGTACGTCGAATTCGCGCCCGGGCGTGCCACGCTCGATGCGGCAACCACCGAGAAGATCGCGACGCTCGCGCGCGCGCTCGCCGACCGTCCCGCGCTGAAGCTGGAGATCACTGCCCATGCGGACCCGGCAACCGACCCGGACGGCGTACGCCGCGTGCTGCTGGAGCGCAGCGTCAAGGCGGCCAGGCTCAAGGAAATGGTGCGCAAGGGCGAGGAGGCCCCGTCGCTCGACGAGCTGACGCTCACCCCCGAGGAGTACGCGACATGGCTCAAAAAGGTCTATCGTGATGCAGACTTCAAGCGTCCGCGCAACGCGATCGGCCTGCTCAAGGACTTGCCGGTAGCGGAGATGGAGGCACTCATCCTCGCCAACACCAAGGTCGACGACGAGGCGCTGCGCCAGCTCGCGCAACAGCGCGGGCAGGCGATCAAGGACAAGCTGCTCGCCGATGGCAAGGTGCCCGCGGAGCGGGTCTTCCTGCTCGGCCCCAGGGTCGAGGCGGCGAGCGGCGACAAGGCGGGCGAGCAGGGCGCCGCGCGGCGGACATTGTTCTCGCTGAAGTGAGCGCAGGGCAGGGCACGCGAACCGGAGGAGATCATGGCCCGGAAACTCGATGACGACGAACGCGCCGCGGCGCTCGCGACGCTACCCGAATGGGCGCTGGTGGCCGGGCGTGACGCAATCACGCGCAGCATCCGCTTCAAGGACTTCAACGCCGCTTTTGCCTTCATGACGCGCGTGGCGCTGAAGGCGGAAAAGATGGATCACCATCCGGAGTGGTTCAACGTCTACAACCGCGTCGACATCACGCTGTCGACGCACGACGCCGGCGGACTCACCGAGCGGGACGTGGCGCTCGCGCGCTTCATCGACCAGGTGGCTGCGGGCGCCTGAAAAACGATGCGCCGCGGAGCCGGGTGATCCCGGCGCAGCGGCGCATCGCGAGACCCGCCCGAAGGCGGGCCGGGGTGGGATCAGGCCGCGGCGAGCGCCTGGTCCAGATCCGCGATCAAGTCATCGACGTGCTCGATGCCGACCGACAGGCGGATCATGTCTTCGGTGACGCCGGCGCGCACGAGCTCCTCGGGCGAGAGCTGGCGGTGCGTCGTCGACGCCGGATGGCAGGCGAGCGACTTGCAGTCGCCGATGTTCACGAGGCGCGTCACCAGCTTCAGCGCGTCCTGGAAGCGTCCGCCGGCCTCGCGGCCGCCCTTGACGCCGAAGTTCAGGATGCCCGAGGCGCGCCCGCCCATGTAGCGCTGCACCAGCGGGTAGTCCTTGTGCTCCTCCAGGCCCGCGTAATTCACCCAACTGACCTTGGAATGGCCGGTCAGGAAGCGTGCGATCTTCACCGAGTTCTCGCAGATGCGGTCCATGCGCAGCGCCAGCGTCTCGACGCCCTGCAGGATCAGGAAGGCATTGAACGGCGAGATCGCCGCGCCCATGTTGCGCAGCGGCACCACGCGCGCCCGCGCGATGTAGGCGGCCGGCCCCAGCGCTTCGGTGTAGACCACGCCGTGATACGACACGTCCGGCTCGTTCAGGCGCTTGAAGCGCTCCTTGTGCTCGGCCCAGGGGAACTTGCCCGAATCGACGATGATGCCGCCGATCGAGTTGCCGTGGCCGCCCAGGTACTTCGTCAGCGCATGCACGACGATGTCCGCGCCGTGCTCGAACGGACGGCACAGGTAGGGCGAGGGCACGGTGTTGTCGACGATCACCGGAACGCCGTGGCGATGGGCGACTTCGGCGAGCTTCTCGAAGTCGGTGATGTTGCCCAGCGGATTGCCGACGGATTCGCAGAACACCGCCTTGGTGCGGCTGTCGATCAGGCGCTCGAAGGCGCCCGGGTCGCGGTAGTCCGCGAAGCGCACCTCGATGCCGTATTGCGGCAGCGTGTGGGCGAACAGGTTGTAGGTGCCGCCGTAGAGCGTGCTCGAGGTGACGATGTTGTCGCCCGCTTCGGCGATCGTCTGGATCGCAGCGGTGATCGCCGCCATCCCGGACGCCATCGCCAGCGCCGCAATGCCCCCTTCCATCGCCGCGACGCGCTTCTCCAGCACATCCTGGGTCGGATTCATGATGCGCGTGTAGATGTTGCCCTGCACCTTGAGGTCGAACAGGTCGGCGCCGTGCTGCGTATCGTCGAAAGCGTAGGAAGTCGTCTGGTAGATGGGCACCGCCACCGCCTTGGTGGTCGGATCGGGCGAGTAACCGCCGTGTACCGCGAGCGTTTCGAGTTTCATGCGTTCATCCCGGATGGTTGGCGAGGTTCTGTTGCGGACAAAAAGTATAGCCAGCCCCGGCAGGATGAAAAAGAAGGTTTTCCGGAATGCTTATGACGATGGCCGGAACCGCGCGTCTGAAGGGATATGTTGCAATCGTCCTATTGAATCCACATTTTGGATGTTGCTAATATTGAACGCTGCGCAAAACGCAGCTTCACCGGACTACGACGATCCGGACATATAAATACAGGAGGAGGGAGATGATGGACGCAGCAACCGCAATTCCGGGCAAGGTGGCAACGTGGCTCGAACTTGCCGTGGCGCCCGATTGGCGCCGGCAGCAGTGCAAAATCCGGGTGCACACGGTGGGGCCGCGCGAGGGCGCGTGTTATGCGATTTCGATGGACGGGCGCTGGTTATGCGCCGGATCGGGGGAGCTGACGGTGTTCCGTGGTCTGAGTGCCGCGCTGCACTTCCTCAAGCTGCTGCGCATCGAGGATTTCGAACCGGGTGAGCCGGCCGGCATGCCCGCGGTCGGCACCGGGCGCCACTACTGCATGTGTGCCGACAAGAAGAAGGGGCTGCTCCCCTGCGACTGCAACAGCCGGCGCTGCGCCACCACCCACTGAGCACGCGCTGACGGGAAGCGGCTGGATGGCATGGCGCAACGCAGCCATGCGCAACCCGGCTGCACCGCGATTCCTATCCGGAGATCCCCGAAGGCGCGTCGGCCAGTTCGACGCGAAAGAGTCCCCGGGCCGCATTCGACAGCAGAATCGCCCGGGCGCGCGACAGGTCGGCCCGGGTCAGGCGCTGCTCGCGCGCCTTTCCCTCATCCAGCAGCTTGCGTCGGTAGACGCCGTCGAGCACGCCGCTGTCCAGCGGCGGAGTGAGCAGGCACTCGTCGCCGAGATCCAGATAGACGTTGGTGCGCGCCCCTTCGGCGAGTTCGTCGCGTTCGTTGAAGAACAGGGCGTCGAAATGGCCGTGCGCCATCGCGTCGCGCAGTTCCGCGTCGTAAAGCGCCCGTGCGGTGGTCTTGTGCCGCAGCAGGGGATCGCCGCTCGCCAGGGGCCGCTGCGACAGGACAACGGTCGGCGTGGTCGGCGCCGTGTCGTCGAGGGCATGCGCCGATATCGCAAAACTGCCATCCGCCGCGAGCTGCACGCGCACGCGGTGCGGGCCGCTCAGGCCGCCCGCCCGCTCGCTCAGCGCCGCGCGGAGGGCTTCGGTGTCGAGCGCAAATCCGAACGCCCCGGCCGATCGGGCGAGGCGCTCGAAGTGGCGCGTGAGCAGCGGGTAGGGGGCTGCCGTGCCGGGCTCGCAGCGCAGCGTTTCGATCAGGCCGAACTGCGGTTTCAGGCCGGTGAGAAAGCGCCCCTTGAGCAGCGACTCGGCCCATTCGGCGTGCGGCTCCGAATCGGCGACGACGCCGCTGCCGAGGCCGACGCGCACGTGCCGGTCACGGTCGATTTCGAGCGTGCGGATCGGTACGCTGAAGCGGAAGTCGCCGTCGGGTGCGATCCAGCCTAGTGCGCCGCAGTAGATGCCGCGCGGTGCCTGTTCCAGTTCGCGGATGATCTCCATCGCGCGGATCTTGGGCGCGCCGGTGATCGAACCACAGGGAAAAAGCGCCCGGAAGATCTCCGCGAGGCTGGCCGTCACCGGTTCGGCAATCACCGTCGAGGTCATCTGCCAGACGCTCGGATAGGGTTCGACCTCGCACAGCCGCTCGACCCGCACGCCGCCGCTCGGAGCGAGGCGGCCCAGGTCGTTGCGGATCAGGTCGACGATCATGACGTTCTCGGCCCGGTTCTTTTCCGACGACGCGAGCCCCTGCGGGTCGCTGTCGCGCGCGGCAGTCCCCTTCATCGGGCGGCAGGTCAGGCGGCCGCCCCGGCGTTCCACGAACAGCTCGGGCGACCGTGACAGGATGGCGCCCGCCGCGTGGCTGATCAGCGCGCCGTGCCGCACCGGCTGGGCCGCGCGCAGCGCCTGGTAGAGCGCCAGCGGGGCGCCGTAGAGGCGACCGTGAAGGGCAAAGGTGAAATTCACCTGGTAGCAGTCTCCCGCCGCGATGTAGTCCTGGATGCGCGCGATCGCGCGGCAATAGTCCTGTTCCGCGATCTCGCAGCCAAGGTCCATCACGCCGGCGAGCCGTTCGTGTTCGTCGAGCCGCGTCAGGGCGCCTGCGATGCATTCGTCGGTCCGGGCGGATGGCAGGTGCTCGGCACGGCCGTAAACCCACGCCATGAGGAGCGGCGAGCCGGTGTCGCGGAGGGTGCCGCGCGCGCTGCCACGCAGGCGCGGCTCGAGCGCATCGCCCAGTTCATAGCTCGCGGCGATGGCGACCCATCGCCCGCGCGCCCGCGCCCGCTCGATGGCGGCGAACGCCGCATCGATCTCGGTGGCGCTCATGCAGACGATCGATTCCTCCGGTTCGAGCAGGAGAAGGTCCCCGCTGCCATCCAGGTTGTCGTCGAACAATGCGAATTCGTGCGCGTACTCGCTGACCGGCAGCCGGACCTGCCCGAAATCCGGCATCCCGCCCTCCGGAGCACAGGAAGGCCTAACGTAGCCGGACGGTCCGGGGCTCGAGTCGGGCGGACGGCCGACCGAACGCAC
>NZ_WTVN01000038.1 GCF_012910905.1 Aromatoleum toluvorans
TACAGTCTGACGACCATAGCGTCCCGGAACCACTCCTTCCCATCCCGAACAGGACAGTGAAACAGGACCGCGCCGATGATAGTGCTCTCCTTGAGTGCGAAAGTAGGTCATCGTCAGACTACCCTACACAAAAAAGCCGCTCTCCTCACCACAGGATGAGCGGCTTTTTTACGTCCACGTGGTTTGCTCCGGGCTTCCCTCTGCTCGGCAGGGAACCCCCACTGCTTGCTTAGCCCCTCTGTTACGATGCTGACGTCGGCGTGCTGCCGAAACAACTCTGCGGTCGGATACAAGTTCAATGGCACTTACGGCTCAAGCACAGGCATTGCTGGAAATGGTTTATCGCGTCGGGGCTCCGCGCTTTCATGAGCTTAGCGTGGCTCAGGCGAGGCACTCTTTCGACAAGCTTCAATTCGTATTTGGGGGAGACGCGGAGTCAGTCGCGTCCACGATGGAGGTGCCGATGACGCGAGCCGACGGGAGCGCACTTCTGGCGCGCTTGTATCGGCCGCTGGAGGCTGGTTCGGCTCAGGCGCTACCTCTGGTGATTTACTTCCACGGCGGCGGTTGGTGTGTGGGGAGTGTGCAGAGTCATGATGTGCTGTGCCGACAGCTCGCCAATCGCTCGGGCTGCGCCGTGCTGTCGGTGGATTACAGATTGGCGCCGGAACATCCGTTTCCTGCGGCTGTCGAGGATGCGTTGTTTGCGGTCGAGTGGGCGTGGGAAAATGCGTCGCTGCTGACGGTGGATCCGCTCCGCATGGCATTGGCCGGTGATAGTGCCGGGGGAACTCTGTCGATTGTTGCCGCACTGATGTGTCGCGATCGTGGACCGGTGCGGCTGCGCTTCCTGTGCCTGATCTACCCCTGCACCGAAATCGTGAGTAATCGCCCGTCGCGCGAGACATACGGGTCGGGGTATTTCCTCGACCGCGAGAGTCTGGCATGGTTTTTCGAGCGTTACCTGCCTGGCGGAAATACGGACGATTGGCGAGCTTCCCCGTTGAAGGCGGGATCGTTCGCGAATCTCCCCCCGCTGCTGGTGGTTACCGCGGAGTGCGACCCGCTCGGAGATGATGGCATTGCGCTGGGGGAACGTGTTCGCTCCGACGGGGGCACCGTGGAACATTTAGGGGTCGATGGGATGGTGCATGGCTTCATCACCTTGGGAAAGTGGTTTCCCGAAGCACATGACGTCGTAGATCGCATCTCGGAGCGTCTGCGCCAGAGGCTCGGGGGCGCGGCGGACGCGGTATAGGGTGCTTTCGCCCTGCGCTTTAACCCGCGAAGGGTTTACCTCAAGCTTGGCCGGAAGGATGATGCGACGAAGGAGACGGCGCGCTGCTGAAGGCGCTGCCACGGAACAGCCCCCCCGCGGGCCGAGGTGACTGCGTTGAGAGAGAAGCTGTGATCTCCCAAATTTCCTGGTTCATGCAAGTGATTCATTTTGAAGGGTGGTATTCATGACGACCGTCGCCGTTATTGGCCTGGGCTATGTCGGCCTGCCGCTTGCCGTGGAGTTCGGCAAGAAATTCAATACCTTGGGCTTTGATCTTTCGGCCCCGAAGGTTGCAGCTTATCGTGAGCACAACGATCCGACCGGAGAGGTATCCCGCGAGGATTTGCGTGCCGCAATCATGCTCTCGTGTCATACGGATCCAAGCGTGATCGCACAGGCGGATTTTGTTGTCGTCGCCGTCCCCACGCCGGTAGATCAGGCGCATCAGCCCGATTTTTCGCCGCTGGTCGGTGCCTCGCGGACGGTCGGGCAGAATCTGAAGCGAGGGGCAATCGTCGTGTTCGAGTCGACGGTGTATCCCGGTGCAACCGAGGAAGTCTGCATCCCGATCATCGAGCGCGAATCCGGCCTGAAATGGAAGGAGGATTTTTTCGTCGGATACTCGCCGGAGCGGATCAATCCGGGCGACAAGGAGCGCACCGTCACGAAGATCACGAAGGTGGTTTCGGGGGATACGCCTGCCACGCTGGCAAAGGTCAGCGAAATCTACGGGGCGGTCATCACCGCAGGGGTCTATCCCGCAAGTTCGATCAAGGTCGCGGAGGCGGCGAAGGTCATCGAGAACACGCAGCGAGATCTCAATATCGCATTGATGAACGAGTTGGCGGTGATCTTTCACAAGATGGACATCGACACACTCGAGGTCCTCCAAGCCGCCGGGACGAAATGGAACTTCCTGCCGTTCCGCCCAGGTCTCGTCGGCGGGCATTGCATCGGCGTCGACCCGTACTACCTGACGCACAAGGCGGAAATGTTGGGTTACCACCCGGACGTGATTCTGGCGGGGCGGCGCATCAATGACGGGATGGGGAAGTATGTCGCCGAGCAGACGGTCAAGCAGTTGATTCAGGCAGGGCACTCGGTGCGCGGCTGCGACGTCATTGTCATGGGATTGACGTTCAAGGAGAACTGCCCGGATCTTCGCAACAGCAAGGTCATCGACGTCATTCGCGAACTCCGTAGCTTCGGCTGCCGGGTGCACGTCCACGATGCGGTCGCGGTGTCGGCAGAGGCCGAGCACGAGTATGGCGAGTCGCTCGTGGCTTGGGAGGAACTGCCGCGCGCGACGGCAATCGTCGCGGCGGTCTCGCACAAGGCGTATCTGGAAATGCCGCTTTCGAAGATGTCCGAGAAGTTGCTGCCGAATGGCGTCTTCGTCGATGTGAAGTCGGCGTACGACCGGGATGCAATGACGACCGCCGGCATGACTGTCTGGCGGCTCTAGCGGCGCTAGCGGGATTGGCCGCGTTGCGCCGTCGGTGCCATGCAGGAGGCCGCGATGGGGCGTGGATTGCATGCAAGCCGGAGCTTCCATTTGTTGGGCGGCGCATTGCTCGCGGCCGGATCCTGCGCGTCGCTTGCCGCGGCGGATGTTCATTCCGCCGAGAAGGGTGCCGCGGCTGAGGCCGTATTCGCTGAACACGCGCGTTACCTGGCAGACCTTGCGGTGGCCTACGAGCATGGCGAGGGTGTGGCGCGCGAACCTGCCCGGGCTGCCGCGCTTTACTGCGAGTCGGCGCGCCTGGGCAATGTCGAAGCCATGTATTCGCTCGGCTGGATGTACGCGAACGGGCGCGGGCTGGGGCGCAGTGACGCCTATGCCGGGACCTTGTTTGCCATGGCGGCGTTTCTCGGGCACGCGCAGGCCGATCGGATGCGCCGATATACAGGCGAGTATGTGGGGGCAGTACCAGCCTGTCTCCAGCCACCGCCCGACACGGCACCCGACCCCGGATGGAGTGCCGAGGCGCACATCGCCGCCATGTCGGCGCAGCGCAAGCAGGTGGCGCGCCTCGTGGTCGATCTTTCCTCCGAGTACGCGATCAGCCCGAAGCTCGCGCTCGCGATTGCATTGACCGAATCGAATCTGGACGCCGCGGCTGTGTCGCCGAAGAGTGCGATGGGGGTGATGCAGCTGATCCCGGAAACCGCAGCGCGCTTCAACGTGCGAAAGCCCTTCGATGCCGAGGAGAACATCCGCGGCGGCCTTGCGTATCTGCGCTGGCTTCTGGCCTATTTTCGCGGTGACATTGCCTTGGCCGCTGCCGGATATAATGCAGGCGAGCGCGCGGTCGAGCGCTATCGAGGGGTGCCGCCTTATGCCGAAACGCAGGCGTACGTTGCGCGTGTCCTGGCCTTCATGCAGCGACGACGGCACGCATACGACAGTCGTATAACGGAACCCAGCCCGATAATTCCGGGCGTGCAGCACGTCAGTGAACGCGAGGGCGGCCTGTGACACGAAGCTAGCGTCCGACGCAGTATCGCGTCTGGATGTTGCTCGCGGTGCTGTGCGCTGTCACCACGATTCCACGCTGCCCCGGTGCTGAAGCCATTAATGGTTGCCGTCGGGATTCTTCAGCGCAGCCGTTCGCCGTGTTCGATCCGGACGGCGGTGAGGTCCTGGGCATCGTCACAACATGGTCTTCGTCAAAAGCACGCAGGAAAACGTGTTGAGCGTCCCGTCGGGAATCACCTATGCGATTTCCCGTAAAGACGCCTGTCAGGTAAGTCCGCACATGCTCCGAGTGCCCTCTCATCACAGAGGCGCTCGCTATCGTAGTTAGCAATGCGTATGACATTTATTTGAGAATGACGTTAGAATTTCTTCCCCGATTGCTCAGAAGTGAGGCAATAGTCGTGAAGAATTCTCGTGGTTGGTCGAACCTTATTCCGTGCCAGGTTCATCGGGTCGCTTGTATAGCAGAGCGTGGATATTCGCTCGTCGAGTTGATGATCGTGCTTGCAATCGTTGGAGTCATCTCCGCGATTGCTGCTCCGTCATTTGCCCGACTGTTGGCGGAAACGCGGGTCGGGGACGCGTCCAGTGACCTGTTCGCAGCGGTTCTCCAGACGCGCTCGGAAGCGATGAAGCGGCATCAACGGGTCGTTCTGTGCGTGAGTCCCGACGGGGCGGACTGCGGGAGCGAGGGAGGCTGGGAGCAGGGCTGGATCGTTTTCGAGGATGGAAACGAGAACGGCCGGCGGGAGGCCGAAGAACCGTTGATGCGTGCAGGTGAGGTACGCGCCGGCCGGGTAGGGATTTCCGGTGATGGCAGCGTTGGTCGCTATGTGTCCTACGTGGCCTCCGGGCGGACGCAACAGCTCACTACCGGAGCATGGCAGGCGGGCACGCTGACGATCTGCAGCGAAGGCATCGCACGAAAGATCATCATCAACCGAGTTGGGCGGCCGCGCATCGCCAAGGGAAACTGCTGATCAGCCCGGGTGTGGGAAGCAACAAGCCCTGAGGTCGTGGTTGTAGCCGAAAAAAAAGCGGACCCGCATAGGGTCCGCCTCTTCGGAACAGGATTGAGATCAGTCGATCTTCTTGTAGCGATATACCTTCACGCGATTCTTCTTGATCGGGATGGACGGCAATTTTGCTTCCAGAGGCGACCCGCCGGGCGCGTCGGGCTTTCCACCAATGATGAAGGGCACGATCTTGCCGTCCACTTCGACCACCCCGGCGACGGGTGACGGCGCCAAGCCGCCGCCCACGAAGGCTTCAGACCGGTTGGTCCCCTCGGGTGCCGGAGCGCCGCAGCTTGCGCCACCGTGGAGGAAGCAGGCGGCATAGCCGCGTGCAGTCCCCAGCGCCGAGCACTTGTCCGGATTGACGGCCTGGAAAGTGCTGAAGTTGACAAGGCCGCCCACGGTTGCAGGTGTCGTCACGACCTGTTCGGTGATGCCTAGCGTCGTCGTATGCTCGAGATCGATAACCCAACCGCGAGGACGGGTTGCCACTGAAGAAAACACCGGCAGGTAGTCCTTTGTCACGTCCGTCGTGTTCATCAACTGGCAACTACTCGACGTGAGTACCGTGTCACCTGCCGCGTCACAATCCGAGCTGTCATCGATTGTCACGAATCCGGAAACGAGGGCGTATTCGTCCCAGAACCCGTAGAAACGGTTCTTCACTTTTGCGGCGGTCGAAGTATCGAGCGGTTTTTCGCGGTTGCCCGAGCCGATGAGGACGATGTTGAAGTTCCCGATCGTCACGACGTCGGGTGCGAAGAGGAACTTGCGGCTTCGCTGCGAAACGCTCCAATCGGCGATTTTCGCAACATGCGTCACTTTCCAGTTGCTCTGATCCTGAGTCGATGGGTCTGCAGGATCCGTTAGATTCACTCGCCAGACGTTCCCCTGGGTGTCGGCCGCGTAAATCACGTCGGAAAAACCGTCCGAGTTCGTATCGATCGGTACGACGTCGGCAGCGACGTGACCGGCGCCTGTTCCCAGGTCGATGAAGCGCAGCAGGGCGCCGCTCTTGGCGTCGAGGACGAAAATCCCTTTCCCGGTGGTGGCTGAGCCGCAATTGCGTGGTTCGGTATCCTCGCAGGCGTCGTAGCCCGCTCCGAAGACGGCGTAGAGACTAGATTGGCCTTTGACCCGCACGATCTTCGGCGCCGACCACGTCTGTCCGATCTTCGTTACCCCCGCGTCGCCGTGACAGTCGGTGTTCGCGCTCGTCGGGCATCCGAAGCGCCATATCGGCGTGGGCGCCCCCCCCGTCGCTCCGGGATGCTTGGTAGCGTCGAATGCATAGATCATCCGCCCGCCACGCCGCATCGAAGCGTATAGCAACTTTACCTGCGAGCCCGTTCCGTCCGCTTTCGCCGGGCCGACGTACGCACCGAGTGACCCGTCGAAGAAGTAATCCTTCGGCGATTCACCCAACGGCGGCGTCGGGTTATCAAAGAAACTCACCAGGGGATAGTCGGCACGGTTCCGTTTGAGACGGCCGACGAACTCCGGCGGAAGGAAGGACCAAAGCTCCTGGCCGCTGCGCGCCTTGGTTTCGTCCTTGTTTCCATCGATCGCACGCAACAGTCCGTCGTCTCCGCCGTAATAGACCACGACATCGTCGGTCCCTGCGGCTCCGTAATTGATGGCCAGCGGGCGCGAATGGATGATGCCGCCGTGTACGGTCGGACGGACGGCCTTCGGCGTCAGCGTGCCGAGCCAATCGTATTTCTCGTTGTTGTCGGTAATGGTTGCAGTGTTATAACCGTCGCCAACGTTGTCCCCGCGGATCCACTGCTTGTCCACATCCGTCGAAACGTCGAAAGACGTCAGCGAATCGCAATTTGCCGGCGCTGCGGCGCAGGTGCGGATGAGGCGGTCGGATGGCGTCATGTTCCGCAGTTTCTGCGCTGCGCCCCCGCGCTCGACGATGCTGCCGTCGGGGCTGTCATTGAGCTCGAAGCCGGTGCAACTGCCCTTGGGAATGCGGTGGTCCGGGGTGGTGGGTTCGGTCACCGATTGCCAGTAAGTCCCCGAGTCGGTCGTCCAGAAGCTGCGCGCGCAGGTTTGCAGGAAGCCCGTGTTGGCATTGTCGATGGCCGGATTCTTGCCGGCGTCCGCCAGGAACAGGCTGCGTCTGATGACGTCGCCCACCTTGGTCTCGCGCAACTGGAACTGGTACTGCTTGAGGTTGCCCGCCCAGCGCGGACGCTTGTTCGCGTCGGGGCGGAACATCCCGATGAACACCTGGTTCAGGTAGGTGCCCTGGGTATTGACGCTGATCGGCAGCGAGGCAGATGCGAATGCGCTGTTTACCGCGGCGATCTGCGTGAAGATGTTGCGGAACGCGCTCACGAGCGCGCCCAGGTCGCCGTCCACCTTGAACGCACCGCCGACGCCCGAGCCGCCGTAATACGCCATGCTGTTGAGCAGTGCGGTCTGCTTCGTGTCTTCGCTCTTGTTATAGACGTTGATCGTGAAGGTCTTGACCGGCTGCTGGTCTGAAACTGCGCTGACATCGGTGCGTGCGAGGAATTGCGTCCATTCGTCGGCAAAGCGGATGTCCGACTTGTTGGCGACCGCATACAACTGCTTGGGCGCGAGCCCCAAGTACCGCATGACCGAATTGGTCGGCGGCGTTGCGTTCTGGTCCGTTCCGAACTCCTGGTTCGGAAACTGGTTGCCGATCAATACGATATAGTTCTTTCCGCAAGAATCTGCGCCAATCGGACTCGCGTATTGCTCCCGCGCGACGGGATCGGTGAAAGCCAGGGGGTCTTCGAGATCGTTCTTCTTCGAATACCGCGTTGGGCCGAAGCCCCGGGCTCCTGCGGGGCTGCCCATCACGGTGGCGGCGACGTTGTTCGTGTTCGCGTAGCCGCCGAAGTACTTGAACGCCTCGAACAACGACGAGCCATAATTGGTCGACGACGGAGCCTTGAAATTCGGATCGGTAACTTCGGCGTCGATCGCATTCAGATCACGGATCAAGTCTGTGCAACCGGCCGACGCGGGGGCGAGCGGAACGATGCGGCGGCGGATGTAGCCTGATACGTCTGACGGGCTGTCTACCGTATTGGCGGTGTTGTACAGCATGAGGCCGACGTTGATCCTGAACGGCGAGGAGGTGCCGCACGCGAGTTCCTGCAGAACTACCTTCAGTGCCCGTATTTCGACCTGCCCTTGTACGAGATCGCTCGCCGTACCGAATACCTTGGTGACATAGTCGAGGCAAGTCGCATCCCCCTTGCACTTGGTCGTCACGCTGGCCTTGTTCCATGCCTGGTTCGCTGCGGACCAGTTCGAGGAGTTGTCGACAAAGAGAAGGACGTTTGGGGCAGAGCCGGTCGTGGTCTGGGTATAGATGTCGATGTCTTCAGCCCAGGTGCTCGTGCCGGTCCCGATGCCCAGGCATGCGAGCGCCACTGCAAGTCTGGATAGCCTGTTCATATGTTGCTCCGGATGTGATCTTTGGTCGGCCCTGCGCGTTACTTGCAGGCGTCCTTTGCTTCTGCGTAGTCGATGCGCATTTCGACGCCCTGAATGACCTGTGTTTTCGCGCCAGTTCCGGGAAGCTCGACCTCGGCGGTCATTTCCCACAGCGAAGTGGCGCAGAGTGAGTTGTCGTTGAGTGCTCCCGCATCGACGATATTTATGCCGCCCTTCAGTGCATTGCTGGGGATGCAGGGGAGATCGTCGAGCGGGACGCTGTTATCGGCGTTCACCATTTCGCCCACCTTGAGATAGCGGTAGCGCTTGCATACTGGTGGGGGAATCTTCACGTGATAACTGGTCTCCGTCGTGGCAGTCGCTCCGGAAAATGCGGGAAGCGTTGCGCTCCGGTCTACATTGCGGGCGGTGAATTCATTCGAGTTCAGGGCCAGATCGAGATGGTAGTCAGCGGCGTCCTCCGCCTCTTTCTGGAACTGCTCGTTGCCCACGACGAGCAGGTTCGTGTTGGCAAGCCGGATCGCCGACACCGCCAGCAAGGTGATCAGGATCAGCATGATCAGGCCGACGAACAGGACCGCGCCCCGCTGTCGCGTGAACGATCGAGAAAGGTTCATTTGGTTCTCCGCGCCACGGGGTGGATCAACTCTATGTAGGTGTTGAAGACGTGCCGCTTGTAAGAGTCGTTGAACGTGACAGCGGCTTTGGGTCCGAGCTTGATGGTCTTCGAGGCTGCGGCGTAGCCGGGCGAGGGGTCGGTTGCGCGAGCGATCAGCCAGACGCGGACGCCGACGATGTTCACCAACTGGGCCGCGGCCGGGGCGTCAGTAAACACGTCTGGTGAGCCGTCGCCGGTAGTGTCCACTGCGTATTCGAAATGCAGGTCTTCGATGCCCTCGACCAAAGCCTGCACATCCGGATTGGTCGCGTCGAGAGCCTCGGGGCGAAAATCGGCACGCTTCAGCGTTGGAATGCCGTCGCCGGCAACGTTGTTCTGGTCGATGAAAAGGATCCTGCGGATGTACTGACGGATCGGCGCCCGATTTGCCGCGGTGCAGTCGATCTTCTGGAGATCGAAGGCGTTGGTGCCTGTCTTTACCCTGAAGGGCTTGTCGGGGACGGCGCTGACATATTCATCACCACACAGGGAAACCTGCAGGTAGGCGAGATTGTTTTTAAGCGAAGCGGGCGCCGTGACCGCGGTCGAAGCCCTCTGGAGAAAGATCATCCCGGTTCCGGCCCTGGATGTTGTGATACAGCCAAAGCTGCCGGCGTTGATGCCCTCGACGGCGATGTCCATCGATGCCTTCCAGACGTCGATGTCCGTCGAGCACGGGCTGGCTGTGGTCGAGGGCACACTGGCTATGTTCGACAACGCGTCATAATAGGCGGCCATCGAAATTTCATCGCGGAGGATCTGGATCGCATAGCGGCCGTTTTCAAGCTGCTGCGCCGCCTTGTCCAGCTCACGCCGCGCCTGGCTGTTGTTGATGAATATCGTGGTCATTGCCCCGATGACCAGAAGGCCCAGCGTCATCGCGATCATCAGTTCGATGAGGGATACCCCTTCTTCGCGCGATCGGCGCAACGACGTGCGTGACAATGCGAGTATTCTACGTTTTTCCATGTCGGCTTACCCGGCAGTTTGTTTGGGGACAAGAACGCGTGTCACGACGGCGCGGCGCAGGCCCGTTCCGAAGTCGACATCCGCCGCGCATTGGGCGCCGGGCGTGTTGGCGGGGGGCGACGCCGTGGGCATGACGCCCTGCCAGACGCCGACAACGAAGAATTCACCCAGCGCGTCCTCGGTCGTCGGGGAGACAGAAATCAGGCAACCGCGCATGCCGATCGGCGCACCGATTCCTGTCGATCCCATTTTTTCCGCGGCGCCTTTCATCGCGTTGCTCCAGGCGCACAGTTGCGCTGCGGCGTCACCGGTTAGCGCGCAGGTCGCCGCCTGCGTGTCGCCTACGCCGTATGCCGCGAGACTTACGCCCTTGAAGTCGTCGACGTATTTGCGACCGGCAGTAACACGGTCCGCCATGTCCTGCACCAGCATCAGGGCGACAGAGCGTTGGTACGCCTCCATCTCGACCTCGTTCGCCTTTGTCTGAAGGCCTGCGAGGCCAAGCAGCCCGATCGCCAGGATCACGATCGAGACGAGCACTTCGAGCAGGCTGAACCCGCCTTGCCGGGGCGTTGCTTCCATTGAGAATGTGGCGGTATTCATCAACACGCTCCTTCGCTCAGCCGCGGCCTGCCTGTCGTGTCGAGCCGAATGCATCGTTGCGTAGATGTGCCCGAGGCCGAAACGGTGATCGCGGTGTTGGCACCGGTTATGAGCCGACCGGTGGGGCCATATGCGATCGCCGGTGCGGAAGGGTTGAAACTCAAGCCGGGGAGCGCCGATTGCGCATGCACGTCGTTGCCGCCGACCTGCACACTCCATCCGGTGGCGAGGTCGGCGATGACGAAAGTCGCATTCGCGTTGCGCTGGAGGGCTTCGCTGCGGGCGACAAGCATCGAGTCGTACAGCGCAGACGACGCGGCACGGACCCGCTGCGACGCCAACAGATCCTGGAACGACGGATAGCCGATGGCGGCGAGGATGGCCAGTACCGCCACCGCGATCATCAACTCGACGAGGGAGAAACCCGCGGAACTGACCTGCGCACTCGGACGTTCGCGCACATTCGTCGTGTCCATGATCATCGTCCGCCCCAGCATTCAGCAACGCTGCCGGAACCGGTAATCGACTTCGCTCCGGCCTGGTTGATCCTCAGCGTACCGCACTTGGTGTCCTGCGACAGCTGCGAACCGGTGGGGGCTGCCTGAACAGTGAATTCAGTTGCGGACGGTGTTCCCACAACGCTGACCGCATAGTGTTTGCTGACCTCGGATGGCGGTGTGCCCATGCCGATATCGGCAAGTGCCCCAAACGTCCGCGCGTCCAGCCGATACTGCTGCTGCCGGGTCGCGATATCGAGAAGGTGCGCCGTGGCGACACTGCGATTCGCCCGCACGAGGTAGGATTGATACGAAGGGTAGGCCACGGCGGAGAGGATCCCGATGATCGCGACGACGATCATGACCTCGATCAGGGTGAAGCCTTTGCTCGATGGCTGCGGTGTCGGACGTTTTGTGTTCACGATCGAATCCGTATCAGGAATGGGTACGTGGATGGTATGGTCGGAACGGTATTCTGGCTAGAGCGTAGTGAAGTTCCGGCAAGACCTGAAGGGATGTCCGATGAGCGTCTGATTTCCGCGCACGAGTGGCGGGGTTGGGGCTGGCTCAGGCAGGTCGGCGGTCACGGCGGAGGTTTGATGCCAGCGTCTGCGATTGCTGTTGCCGCGTTTCCGATTCGATTCACAAGCTTGAGGTTTTGCGCCCTTGGAAGTTACGCCGTCGCACAGGATCGTTACGCTTCCCGATTTTCGCAATCTCGGGGTGCTGTTGCGTACGCTGGTGATCGCCGAATCCGCCAACTTTCTGTCGCTGGCGGCCCACGCCCCGGATCTGCTGGATGCGGTGACGCGCGTCGGTGCCGGTGCGCTGCCGTATGAAGTCTCCCTGCTGGCGGTGGTGCTGCTTCTGTTCATCGTCGCGCCGTGGGTGGGGCGACTGCCGTACCGACAGGGAGTGTGGGCCACCGTGGTGGTGGTTGCGCTGGCTGCCGGCGGTCTTGAACTCGCATTCAATTCATGGATGGGCATCATGCCCGGTGTCGGACCGCTCAAGTCCGCGACGATTGGCGCCCTGCTTGCCGCCCTGATATTGGGTTATTTCAACTGGCGCCAGCGCGTGCTCTCGCCGGCGTTGGCGACGGCGCGCCTGATGGCCTTGCAGTCGCGCATACGACCTCATTTCCTGTTCAACAGCCTGAACACGGCGGTGTCCCTTGTGCGGCAGGATCCTCGCCTTGCGGAGCAAGTCCTGCTCGACATGGCCGACCTGTTTCGGGCGTTGCTGGCCGACAGCCGGTCGTTGGTGCCGCTCGCCGACGAGGTCCGGCTCGCCGAGGCGTATCTGCAGATCGAGCAGTTGCGGTTGGGGGAGCGCCTGCGCATGCATTGGAACCTCGAAGGGGCGCCCATGTCTGCAGATGTGCCGATCCTCGTGCTGCAGCCGCTGCTCGAGAATGCGGTGCGCTACGGCGTCGAGCCTTTCGCAGAGGGCGGAGACGTGCACGCGTCGATTCGGGTGAGTTCGGGCATGCTCGAAATCGAAGTGATCAATTCGGTGCGCGGTGGCACGTGCGCGGTCCCCTCCGGCAATCGCATTGCGCTGGCAAACATCGAGGAGCGTCTCGGCCTGCATTTCGATGCGGAGGGGGTTTTGCGCATCGCGACGAAGGACAACATGTTCGTGGTTCGGGTGTCCGTTCCGCTTCGGGCGTCGAGGCCACACGATCGTTCGTGATGGCCATGTCGTGATTTGCGTAGCGGGGAGACGACGCGGTACGCTGATTAGCTGTACGTGGTGGTCGCCGCGACATCTTGCGATGTGCTTCGATTCAAGGGGTGAATCATGGTTGGGGGCGCAAGGTTTTTCAGGTTTATGCTGATCGCGCTCGCAGGCGCTGCGGCGAGTGCGGTCCAGGGGGCGGAAGTCGAACTGGTCGGAGTGTTCGGTAGCAAGGCTGTGCTGGTAGTCGATGGTGGCGCGCCGCGTACGCTTTCGGTCGGCCAGCAGACCCGCGACGGACTGCGTCTCGTCGAAGTGTCCGACGGGGCCGCGACCGTGGAACTCAACGGCAAGCGGCAGAAGGTGATTCTCGGCGCCGGGCCGGTCCGCAGCGCCGCGGGCGACGGAGGCGGTGCGGCGGCAGTAAGTCTCGTTGCGGATGCTCGCGGGCATCATTTTTCCAGTGGCAGCATCAACGGCGCATCGGTCCGCTTTCTCGTCGATACCGGCGCCAGCATGGTGTCGATGGGCGCATCGGACGCTCGCCGCGCGGGGATTGATTTTCACAAGGGTGTGGGCGGAATCAGTCAGACTGCCAGCGGCCCGGCGCAGGTATGGAAGGTGCGGCTGGATGCGGTACGCGTCGGGGACGTCACCTTGAACGGCGTCGATGGACTGGTGCATGAGAACGATCTCCCCTTCGTGCTGCTCGGGATGAGCTTTCTCGGCCGCATGGACATGCAGCGGGAAGGGGATCGCCTGACGCTGCGCAAACGATTCTGAGAGGTGGGCGTGACGGAGAAGGGAGGTTCCCGGTCCGGAGGACCGCTGGATTCCGAGTGGTTGCGACGGCGGTTTACGGGCGCGCACCCGATCGAAGCCGTGCACGACGACGGGAGCCCGTCGGGGAGCGGTCTGCGGCCGGCTGCGGTACTGGTGCCCGTTGTGGCGCGCGAGCAGGCGCTGACCGTGCTGCTCACGCGACGCACCGACCATCTGCATCATCACCCCGGGCAGATCAGTTTTCCGGGCGGGCGGGTGGAGGCGACGGATGTGTCGCCGGTGATGACGGCGCTGCGTGAAACGGAAGAAGAGATCGGTCTCGAGCCGGACCATATCGAGTTGCTGGGCGAGCTTCCGGAATACCGGACCGGCACGGGGTTCCGCATCACGCCGGTCGTCGGGCTGGTCCATCCTCCGTTCGACCTGACGCTGGACAGCTTCGAGGTCGCCGAGGCCTTTGAAGTGCCGCTGTCGCATTTCCTCGATCCGGGCAGGCACCAGAAGCACCGCATGGAATACCAGGGAAGGATGCGCGAGTACTATGCGATGCCCTACGGGGACTACTTCATCTGGGGTGCGACGGCCGGAATCCTTGTTTCGCTGTACAGATTTCTCGATGGCGCGAGGTAACGCGATCGCCTTCGATGGTTGACGTTGACGTCAACTGCAATTATTTTGCGTCTCCGTGTCGCCGCGTGTGGACGGCGAGGGAAAGGAGTTCGGCATGAAGATCGAGAACAGCGTATTCGTGGTGACCGGCGGCGGGTCCGGTCTTGGGGCAGCGACGGCCCGCATGCTCGTGGCGGCTGGGGGCAAGGTGGTGCTGGCCGATGTGAACCGCGAGGCGGGTGAAGCGCTTGCGCAGGAGCTCGGCGCGAACGCGGCGTTCGTCCAGACCGATGTGACCAGCGAGGACAGCGCCAAGGCGGCGATCGACCGCGCGGTGTCCGGTTTCGGCGGTCTGCAGGGGCTCGTGAACTGCGCCGGCATCGCTCCCGCGGAGAAGGTGGTGGGTCGCGAAGCGCCGCACCGCCTGGAGTCGTTTGCACGAACGATCAACGTGAACCTCATCGGCAGCTTCAACATGATGCGCCTGGCCGCCGACGTGATGAGCAAGGCCGCGCCGAACGCAGAGGGTGAGCGCGGCGTGATCGTCAGTACCGCCTCGGTCGCCGCCTACGATGGGCAGATCGGCCAGGCTGCCTATGCGGCCTCCAAGGCCGGCGTGGTCGGGCTCACCCTGCCGGTCGCCCGCGAGCTTGCGCGTTTCGGCATTCGCGTGATGACGATCGCGCCGGGGATCATGGAGACGCCGATGCTGATGGGCATGCCGCAGGAAGTGCAGGATTCGCTCGGGAAGACGGTGCCGTTCCCCTCGCGCATGGGGCGCCCGGCCGAATATGCCGCGCTGGTTCGTCACATCGTCGAAAACGCCTACCTGAACGGCGAGACGATCCGCCTGGATGGCGCAATCCGCATGACCGCGAAATAGGTCGCCGCGATCGGGTGGTCCGACTTGTGCCGAAGGGGGCAGTGCCGATCGCGGCCTGCCCCCTTCGGCTTTCTCGGCGCGCGCGGCGTCGGCATTGGAGGGCGTCGGCCAAGTGTGCTAAAAGAGGGTTTCGCGTGATTCATGTTGCGCCGCAGCGGCCGCCCGAAACGACTTTTTTCACGGCCCCACGGCTTCCTTCCGCCCCTCCCGATGACTTCGTCCGAAAACGCCGCATCCGCTTCAGTTCCCGCCGAGGAGTGTTACCACTGTGGGCTGCCGGTGCCGCCCCTGTCCAGTCATTACGTCCCCGTGGACGGCGTTGAGCGGAGGATGTGCTGCGTCGGCTGCGAGGCCGTCGCACGTTCCATCGTCGATAACGGCCTGACCGATTACTACCGCCATCGCGATGCGATGCCGGAGCCGCAGAAGGAAGCACTGCCGGCCGAGTTGCAGGAGCTCGGGCTGTTCGACCATCCCGATTTCCAGAAGAGCTTCGTCGAGCCGGTCGGCGAACACGAGCGCGAGGCTTCGCTGATCCTCGAAGGCATCACCTGTGCCGCCTGCGTCTGGCTGAACGAGCAACACGTCTCGCGCCAGCCGGGCGTGTCCCTGGTCGAGATCAATTACGCGACGCGACGCGCGCGGGTGCGTTGGGACGAGCGCCGCACCAGACTGTCGGACATCCTCGCCGCCATCCAGGCAATCGGCTACCGCGCCTATCCCTACGATGCCGAGCGCTCGGAGCAGATTGCACAGCGCGAACGCCGCTCGATGCTGTGGCGGCTCTTCGTCGCCGGGTTCGGCATGATGCAGGTGATGATGTACGCCTTTCCCGCCTATATCGCTGGGGAGGGCGACCTGACGCCCGACATCGCACTGCTGATGCGCTGGGCCAGTCTGACGCTGACCTTGCCGGTCGTCCTGTATTCCGCCGCGCCGTTCTTTCGCCGCGCTCTGCGGGACGTCAAGCTGCGCCGCCTCGGCATGGACGTGCCGGTAGCGCTGGGTGTCGGCAGCGCATTCGTCGCGAGTGTGTGGGCGACGCTGACCGCGGCCGGCGAGGTGTATTTCGACTCGGTGACGATGTTCGTCTTCTTCCTGCTGTGCGGGCGTTACCTCGAGATGATCGCGCGGCAGAAGGCGGTGCGCGGCGTGGAGGAGCTGGGCAAGGTCCTGCCCGCCTTTGCCGAGCGCCTCCTCGCCTGGCCGTCTCCCGTCGGCGAGCGCGTTCCGGTGTCGCAGCTCGTGTCGGGGGACGTCCTGCGCGTACGCCCTGGCGAGGTCATCCCGGCAGATGGCGTGGTGGTCGACGGGCAAAGTGATGCGAACGAGTCCTTGCTGACCGGGGAAAGCATGCCGGTGCCAAAGTCCGTCGGCAGCGAGGTGACCGGCGGGAGCATCAACATATCGAGTCCGCTCGCGATTCGTGTGCAGCAGACGGGCGATTTGACGCGGCTCGCCGCGATCCGGCGGCTGATGGAGCGTGCGGCGAGCGAGAAGCCGGCCATCGCAAGGCAATCCGACAAGGTTGCGGTCGTGTTCATCGTTGCCCTGCTGGCTCTCGCGTGTGTCACCGGTGTCGTGTGGTACTTCGTCGACCCGTCACGGGCACTGTGGGTATTCGTGTCGGTGCTGGTAGTGGCGTGTCCGTGTGCACTTTCGCTTGCGACGCCGGTCGCGCTGACGGTCGCCACCGATGCGCTCGCTCGCATGGGGGTGTTGGTGACGCGTGGTCACGCGATCGAGACCCTCGCGAACGCCAACCATTTCGTCTTCGACAAGACGGGTACGCTCACCTACGGGCGCCTGACGCTGGAGGAAATCCTGCCGCTGGCCGATCTCGATGAGCGGCAACTGCGCGGTATCTCCAGTGCGCTGGAGCAGGCATCCGAGCACCCCATTGCCCACGGACTGCGTCGTTCGATCGATCAGGCGGATCTGCCGGTCGTCGAGAATCTCGCGTCGGAAACAGGGCAAGGCGTGACTGGCACACTGGATGGCGTGCCCTGCTGGCTGGGGCGCCCGGACTTCGTCGCGGCGCGGCTGAAGTGCGATCTGCCGCCCCAGCTGCAGGAATTGGCTGCGCGAGGCGGGTCGGTCGTCGCACTTGGCGGCCAGGGGCGCTGGCTGGGACTCTTCCGCCTCGCCGACGTGCCACGGCCCGAGGCCAGTCAGTTGACAGCGAAGCTTGCGCGGGAGGGCATCCGGACGACCGTGCTGAGCGGCGACGCACAGGCCGTTGCGAGTTCGATCGCGGGGCAACTGGGCATCAATGACGCGTGCGGCGCGATGACGCCACAGGGAAAGCAGGCGTTCATCGAGGATCTGCAGCGTAACCCGGACGCGGTCGTCGCCATGGTCGGTGACGGCGTGAACGATGCGCCGGTGCTTGCCCAGGCGCACGTTTCCGTCGCCATGGGCAGCGGGACCGAGCTCGCGCGCAATCAAGGCGATATCGTGCTGCTCAGCGAGAATCTCGCCGGGCTCGGTCGCGGCGTGGATCTGGCCCGCCGGACCTTGAAGATCATCCGGCAGAACCTGTGGTGGTCGTTCGCGTACAACTTCACATCGGTCCCGCTCGCAATGGCGGGGCTTGTCACGCCCTGGATGGCAGGAATAGGCATGGCGGGAAGTTCGTTGCTGGTCGTGCTGAATGCCCTGCGCCTGCAGGGCGGTCGTCGGATAGATTGAACGCTTATGGAAAGCCTTTACATCCTCGTGCCGCTATCGGTGGTGCTGGTGTTCGTGATCGGTGCGATTTTCTGGTGGTCGGTGCGCTCCGGCCAATACGATGACATGGAGGGGCCGGCGTACCGGATGCTCATGGACGACCGTGACGCGCCCGCGCCCCGCAGTCCCGAAAAACCGGAAGATCCGGCTTCACAGGTCAGGAACGAGTGATCCCGACTTCACCGAACAGGTCTCCGTGCGAGGGGCGCGGAGTTTGTTGACTTACGTCAAAGCCCCGAACAGTGAGTATTGGCATACTTTGCCCATGGTTTTCGAGGTTGGTGCGAGGAAGCTCGAGCGCGCCAATCTGGTAAGGGTAATTTGTCTCTCTGTTGGGGTTGGGGGTGCGCTTGATGCGCACCCTTTTTTTTTGTTTAGCACTTTGGGCTATGATGGATTAATTAAAACCACTCTGGCAACAGGTTTTTTTTGTAACTGGGTACTTTCACCCATTACTGCAGTGCAATAGAATGTCGGCCGTTGTCACAAGTCTGTGGCGAGGTGTTGCACGCGCTCTCCCGGACTGGTGCGGAAGTTTTCTTCATCTCAAGGGGAAGTTTCATGCAATCGCAGGCGACTTATAACTACAACGTCGTCCGCCAGTTCTCCATCATGACGGTGGTATGGGGAGTGGTGGGCATGCTGGTGGGGGTGATCGTCGCGGCACAGCTGGTCTGGCCCCAGCTGAACCTGAACGAGTGGCTGCACTTCGGCAGGCTGCGTCCGTTGCACACGAACGGCGTGATTTTTGCGTTCGGCGGCTGTGCGTTGTTCGCGACATCGTATTTTTGCGTGCAGCGCACCTGTCATACGCCACTGTTCGCACCGTGGCTCGCAAGCTTCACCTTCTGGGGGTGGCAGGCAGTGATCGTGCTGGCGGTCATCACCTTGCCACTGGGCCTCACCACCGGCAAGGAGTACGCCGAGCTGGAGTGGCCGATCGACATCCTGATCGCCGCCGTGTGGGTGTCCTACGCCGTCGTGTTCTTCGGCACGATCGCGAAACGCAAGACCAGCCACATCTACGTCGCGAACTGGTTCTTCGGTGGCTTCATCCTCACCGTCGCGCTGCTCCACATCGTCAATAGCGCCGCGCTTCCGGTGACCCTGACCAAGTCCTACTCCGCCTACGCCGGTGTCCAGGATGCGATGGTCCAGTGGTGGTACGGCCACAACGCGGTGGGCTTCTTCCTCACGGCCGGCTTCCTCGGGATGATGTACTACTTCGTGCCGAAGCAGGCCGAGCGCCCGGTGTATTCGTATCGCCTGTCGGTGGTGCACTTCTGGGCGCTGATCTTCACCTACATGTGGGCGGGTCCGCACCACCTTCACTACACGGCGCTGCCGGACTGGACGCAGTCGGTAGGGATGATCTTCTCGCTGATCCTGCTGGCACCGTCCTGGGGCGGCATGATCAACGGCGTGATGACGCTGTCGGGCGCCTGGCACAAGCTCCGCACCGACCCGATCCTGAAGTTCCTGATCACCGCGCTGTCCTTCTACGGCATGTCGACCTTCGAAGGTCCGATGATGTCGATCAAGACCGTCAATGCGCTGTCGCACTACACGGACTGGACCATCGGCCACGTGCATTCGGGCGCACTCGGCTGGGTGGCGATGATCTCGATCGGCTCGATGTACTACCTGATCCCGCGCATGTACGGCAAGACCCAGATGTACTCGGTCGGCCTGATCAACGCCCACTTCTGGATCGCGACGATCGGCATCGTGCTGTACATCGCCTCCATGTGGATTGCAGGGGTGATGCAGGGCCTGATGTGGCGCGCCACCAACCCGGACGGCACGCTGACGTACTCCTTCGTCGAGAGCGTGAAGGCGAGCTATCCGTTCTGGACGATCCGCCTGCTGGGCGGGGTGATGTTCCTGACCGGCATGCTCATCATGTTCTACAACATGGTCCGTACGATGGCCGGCGAGAAGGCGTATGAGGCGCCCGTGGTCGCCCCCGCCGCCGCCCACGCTTAATCGGAGAGACTGGAAATGGCTCAATCGAAACACGAATTCATCGAGCGCAGCGTCGGCTGGCTGATCGTGCTGTCCCTTCTGACGGTCAGCGTCGGCGGTCTCGTCGAGATCGTCCCGCTGTTCTTCCAGAAGACCACGACCACCGCGATCGACCGGACGGGCAAGCCGCTCAACGTCAAGCCCTATGAACCGCTGCGACTCGCCGGTCGCGACATCTACGTGCGCGAAGGCTGCTACAACTGCCACTCGCAGATGATCCGCCCCTTCCGTGCCGAAACCGAGCGCTACGGCCATTACTCGGTCGCGGGCGAGTACATCTACGACCGCCCGTTCCAGTGGGGCTCGAAGCGTACCGGCCCGGACCTGGCGCGCGTCGGCGGCCGTTACTCGGACGAGTGGCAGCGCGTGCACCTGATGAATCCGCGCGACGTGGTGCCGGAATCGAACATGCCGGCCTTCCCGTGGCTGCAGCGCCCGCTGAAGTCTGACGACATCGAGGCCAAGATGCGCGCGCTGCGCACGCTGGGCCATCCCTACACCGACGAGGAGATCGCCGGTGCGCGGGCGGCGCTGGAAGGCAAGTCGGAATTGGACGCAGTCGTCGCCTACCTCCAGGGGCTGGGCACGGCGCTGTCGAACTTCAAATAAAGAAAAAGGAGAAGCGCCGTGGATATCAATGATCTCCGCTCCCTGATCACCGTGCTCTGCCTCGCCTGTTTCGTCGGCATCTGCGTGTGGGCATACAGCAGGAGTGCGCGCGCAGGGTTCGACGAGGCGGCGCGGCTCCCCTTCACCGATGACGATGCGCCGGCGCTCGCGGGCGGCCGGCACAGCAAGGAAGGATAAAAATGGCTGACTTTATTAACGGCTTCTGGAACGCGTACGTGATGGGCCTGGTGGGCCTGAGCCTGCTGTTCTGCCTGTTCGTTCTGGTGTCGAACAACAAGCGTGAAAAGGGCCCGGTCGAACTGCATGGCCACGTTTGGGATGAAACCCTCGCCGAGTACAACAACCCGTTGCCGCGCTGGTGGTTGTTCCTGTTCCTGGGTACGGTGATCTTTGCGGTGGTGTACCTGGTTATGTACCCCGGCTTCGGCAATACCAAGGGGGCGCTCGGATGGAGTTCCGTCGGGCAGTACGAAACCGAGATGCGCGCCGCGAATGAACGCTACGCGCCCATCTTCGCGAAGTACCAGGGCATGGACGTGGCGGCCGTTGCCGCCGACGAGGAGGCACGGGGGGCCGGCAAGCGCCTGTTCGTGACCTACTGTGCGCAGTGCCACGGCGCGGATGCCCGCGGGGCCAAGGGCTTCCCGAACCTCACGGATACCGCGTGGAACTGGGGCGGCGAAGCGGACACGATCAAGACGACGATCACCGGTGGCCGCATGGGCATGATGCCGCCGTTCGGGCCTTCGCTCGGTGCGGAAGGGGTCAAGGACGTGGCGAATTACGTGCGCTCCCTGTCCGGACTCGCCCATGATTCGCTGCGTGCGCAGCGTGGCGCGGAAGTCTTCCAGCAGAACTGTGTCGCCTGCCACGGGCCCGAGGCCAAGGGCACCCAGGCAATGGGGGCGCCGAACCTGACGGACGGTGACTGGCTGTACGGTTCCTCGGAAGCCACGATCATGGAAACGGTGGACAAGGGACGTACCAACCGCATGCCCGGCTTTGGCGAGTTCCTCGGCGAGGCGAAGATCCATCTGCTGGCGTCGTACGTCTACGGGCTGTCGAACAAACCGGCCGCCAAGTAACTCCAACAGCTGAGTTGTTTTGCTGCATTGTCCCCGGGGGCTTCCCCGGGGAAATTTGCAACAAGTAAATCAGAAAATACGGATATAGCGATAATGAGCGATCCGGCTCGGATACGGGTGGTCCCGAAATCGCAGCTACAGGAAGAGTCGAATGACCTGTATGTCGCGAGGCAAAAGCTTCACGTCCGGTCAATCAAGGGTGTTTTCGCAAACTGGCGCTGGGCCCTTGTCTGGCTGACGCAGATTCTCTATTACGGCCTGCCGTGGCTGACGTGGAACGATCGCCAGGCCTTCCTGTTTCACCTCACCGAACGCAAGTTCTACATTTTCGGCTGGGTGTTCTGGCCGCAGGATGTGTTCTATCTCGCCATCCTGCTGATCATTTCGGCGTATGCGCTGTTCTTCTTCACCGCGATCGCCGGTCGCTTGTGGTGCGGATACGCCTGTCCCCAGACGGTCTACACGGAAATCTTCATGTGGATCGAGGAGAAGATCGAGGGCGACCACACCAAGCGGCGCAAGCTCGAAGCGGCTCCGATGGACGCCCGGAAATTCGGCCTGCGGGCGGCCAAGTATTCCGTGTGGACGCTGTTCTCGCTGTGGACCGGCTTCACGCTCGTTGCGTACTTCACGCCGGTCGACGAGCTCCTCCAGTCCGCCCGTACTTTCGGCTTCGGGCCATGGGAGATCTTCTGGATCCTGTTCTACGCCGGGTTCACCTATCTGTTCGCGGGGGTGCTGCGCGAACAGGTGTGCAAGTACATGTGCCCGTATGCACGCTTCCAGAGCGTCATGTTCGATCCGGACACGCTCGTCGTCACGTACGACGAGGAGCGGGGTGAGCCGCGGGGATCGCGCCGCAAGGGGGTCGAACCCCGCAGCATCGGGCTGGGGAGCTGTATCGATTGCAACATCTGCGTACAGGTCTGCCCGACGGGCATCGATATCCGTCAGGGGCTGCAGTACGAGTGCATCGGCTGTGGCGCCTGCATCGACGGTTGCGATGAGGTGATGGACAAGATGGGGTACCCACGCGGCCTGATCCGTTACTCGACCGACAATGCGGTACGCCAGCGCTGGGGCCGGAAGGAAATCGTGATGCACGTGCTGCGCCCGCGCACGCTGATCTACGGAGGCATCCTCGTCCTGATCATGATGGGGACGATCTGGAGCCTGGCGACGCGATCCGATCTGCGCGTGGACGTGATTCGCGATCGCGCCACGCTGGCGCGGGAGGTTTCAGGTGGTCTGATCGAGAACGTTTACCAGCTCCGCATCATGAACATGCAGGAGGTCTCTCGTCCGGTTGTCGTGCGTGTATCGGGGCTGGACGGGATCCGGCTCGACGGGCCGCAGCAGTTCGAGATCAAGCCGGCGACGACGGAGTCGCTGACGGTACAGGTCCAGGTCCCGCCCGAGGCTGCGACCCCGGGGAGCCATGAGATCTATTTCGACGTCGGCGTGCCCGGTGATCCCGGCGTCACCGTGCGTGAGCACACGACTTTCCTACTTCCGCGCTAATCAGGAGCAGAGGCATGCGCAGTGCAACCATGCAGAAATCCATCGAACCCTGGTATCGGCAGGGGTGGCCCTGGTTTCTGATCTCGATCCCGGCAGTTGCCGTGATCACCGGGATAACGACCCTCTGGCTTGCCGTGAGTACGTGGGACGGACTCGTGGTGGACGATTACTATCAGGAGGGCAAGACGATCGAGAAGACGATCGCACGCTCGCAGAAGGCTGCCGAGATGGGCCTTGTCGCGGACGTCCGCCTGCGCGCGGAAGAGGTCACCCTGGATCTGGCTGCCGGGTCCGCCGTCACCCTTCCGCCCACGGTGGTGCTCACGATTTCCCATCCGACGCGCTCGGGCATGGATCAGGTGGTGATCCTGAAGCGTCGTGACGGGGTCTTCGTGGCGCCGCTCGCACCCCTGACGGCAGGGCGATGGCTGCTGCAGCTCGAGGACGAATCGCATACCTGGCGCATGAACGGGACGGCCAACATTCCCGCCGAAGCCGTGATCCGTATCGTGCCCGTCGCCTCCTGATCACCGCGTCATGGGAGATGCAATGCTGAAATGGATACAGGTGTTGTGGCCGTCCTTCATCGTGGCCGGTCTCGCGGAGGCAGTATTCTTCACGGTGATCGACCCGCAGGAGCTCTACCTCTTCGGTGAGCCGGTGCATTACTCGCTCACCGCCACCTATTCGATCGGATTCTTCGGATTCTGGCTGGTCGGCGCGGCGTCCAGCCTGTTGACGCTGTTCTTCAGGCGCAGCGCCGCGGAAGTCAATCGGCAGGCGTGAATTGCCGCATCGGGGAGGCAGTCATCTGCTTCCCCGATGCGCTGGTTGCGAAGCTTCTCCCGTAATTCAGCGGTATACGAGAACCGGGATCTTGCTGTGGGTGAGGACCTTTTGCGTCTCGCTGCCCAGGAGCAGGCCGGCAATGCCGCGGCGACCGTGGGATGCCATGAAGATCAGGTCGCATCCGTGGCGCTGCGCGGCGTCGATGACCGCCTCGTAGGGCACTTCATTGACGACCGTGTCGCCGTCGGAGGCGACCCCGGCTTCGTCGGCCGCGACCCTTGCCGCATCCAGGATCCGCTTGGCTTCGTCGGCTGCGGCCTTGCCGAACTGTTCCGGTGTCGTCGGGTCGATCAGGGCGCCTTCGCCGTAGATCGGCATCGGAAAATCCGGCTGGGCATAGAAGAACGTGATGCGGGCGCCGGCGTCCTTGGCAAAGGACACTGCACGGGCCACGGTGCTTTCGGACAGCGGGGAGCCGTCGGTCGGTACGAGTATGTGCTTGAACATCGTGCATCTCCGATGGGTTCACGAGGACAGATCGATTATAGCGATCGAACTTGTGCGAAAGCGATGGTAACCCGCGCCGGGTATTGATCCTCGTCAATCCGTGCGGTTGCGGGCGGGAGCAATCTGCGGCCATGACGGAGGCGACATGGAACTGACATTTTTCGGCGCGGCCGGAGAGGTCACCGGCTCATGCGCGCGGGTGCGTTACGACGGCGGAACCTTCCTCGTGGACTGCGGCCTTTTCCAGGGTGGGAAGGATGCAGACCGGAAGAACCTGCAGGCACTCGACTTTGACCTGCGCGGTATCGACTTCGTGCTTCTGACGCACGCCCACCTTGATCACTCGGGCCTCGTGCCGCGCCTGGTGTCCCTGGGCTACAGGGGAAAGATCTACGCAACGGCCGCAACCGTGGATCTGCTGGGCGTGCTGTTGCTCGACTCCGCGCATATCATGGAGAAGGAGGCCGAGTGGATCAATCGTGGCAAGCGGCAGCGGAACCTGCGCCGCGGCTACGAAGCCGGCCCCCTTTACACGGTCAACCAGGCCCGGACGAGCCTGGCCAGCCTGCGCAAGATGTCGTATGGCGAGGAATTCAGTCCGCACCCCGGAGTCCGGTGCCGTTTCCATGACGCCGGGCACATCCTTGGCTCTGCCGTGATCGAGATCGATGTGGAGTCCGGTGACGCCGCGCGCAAGCTCGTCTTCAGCGGCGATCTGGGGCAGCCGGCCCGTCCGGTGCTCCGCGATCCCACCCCCTTGCCCGAGGCGGATTTTCTCGTCGTCGAGTCGACCTATGGCAACCGTGCCCACCGTGCCCTGGCCGAAACGGAGAAGGAGCTGGTGTCCGTGCTGCGGGACACGCTGGAGCGCAGGAAGGGGAACGTCATCATCCCGGCGTTTGCGGTCGGCCGGACGCAGGAAATGCTGTTCGTCCTTGCGGACATCGTGCGCCAGGGCAAGCTTGCTTCGCTGCACATCGTCGTCGATTCGCCGATGGCAGCGGCAGTCACCGAGCTGACCCTTCGCTACGACGAGCTGTGGGATGAGGAGACGCGTGAACTGCTGGCCTGGATACGCGCACATCCGGAGCGCCTGCGGCTGAGGTTCGTGCAGGATGTCGAGGAATCGAAAGCCCTGAACAACGAGCGCGCGGGGCTAGTCATCATTTCGGCGAGCGGGATGTGTGAAGCCGGCCGCATCAAGCATCACCTGCAGTACAACATCGGCCGCAGCGAGTGCAGCGTGGTGATCTGCGGTTTCCAGGCGGCCGGCACGCTTGGCCGGCGGCTGGTGGATGGGGCCCGCACGATTACCTTGTTCGGCGAGAAATTCCCGGTGCGCGCGGCCGTTCACACGATAGGCGGCTTGTCCGCCCATGCCGACCAGCCGGCGCTGCTGGCGTGGCTGTCGCATTTCACGCGGCCGCCCCGGCACGCGTTTGTCGTCCACGGCGAGCGGGAAGCTTCCTCCGCGCTGGTGGACGCGGTCGGTGAGCGGCTCGCGTGGCCGAATGTCACAATGCCCCTGGCGGGACACGGATACACTCTGACCTGAGAGCGTTGTCACGGAGTGGCGAGCAATGAATCAAGGAAGGTCGGCAAGGAAGGCCGGCGGGGGTGACCCTGCCCGGACGGTCCGGCGAGCGCTGCGCGAGATCCATGACCGGGTCGAGGGCAACATCGATCCCTTGGGCATGGCGGCACCCATCGTGCATGCGCAGCTGGCGTGGCTCTCCCATCCGCAGGAGCTGGCCGAGCGGATGACGGAATTGTCGAGCGAGCTGCTGCGTCTGCAGTGGCATTCGGCCTGTCGGGCGATGGGAGTGGCCAGCGAGGATCCGGTTGTTCCCCATGCGGACGATGCGCGGTTTTCCGATGCCGTCTGGACCGACTCGCCGACGTGGGACCTGACGAAGGAGTGGTACCTCGCCTGCACGCACCATGTGCAGGACATGCTCTTCGACACGCCCGGCCTGTCGAGCAAGGAACGTCGCCGGGCCGCGTTCTGGTGGCGGAAGTGGCTCAATGCCGTGGCGCCGACGAATTTCTTCTGGACGAACCCCGTCGCGATGCGCAGGGCCATCGAGTCGAAGGGGGAGAGCATCAGGTGCGGAATCCGGAACGTGCTCGCCGACCTCGAAGCCGGCGAGATCCGCATGAGCAGCCCGGGGGATTTCAAGGTCGGCGTGACGCTGGGGACGACCGAAGGCGCCGTGGTCTTCCGCAATCGCCTGCTCGAAGTGATTCACTATGCGCCGACGCAGCCTCGGGTGCATGCGGAGCCGGTGGTGATCGTCACGCCGTGGATCAACAAGTTCTACATCCTCGACCTGACGCCGAAGAAGAGCATGGTGCGCCATCTGCTCGACCAGGGGCTCGACGTGTTCATCACGAGCTGGAAGAACCCCGATGCAGCGATGCGCGATGTGACGTTCGACAGCTATCTGGAGGACGGCGTACACGCCATCGTCGAAACGGCGCGTGCGTTCACCGGCACGGCCAAGGTGCATGCCGTCGGATACTGCATCGGCGGCACGGCGCTGGCGATGTACATGGCCTGGGCGAACCGCCGCTTCGGGCCGGAGGAGGTGCCGGTCGCGGACTGGACACTCTTCGCGACGCTGGTGGATTTTCGCAAGCCCGGCGATATTGAAGTGTTCATCGACGACGCGAGCGTGCGCTACCTTTCGGACAACATGGCGCGCAAGGGCTTCCTCGAGGGCAAGGAAATGGCGTCTGCCTTCCGCCTGCTGCGGTCCAACAGCCTGATCTGGCGTTACGTCGTGCACGGCTGGCTCTACGGCGAGGCGCCGGCGCCGTTCGACGTGCTGTTCTGGAACATGGACGCCACGCGCATGCCGTATGCGATGCACTCGTGGTACCTGCGCGAGTTGTACCTTGAGAATCGCCTGATCGAGGTGGATGCGCTGAAGGTCTCGGGGCAGCCGATCGATCTTTCCCGGATCGTGCAGCCGCTGTATGCCGTTGGCGCCGAGGACGATCACATCGCCCCGTGGGAGCAGGCTTACCGGATCAACAATCTCGTCACCGGGGCTCGGCGTTTCGTTCTGTCGAGTTCGGGTCACATTCTCGGGATCGTCAATCCTCCGGTGAATCCGCCCAAGCGCAAGTACTGGGTTGCGCCTGCCCGTCGCACCGACAAGGCGGCCGATTGGCGCAAGCATGCCGCCGAGCACGACGGCAGCTGGTGGGATGACTGGATGGCCTGGCTCAAGCCGCGTTGCGGTGAGCTCGTCGACGCGCGTCCTGCGGCATCGCAGGCATTTCCGGCGCTCGAGCGGGCTCCGGGTCGATACGTGCTGGAGCGCTGATCGGCGATCCGGCTGCCGGATCGGGGTAGCGCGGGCCTTGCCTCGATTGATGCGAGTCAAGGTCGCAAGCGGCTTCCAAACCCAGAATCTCTCCCGTAATCCCGCTCTCCGGGGTCAGCCCTGGTGGCGGGCCAGTCGGGCGGGGTCGAGCAGGGAGATGTGCTTGCCGTGTACCGTGATGAGCCCCGCCTCGGTCAGGTCGTGAAAGATGCGCGAAAGGGTTTCAGGCGTGAGATTGAGCCGCGAGGCGATGACCTGCTTGCTGGTCGGCAGTGCGATGTCGCGTGTGCCCTCGCTTTCGCTGTCGACCTGCTGCAGGAGGTAGCCGATCACGCGCTGCATGCTCGAGCGCAGCGAGTAGGTCTCGACGTCCTGGATCATGCCGTGCAGGCGGATCGCCATGCCGGCGAGGAGTTTGCGGGCGAATCCCGGATCCTGGTCGATGAGGTCGGAGACGACCGCCTGGCCGATGTGCAGCAACTGCGTCGACGTAAGGGCCTCGGCGAAAACCGGGTAGGGGCGGTTGAGGAACATCACCGCCTCGCCGAAGCTGTGCATCGGGCTGATGATCTCGACCACCTTCTCGTTGCCCTGCGCGGACGAGACGGCGAGCTTCATCTGGCCCGAGACCACATAATAGAAACCATGCACGGGATCACCGCGCTGGAACAGGATCTCGCCCTTCTCGAGGTGACGTTCGCGGGTGAAGCGGGCAACGCGGTCGATCTCCTCTGCGGACAGTTCGCTGAAGAAGGAAACTTGTCGCAGTGTGGCGGGAATATCGACTGGACGATTGGACATCTCGGACTCCGTAGGGAAACTCATGCATTCTAACCCGCAACCAAACGCGGGCCGTGATCCGGCGCCCCGCCGCCTGTCGCCGTTGGGCGCCTCAGGAGACAAGGCGCAAGCGCGCACGCAACCGCGCGCGCAACCGGCCCAGGCCTCACCCATGCTCTTTGTCGCGCCGCACCGGGCAATGTTCCTGTCGGGCGCGGTGATGCTGCTCGTGAGCTTTGCGATGTGGGCATTGGAGCTAGGGGCACGCGTCGGACTGATGCCGGCAATCGGCTGGGTTCTTCCGCCGGCATGGATGCACGCGCTGCTGGTCACGTCCGGCGTGTTCCCGTTCTTCATGTTCGGCTTCCTTCTTACCGCCATGCCGCGCTGGCAGGGTTACGACGAGATCGCCTCTGGGCGCTGGCTGTGGGCCTGGCGCCTTTTGGCGGCGGGGTGGGGATTGACCGTTGCGGGCATGCTCGTGCCCGGCATCGCGATCCCGGGGCTGCTGTTGGTACTCGTAGGCTGGGGCGGGCTGCAGCGCATCCTGTGGCAGGTCGCGCATCACGGGGAGCTCGAGGCCCTGCATGCCCGCCTCGTGTGCTATGCGATGATTGCCGGGATGGCCGCCGTCCTCGCCTGGCTTGGTTTTGCGGCGAGTGGCAACCCGATCTGGGCGCGCGTCGCGATCGAGATCGCAGTGTTCTGCTCGCTGCTGCCGGTGTTCTTCAGCGTGTGTCATCGCATGGTGCCGTTCTTTTCGAGCGGCGTGATCCCCGCCTACGTGATGGTGCGCCCCCTGTGGGTCATGGTCCTGGTCGTCGGCGGAAGCGCCCTGCATGCCGTGCTGGACATCGCCGGATTGCAGTCGCTGCGCTGGGTGGTCGACGTGCCCGCCGCCTTTGCCGCGTTGTGGCTGTCGCGGCAGTGGAGGTTGGTGCCGGCGCTGAAGGTGCCGTTGCTGGGGATGCTGCACATCGGCTTTCTCTGGCTCGGAATCGCGCTGACGCTGTTCTCCATCCAGGATGTAGCATCGCTGCTGGGCTACGCGGTCCTGGGGCTCGCGCCCCTGCATGCGATCGGCGTCGGTTTCTTCGGATCCGTCCTGTTGGCGATGGTCTCGCGTGTCACCCTGGGCCACTCCGGACGCAAGCTCGCCGCCGACCGGCTGACCTGGGGACTGTTCCTCGGGCTGGAACTGGTAGTCGTGATCCGGGTCCTTGCTGAAGTGGTTCCCGCGGGCTGGTCCGGCTCGGTCATGCTGCTCGCCGTCCTGGGCTGGCTGGGCGTGTTCGGCGCCTGGGCCACGCGCTACCTGCCGATCTACTGGCGGCCGCGCAGCGACGGTCGCCCTGGGTGATTCATGTACCTGACGATCAAGCACCTGCACATCACGTGTGCCGTCCTGAGCGGCAGCGGATTCCTGCTGCAGGGCATATGGATGATGCTCCGGAGTCCCCTGGTCGATCACCGCGTGACGCGTATCCTGCCTCACGTCATCGATACGGTATTCCTGGGTAGCGCGATCACGCTTGCCGTAATGAGCGGGCAGTATCCCTTCGTCGTGCCCTGGGTCACGGCGAAGGTCATCGGCCTCGTCGCGTACATCCTTCTCGGCGCGACGGCGCTGCGCTGGGGGCGCACGATGCGGACCCGCGTGCTGGCGCTGGCCGCAGCCGTAGTCACTTTCTCGTGGATCGTCTCGGTGGCGTTGAGCAAGAACCCCGCCGGATTCCTGACCCTTACCGGAGTGTTTTGATGGCTGATTCCCTGATCCCGACGTCGCCGGGTTTCGAAACTCCGCTCGAAATGCTCGAAGCCTGCCATGAGCGCCTGCAGGCACAACTGGCCACGCTGGCCCGGCTTGCAGCCTGGCTCCCCGGGCATGGTCCGGACAAGCAGGCGCAACAGGCCGCGGCCAACGTGATGCGCTACTTCGATGTTGCCGCGGTGAAGCACCATCAGGACGAGGAGGACGATCTGTTCCCCGTCCTGCGCGAGCGTGTCGACGAGGTCCGGCGTGCCGAACTCGGTACGCTCATCGACTGGATCCTCGCGGACCACCAGCGGCTGTTCGCCGGCTGGGCGCAGATGCGTGCGCGGCTCGAGTGCATCGCGCGCGGCGAAGATGCCGAGCTGACGCCGGCCGCGGTGGAGGAGTTCGCGGAGGCTTACCGGCGCCACATCGCGCGGGAGGAAGGCGAGCTACTCCCCGTCGCCCGCAGCGTGCTCGGCGCGCAGGACATCGAGGCACTGTCGGGAACGATGACGGCGAGGCGGCGCCAGTAGCACGCCGCCGCAACGGCGACAGAGGGGTACGCCCCCGTCAGGGGCGTGGCGATGGCGACGGGTGCTGGATCAGCCGCTTCAGGCCGGTGATGTCGAGAATGCGGATGTGCTTCTGCTGGACCGCGATCAGCCCCTCGTCCTGGAATTTCGAGAAGGCGCGGGACACCGTTTCGAGCTTGAGGCCGAGATAGGAACCGATTTCCTCGCGGGTCATGCGCAGGTGAAATTCCGCGGGGGAGAAGCCGCGTGCAGTGAAGCGCTGCGACATGTTGAGCAGGAAGGCCGCCAGGCGCTCTTCGGCGCGCATCGAGCCGAGGAGGGTCATCACGCCGTGGTCGCGCACGATCTCGCGGCTCATGACCTTGTGGAACTGGAGCTGCAGGCCTTCGACCACGCGCGACAGTTCCTCGAGCTTGCTGTAGGCGATCACGCAGACTTCGCTGTCTTCGAGCGCGATCGCATTACAGGAATGGGCCTCGGTGCTGATGCCGTCGAGACCGAGCATTTCGCCGGTCATCTGGAAGCCGGTGACCTGTTCGCGTCCGTCTTCGAGCAGCACGTCGGTCTTGAATGAGCCCGCACGGATCGCGTAAATCGCCTCGAAGGGATCGCCTGCACGGTACAGGTGCTGCTGCCGCTTGATCTTGCGGCGCGCGCCGACAAGCTCGTCGAGACGATCGATCTCCGATTCCGACATGCCGAAGGGCAGGCACAGTTCGACCAGATTGCACTGGGAGCATGCAACCTTGAGACTCGCAACTGTAATCGGCACCGTCGCCTTCATTTGCACGATAATATCGTTCCTTCTTACATCGACCGAGAAGTGGTCAGGCGCCCGGTGGATGGACCGTTGATCCACGTCAACCACAAAACTGCGGCTTTTTGAGATCGTACGGAATGCACTCAAGCGATACAACCATGACCAGTCAGAATGATCTTGTGTTCGACCAGCAGCTGATTCGCCGGTTCGACATCAACGGGCCGCGCTACACGTCCTACCCGACGGCCGACCGCTTCGTCGAAGCGTTCGATGCCCGTGCATTGCGGGACTGGCTGGCGCAACGCGGTGTTGGGGGTGTGAGCAAACCGCTCTCATTATACTTCCACATCCCGTTCTGTAACACGATCTGCTACTACTGCGCGTGCAACAAGATCATCACGAAAGATCATGCACGCTCGGCGAAGTACCTGAAGTATCTCGACAAGGAAATCGGGATGCAGGCCGCCGCACTGGGCGGTAGCCACCAGGTCACGCAGCTTCACCTCGGCGGCGGCACGCCGACCTTCCTGTCGCATGACGAGCTGCGCCAGCTCATGGAGTCGGTGCACAAGCGCTTCACGCTCGTGCCGAACGGCGAATACTCGATCGAGGTCGATCCGCGCAAGGTCGATTTCGATACCGTGAAGCTGCTCGCCGACCTCGGCTTCAACCGCATGAGCGTGGGCGTGCAGGACTTCAACGAAGACGTGCAGGAAGCCGTCAATCGCATCCAGAGCTTCGATGAAACCAAGCTCGTGATCGACTCGGCGCGTGCCACCGGCTTCAAGTCCATCAGCATGGACCTGATCTACGGCCTGCCGCGCCAGAACATCATCAGCTTCAACCGCACGCTCGAGCAGGTGCTGGAGCTGTCGCCGGATCGCATCTCGCTGTACAGCTACGCGCACCTGCCGGGCCTGTTCAAGCCGCAGCGCCGCATCTCGATCAACGACATGCCGACCTCGGACACCAAGCTGCAGATCCTGCAGCTGGCGATCCGCCGGCTGACGGAGGCGGGCTACGTCTATATCGGCATGGACCACTTTGCCAAGCCGGACGACGAACTCACGATCGCCCAGCGCCAGGGGCGCCTGCACCGCAATTTCCAGGGCTATTCGACGCAGGCCGAATGCGATCTGCTGGCCTTCGGCGTGTCGGCGATCGGCAAGATCGGCCCGGTGTACTCGCAGAACGTGAAGACGCTCGACGAGTACTACGATGCCCTCGATCGCGACGAGCTGCCGGTCCTGCGCGGCGTCGAGCTGACGGCCGACGACCTGCTGCGCCGTTCGATCATCCAGGCGCTGATGTGCCATTTCGAGCTGTCGATCGATTCGATCGAAATCGCGCACCTGATCAAGTTCAACGAATACTTCGCCTCCGAACTCGAGGATCTCAAGGCGATGGAGGAGGCCGGCCTGCTGAAGGTCAGCGACAAGTGGATCAGCGTGCTGCCCCCGGGCCGCCTGCTGGTGCGCGGCATCGCGATGGTCTTCGACCGTTACCTGCGTGCCGACCGCGAGCGCGCGCGCTATTCGAAGGTCATCTGAGTCCGGCCGGTGGCCCGTTGTCGCGGGCTGCCTGGGGCGGGAGAAGGTGGTACAGTGCGGGCGTCCTCGGGCGCCCGTTCTTCTTTTTGTGCCCGTCCGCGTGAATTTCCCGCCCTTTTGCCCTTGCCATGCCTGAAACCGGTTACATCGCAGCCTTCCTGATCGGCCTTCTGGGAGGCACGCACTGCGTCAGCATGTGCGGCGGGATCGTCGGCGCGCTCACCGTGAACATGCCGGGCCGCGCCGGGCGGCAGTGGCCGGTGCATCTTGCCTACAATCTCGGGCGGGTGGCGACCTATACGATCCTGGGCGGATTGCTGGGCGCCCTCGGGACCGTCGGCATGCTGTTCTCGAACGTCCTTCCGGTCCAGATGGCCTTGTATGTGCTGGCGAACCTCATGCTCGTCGCGCTGGGCTTGTACCTGACCGGATTCACGGGCCTGCTCGCGCCGGTCGAGCGGGCCGGACTGGTGCTGTGGAAACGCGTCCAGCCTTTCACCGCGCGTTTCATTCCGGCGCGTTCGGTCGGGCACGCCTTGCCGCTCGGGCTGCTGTGGGGCTTCCTGCCCTGCGGCCTCGTCTATAGCGTGCTGACCACCGCGCTGGTCACCGGGTCGGCCGGGCGCGGCGCGGGGCTGATGCTCGCCTTCGGCCTGGGGACGCTGCCGAACCTGATGCTGGCGGGCATGCTGTTCAAGCGTTTTCGCGACATTACCCGCAACCGGCGCGTGCGACTCGTGGCGGGGATGCTCGTGCTGGGCTTCGGCGTGTTCGGGCTGTTCCATGCGCCCACGCTCGGCGGAGCCTTGTGGCAGGGTGTCGTCTGCGAGGTGTGAGTCGCCTCAGGAGGATGTTCGCGCTCGTGTGCCCCGCGCATGCGCCTTGGGCGGCGAAGTGAGCGGCGCCTCCTCGGGCGCAGCCGCGAGCGCGTGCAGGATCGGGCAGGGCGCCGGTGCTTCGGTGTGTTCGCAGCAGGTCACGAGGCCTTGCAGCGCGCTGCGCATCTCTTCGAGTTGCCGGATGCGGGATTCGACGTCGGCGATCTTCGCCTGCGCGAACGCGCGTGCACGCTCGCGGTCTGTCTCTTCGTCCAGGGCGAGCAGTTCCGCGATCTCTTCGAGGTTGAAGCCGAGCGTCTGCGCGCGGCGGATGAAACGCAGGCGCGCGAGCTCGTCGGTGCCGTAGACGCGGAAGGCGCCCTTGTGCGTACCGCCTTGCGGGAGCAGGCCGCGACGCTGGTAATAGCGCACGGTTTCGACGCCGACGCCGGCCGACTTCGCCAGGGTTCCGATCGTGAGATCGCTCATGGGGGGTTGACTCCGTACTTTGGTACAGGGTCTAGACTGCCACCAGTCATCCCGTTCTGCAAATGGCGCCGGGATGTAGCGCCCCTCGGGATCGTGAAGATACGGATTGGAGTTGTGCATGAGTGCCCCTGAATCGATGGTGAAGCATTCCTCGCTCGAATTGCCGGTTGCCGGCATGACCTGCGCCGCGTGCGCAGCGCGGATCGAGAAGGTGCTGAACCGCTTGCCCGGTGTTACCGCTTCGGTCAATCTGGCCGCGGAAAAGGCGCGCGTGACATTTGCGGACGCCAGCAGCAATCCGGATCAGGTGGTCGCCGCGATCCGCAAGGCAGGCTTCGACGTTCCGCAGGCCTCGCTGGAGCTGGCGATTTCCGGTATGACCTGCGCGGCGTGCGCGACACGGCTGGAAAAGGTCCTCAATCGGCTCCCCGGTGTCGATGCGACGGTGAATTTCGCGACGGAGCGGGCAAGCCTGCGCTATCAGCCCGGATTGGTGGCGCCGGAGACGGTGCGCGAGGCTGTCCGTCGCGCCGGTTTCGAAGGTGTCGAGACGGGCATCGCGGCACGCGAGCAACAGCGCTTGCGGCAGGCGCAAGCCTGGCAGGCGGAGATGCGCCGCTTCTGGATCGCGGTGCTGCTCACTTTGCCCCTGCTCGCGCAGATGCCCCTGATGTTCGGCGCAGACGCGGCTGCCGGGCACGACCTCGTTCCGCGCTGGTTGCAGCTGGTGCTCGCAACGCCCGTGCAGTTCTGGATCGGCGCGCGGTTCTACCGCGGCGCATGGTCCTCGCTGCGCGGCGGCGGTGCCAACATGGACGTGCTCGTCGTGCTCGGCACGTCGATGGCGTGGATCTACAGTACCGTCGTGACGCTGCTCGGCCGCCACGACCTGCACGTGTATTTCGAGGCGTCGGCGACGATCATCACCCTGATCCTGCTCGGCAAGCTTCTGGAAGCGCGTGCCAAGGCGCGCACGACCGCTGCGCTGGATGCCCTGCTGCAGCTGCAACCCAAGCTCGCCTACGTCGAACGCGACGGCGAGTTCGTGGCGGTGCCGGTGGAAAACCTGCAGCCGGGCGACCGCTTCGTCGTGCGTCCCGGCGACGCCGTGCCGGTGGACGGCGAGGTCGAGTCGGGCGAATCCGCGATCAACGAGGCGATGCTCACCGGGGAGAGCATGCCGGTCGACAAGCGTTCCGGGGACACGGTGTTTGCCGCGACGCTCAACGGCCAGGGGGCGTTGCGTTGCCGCGCGACCGGGGTCGGCGCGCATACGCTTCTCGCCGGGATCATCCGCATGGTCGAGCAGGCGCAGGGGTCGAAGGCGCCGGTGCAAAGGCTGGCCGATCGCATCGCGGCCGTTTTTGTGCCGGTCGTCGTGGCGATCGCGGCGCTCACCTTCGTCGGATGGTGGTGGCTGGCGGGCGATTTCGCGCAGGCGCTGATCAGCGCCGTCGCGGTGTTGGTGATCGCCTGCCCCTGTGCGCTCGGCCTCGCGACGCCGACGGCGATCATGGTCGGAACGGGGCAGGGCGCGCGCGCCGGCATGCTCGTGAAGAACGCGGAAGCGCTGGAACTGGCCGAGAAGATCTCCGTACTCGCGGTCGACAAGACCGGTACCCTGACCGAAGGTGCGCCGGCCGTGCGCGAGGTGCTGCCGGCACCGGGCTGGCATCGCGAGAAGCTGTTGCCCATCGCGGGGGCGCTGGAGGCCACGAGCGCACACCCGATTGCCGCGGCGATCGTCGGCGCCGCGCGTGCCGCCGGGCAGGTCATGCCTGCGGCCGAGAATGTCGTCGCCGTGCCCGGCAAGGGACTGACGGGGCGGGTGGATGGCCATGACGTGGTGCTGGGTACGCCCGCCTTCCTTCAGGAGCGGCAGATTGCAGTGGATGCCGCATCGTGCGGGCAGCTGGCGGAGGGTGGTCAGACGCTGGTCGCCGTCGCCGTCGACGGCGTGTTTGTCGGAGTCATCGGTGTCGCCGACCGTGTGCGCGAGGATTCGGCGGCAGCGGTGGCGCGTCTTCAGGCGCGCGGCCTGCGGGTGGTCATGCTCACGGGCGACCATCCGGCGACGGCCGCGGCGATTGCGGCGCAGACCGGGATCACGGACTGGCGGGCGGGGGTGATGCCGGGCGACAAGGCCGCGGCAGTCCAGTCCCTGGCGG
>NZ_WTVN01000039.1 GCF_012910905.1 Aromatoleum toluvorans
GGAGATGTGTATAAGGGACAGTGAGGGGGCAGGCAGCGGGCGGGTCCGTATCGACGCGCTCCTCGGGCCCCTGATCGAGAGCTGGCGCAACCGTCCCGGGCAGACGATCGAATACCGCCTGACTGTCGAACCCGGCAGTTGCGAGATTCCGCAAGGGCTGGCGCTGGCCTTGTACCGCATGACCCAGGAGGCGCTCACCAACGTCGCCCGCCATGCCGGCGCGAGGGCGGCCGCGGTCACCGTCAAGGCTCGCGCCGGAGTGGGCGTCGAGTGGTCGGTGTGCGACGACGGTATCGGCATCGCCAGTGACTGCCGCAGCGATGCGCTGCAGCAGGGCAACGGCCTGGCAGGCATCCGCGAGCGGGCGTGGGCGCATGGCGGCGAGCTGGAAATGGGCGCCCGCGATCCGGCAGGCGTCCGCCCGGGCTTGTGTCTGGTCGCGCGCTTCCCCTGGCCGGATGCGGAATGTGCGGTGGGTACCACGGGCAACGCAACGACGGCGTGAGGGGGAACGGAATGAACGGCTTGCGCGTGGCAATTGCGGACGATCACGCCATCGTGCGCACGGGCTATCGGCGTCTGCTGGAGCTCGAACCGAACGTCAGTGTGGTGGCGGAATTCGGCGATTGCGAGACGGCCTATACCTGGCTGGGCGCCCATCCGGCCGACGTCCTCATTCTCGACCTGTCGATGCCCGGCCGCGGCGGCCTCGAAACGTTGCGGCGCCTCAAGGCCAGGGTGCCGGCGCTGAAGATCCTGGTGTTCAGCATGCACGGCACTCCGGCAATGGTCAGCCAGGCCATGCAGGCGGGCGCCGACGGCTACCTGACCAAGAGCAGCGCCCCCGACGCGCTGATCGCCGCGGTGCAGGAGGTCGCCGTCGGCGGTCGCCCGCTGTCGGAAGACGCCGCGCGGGCCCTCGACGAGGCCGCCGGCGACCGCCAGGCCCCCCACCGGGTGTTGTCGCCGCGCGAGTTCCAGGTGTTCACGATGCTGGCGCAGGGGCTCGTGGTCGACGAAATCGCCGGGCAACTGCGCGTGAGCGCAAAGACCGTCGCCAACTACCAGACCGTCATCCGGCAGAAGACCGGGCTGAGCAACGCATTGGAGATGTTTCGCAGCGCCCGCGCCCACGCCCTGCTGGAGTGAATGCCGGCGGGCCGCAGGCGGCGCGGCCGCGAGCCGCCGGGGCAGAAATTTCCCTGCTTCGCGGCACTCGACGCGCATCCCCGCGGTCAGAGCTTGCGAAGGCCGGGCGACGGCCGTTCATGGGGGCGAGGCATATGCGCAGTCCTGCGGCATTACGGCTTCCTGCCTGCGCCATGACGCGGGCGCAGTTCCTGCGGCTCGCGGCGGCCGCCGCGGCGTCGCTGGCTATGGGCGGGCGGGGGCATGCGCAGGGGCAGGCCGGATCTTCGGGAGATGCGATGCTGACGCGACCGATTCCTTCGACGCAGGAGAGGCTGCCCGTGATCGGCCTGGGCACCTACGTCGGTTTCGATGTCGAGCGCGACGCGGAACAGTATCGCAGGCTGCCCGAGGTGTTGCGGACCTTGTTCGAGGCGGGTGGGTCGGTGATCGATTCGTCGCCGATGTACGGGCGTGCGGAAGCGGTGACCGGGGAACTGCTGGCCGCGGGCGGGCTGCATGGCAAGGCCTTTGTCGCGACCAAGGTGTGGACGCGCGGGCGCGCCGAGGGCATCCGGCAGATGCAGGAGTCGATGCGGCTGCTGAAGGTGGACAGCCTGGACCTGATGCAGGTGCACAACCTGGTCGACTGGCGCGTGCATCTGGCGACGCTGCGCGACTGGAAGGCGGCGGGCCGGGTCCGTTACATCGGCATCACGCATTACACCGACGGTGCCTACGGCGAGCTCGAAGCGGTGATGCGCGAGGCGCAGTTCGATTTCGTGCAGGTGAATTATTCGGTCGGCGAGCCCGAGGCCGAGCGGCGCATCCTGCCGCTGGCGGCCGACCGCGGCATGGCGGTGCTGATCAACCGGCCGTTCGGCGGCGGCCGGGTGTTGCGGCGGCTGCGCGACCGGCCATTGCCGCCGTGGGCGGCGGAGATCGGTGCGACGAGCTGGGCGCAGGTGCTGCTGAAATTCGTGCTGAGCCATCCGGCGGTGACCTGCGCAATTCCGGGTACCGGGCGGCGCGAGCACATGGCGGACAACGTGCTCGCCGGCACCGGACGGATTCCCGAACTGGCGTTCTGGAAACGCCATCTGGATTCGATCGGCGCCTGAGCCTGCGGGCGGGCGCATCGGGCCGCAGGACCCGGATCATGATGCGGAGGCAAGGATGATCGCGCAACCCCGGCTCCAATCTCGGCCCCACCTCCTGTTCCAGTCGCCGTTCGACCGCCGGCGCCGTGCGCTGCTGGTGGCCGCCGCGGCAGTCGCGGCACTCGGCGCGCTGCCCGGATGGGCCGTCGCGGCATCCGACGGCTTCAGGATCGGCATCATCGGCGCCGGCCGGATCGGCGGCACGCTCGCGGAGCTGTGGGCGAAGGCCGGTCACGAGTTGTTGATTTCCTCGCGCCACCCCGACGAGCTGAAGCCGCTCGCGGCGCGCCTGGGTACCAACGTTCGCGTGGGGACGCCCCGCGAGGCGGCGAGCTTCGGCGACGTCGTGCTGATCGCGGTGCCGTATGGGGCGCTGCCGCAGCTGGGGCGCGACTACGCGGGCCTGATGGCGGGCAAGGTCGTGCTGGAAACCGGCAATCCGCGCCCCGAGCGCGACGGCCCGATGGCGACGCCGGCACTGAACCGCGGCACCGGGCTGGCATCGGCCGAGTACCTGCCGGGCGTGCGGCTGGTGCGGGCGTTCACATCGGTGCCGTATCTCGCGCTGCGCAGCGAGGCGCATCGCAGCGGCGAGCGCATCGGTGTGCCGCTGGCAGCGGACGACCGCGATGCGCTGGCGGTGGCGGCACGGCTGGTCGAGGATGCGGGCTTCGAGCCGGTGCCGGTGGGCGGGCTGGCGCGGGCCAGGGACTTCGACGTCGGCTCGCCGGTGTTCGGCCGCGCGCTGACGGCGCGCGAGCTGCGGCAGGCGCTGGGCCTGGCGCCGAACCTGTGATCGGCGCTGCCGGCGGCGGATAAGCGATGTTCGCCGTACTCATCCGGCGGGTGGTCCCGGTTCGCGACGGCGAGACCCTGCCGCTGCTGCTCGCCACCGCCTACGGCTTCGCGATCCTGTATGCATACTATCTGCTGCGGCCCGTGCGCGACGAGATCGGCGCGGCTGACCGCGGCAACCTGCAGATCCTGTGGACGGCGGTGTTCCTGGTGATGCTGCTGGCGGTGCCGCTGTATTCGGCGGCCGTCGCCCGCTGGCCGCGGGCGGTGTTCGTGCCCCTGGCGAACCGCTTCTTCGCGGCCCACCTCGGCGCATTCTATGCCGCGCTCTACCTGCTGCCCGAGTCGGCACGGGCGTGGATAGACCGTGTGTTCTACGTGTGGGTGAGTGTCTTCGCGCTGTTCGTCGTCACGGTGTTCTGGGGCTTCGTCACGGACCTGTTCCACCACGAGCAGGGCAAGCGCCTGTTCGGCTTCATCGCGGTGGGGTCGTCGCTGGGCGGCATCGCCGGTTCGGCGACGACCGCGATGCTGGCGTCGCACGTGCCGGTGTTCCTGCTGTTGCTGATGGCGATCGTGCCGCTGGAGGCGGCCTCGTGGTGTGCACGCGGACTCGACCGCCATGCGCAGCGCGACGCGGCGACGCTCGCGCGCGAACCCGAGGCGCGCATCGGCGGCAGCGCGTGGAGCGGCGTCGGGCTGGTGTTGCGCTCCGCCGTGCTGCGCCGCATCGCCCTCTGGCTGCTGCTGATGACGTTCGCGTCGACGATCCTGTACTACGTGCAGGCGCACATGCTGGGCGAGGCCTATACGGACCGGGCGGCGCGGCGGGTGTTCCTCGCCCGCGTGGACCTGGCGGTGAATGTGCTGACGATCCTGACGCAGGTATTCCTGACGGCGCTTGTCGTGCGTCGCCTGGGCGTGGGGCTGACGCTGGCCCTGCTGCCCGCGGTCGCGCTCGTCGGCTTCGTCGCGCTCGGCGCGGCACCGGCGCTGGCTGCGCTGGTCGTCGTGCGCGTGCTCTACGACAGCAGCCGCCATGCGCTGGCGAAGCCCGCGCGCGAGGTGTTGTTCACGCTGGTGAGCCGCGAGGAGCGTTACAAGGCGAAGGCCTTCCTCGACGCGGCGGTGTATCGCGGCGGGGACCTCGCGAGCGGCTGGATCTACGCGGGGCTCGCGGCGCTGGGCCTGTCGGCGGGCGCGATCGCGCTGGCGGCGGTGCCGGTCGCGGGCGGCTGGATCGTGATCGCGCGCCAGCTGGGGCGCTGGGAGGAGCACGATCGTGCCTGAGCCGCGCCGCGGGGCGCAGTGCCGCTCACCTTCAGACCTATTCGTGGTAAAATACCACGTAAATATTACAAGGCAGAGTTGGGCGTGCGGACGATCGATTCTCCGCACACGCGCCGACGCCCTGTCCCGAAGCAGGACTCCCCCCATCCGAATATTTTGGATACACCTCGTCATTTACGGATGATCGGATGAAGCTGCCTGACTTTCGGTGGCGCAAGCTCAACACTCGAATCGCCCTCGTCACGCTGTGCATCTTCCTGGTCGGCATCTGGTCGCTGGCCTGGTACGCCAGCCATGTCCTGCACAGGGACATGCAACGCCTGGTCGGCGAGCAGCAGTTCTCGACGGCCACAATCCTGGCTGCGGGCGTCAACGAAGATCTCGCACACCGCCTGCACGCACTGGAGGTTGTCGCCGGGACGATGGCCGCGGCGTCCGCGCGGACCCCGTCCGAGCTGCAGATGCTGCTGGAACGGAATCCGGTCCTCCTGGATCTGTTCAACGGCGGTGTGATGGCCCTCGACGCCGATGGCACCGCGATCGCCGACATGCCGCGTTCGGTCGGGCGGATTGGCTTCAATTACATGGAACGGGATCACGTCGCCGCTGCGCTCCAGGAAGGCAGGGCCATGGTCGGCCGGCCGGTCATCGGCAAGAAGCTGTCGGTGCCCGTGTTGGGCATGGCCGCGCCGCTTCGCGACGCTCAGGGGAGGGTGGTTGGTGCCCTATACGGCGTGACCAACCTGTCGACGTTGAATTTCATCGACAAGGTCGCCGGAAACGGCTACGGGCGCACCGGCGGTTATGTGCTTGTTGCGCCGCAGCATCACCTCGTGCTCGCGGCGTCGGACAAGCGCCGCCTCATGGAGGTGCTGCCGGCCCGCGGCACCATCCCTGCGATCGACCGCTTTGCCGACGGCTACGAAGGATCCGCCATCTTCCAGAACCCCCCCGGCGTCGAGATCCTGGCCTCGGCGAAGGGCATTCCGCTGGTGGGCTGGTACGCGGCCGTTGCGCTGCCGATCGAAGAGGCGTTCGCGCCCATTCGCGAAGTGCAGCGGCGTGTGCTGCTTGCTGCGCTCCTGATCAGCCTGCTGGCCGCGGGGCTCACCTGGGTGTTCGTCAAGCGCCAGCTCGCGCCGGTGCTCGATACCGTCAAGTCCCTGGCCGCGTTTTCGGATTCGGAGCAGTTCTTGCACCCCCTGCCCATCGTTCGCGACGATGAAGTCGGGGAACTGATCGGTGGGTTCAACCGCCTGCTGGAGACGCTGTCGCAGCGCAAGCGCGCGTTGACGGAAAATGAGCAGAAGCTTTCCTTGATCCTCGACAGCGTCGACGCCCGCATTTACATGAAGGACGCGGCGGGCGTGTATCTGTTTGCCAATCGCAAGGCGTGCGAACTGTTCGGCCTGGCCGAATCGGAAATCGTCGGGCATGGTGACGAGAAGTTCTTCGATGCCGAGACCGTGGCGCGGATTCGTATGGACGACGCGCAGGTTCTGGAGAAAGGGGACTCGGTCAGGACGGAGGAAACCCTCCGTCATCGCAAGGATGGCGGCACGTCGACCTACCTCACCTTCAAGCTCCCCCTGCGCGATGAAAGCGGTGCGATCTACGCACTGTGCGGTATCTCGACGGACATCACGGAGCGCAAGCAGGTCGAGGAGACTTTGCGCGAAAGCCGGGTATTCGTGCAGGGCGTACTGGACTCCGTGCCAAATCAGATCGCCGTTCTCGACGGTGAGGGGATGATCATCGCCGTCAATGAACCGTGGCGGCGATTTGCCCTCGAGAACGGGCTCGAGCCCGGGAAAGCCGCGCCCAACACCGATATTGGAACGTCTTACCTGGCGATCTGCGGTACGAGTGGCAACGGCGCCACGGGCGGGGCCGCCGAAGGGATCCGCGCAGTGCTCGCAGGTCGACTGCCCAGCTTCAGTCTCGAATATCCCTGCCACGCCCCGCATGCGCAGCGCTGGTTCACGATGACCGTCAATCCGCTGGGGCCCGAGCGCCAGGGCGTGGTGGTCATGCACAGCGACATCACGGCCCGCAAACTGGCGGAGGACGGCTTGCGCCTTGCCGCCAGTGTTTTCACCCATGCCTATGAGGGGATCGCACTCACGACTGCGACGGGTGAGATCATCGACGTGAACGAAGCCTTCTGCCGCATCACCGGCTACAGCCGGGAGGAGGTGCTCGGCGGAAACCCGCGGATACTGAAATCGGGGCAGCATGACGAGGCGTTCTACGCGGCGCTGTGGCAGCGGCTTGCCGAGAAAGGCCACTGGCAGGGGGAAATATGGAACCGCCGCAAGAGCGGGGAAATCTATCCGGAACACAAGACCATCACTGTCGTGCGCGACGAGCATGGCCAGGTCCGGCATTACGTTGCGCTGGGCTCGGACATCACCGAGCGGAAGAACATGGAAGAGCAGATCCGCCAGCTCGCTTTTTATGACGCGCTGACGAATCTGCCGAATCGCCGTCTGTTCCACGACCGCATGCGGCAGGCGCTTGCGGCCTGCCGGCGCACGGGCCGGCGGGCCGCCCTGCTGTTCATCGATCTGGACAATTTCAAGCCGCTGAACGACACCCACGGGCACGACGTGGGCGATCTGCTGCTGGTGGAAGTGGCCGGGCGACTGCAGAAATGCGTGCGCGAGATGGACACCGTGGCACGCTTTGGCGGCGACGAATTCGTGGTGATGCTCGGCGACCTTCAGGCCGATCACGTGGAGTCGCGCCGTCAGGCCGAGCGGGTGGCGCAGAAGATCCTGGCACGCGTTTCCGAGCCCTATGTGCTGACGGTCGAACACGCCGGCCAGCCCGCGCGCACCGTCAGGCACCACTGTTCGGCGAGCATCGGCGTGGCAATGTTCCTGGACACCGAGGGGAGCGAAGAACTCATCCTCAAGCGGGCGGATGCCGCGATGTATCAGGCCAAGGAGGCCGGCCGTGGAGCCATCCGCGTGGTCGATTCCGGTGTCGGGGCGTCGCCGGTGGAACCGGAAGCACTCGACTGACCGTCAAGCGCGCGGTCCCGCCGCGGGGCGCTCAGAGCAGCGCTTCGATGTCGTTCGCGATGGACTGGGGCGACGTCATCGGGGCATAGCGTTCGACCTGCGTGCCGCTGCGATCGACGAGGAATTTCGTGAAGTTCCACTTGATCGCCTCGGTGCCGAGCACGCCCCTCGCGTGCGCCTTGAGCCAGGCGTACAGCGGATGGGTGCCGTCGCCGTTGACGTCGATCTTCGCGAACATCGGGAAGGTGACGCCGTAGTTCTGCTCGCAGAACGCCGCGATCTCGGCGGCGTTGCCGGGTTCCTGCTCGCCGAACTGGTTGCACGGGAAGCCCAGCACGACCAGCCCGCGGTCGCGGTACTTCTCGTAGAGCTGTTCCAGCCCGGCATAGTGCGGGGTGAAGCCGCACTGGCTGGCGGTATTCACGATCAGCAGCACTTTTCCTGCGTATTCGCCCATCGTGGTGCGGCCGCCGGCAAGGCGCTCGACCGCGATGTCGCCCAATTGCGTGTCCATGTGCCTGTCCCTCCGCATCCTGCCTGCCGCATTGCGGCGATGCCCCCGGCCGGGCCGGGGGCGCAAGGGTCACGCCGTCACAGCAAGCCTTCGGCCTTCATGGCCGCGGTGACCGACGGGCGGGCGGCGACGCGAGCCTGGTAGGCGGCCAGTGCGGGCCATTTCGCCAAGTCGATATCGACGTACTTCGCCCAGCCGAGCACCGTGAACAGGTAGGCGTCGGCGACGCTGAAATCGGTGCCCATCAGGTAGTCCTTGCCCGTGAGCTGTTCGGCGATGTAGCCGAACCGGCGGTCGAGGTTCGCGCGGCAGATCGTCTTCCACGCATCCGGGGTGGCCGGATTGAAGAACGGGCTGAAGGTCTTGTGCAGTTCGGTGCCGATGAAGGTGAGCCAGCTCTGCAGGCGGTAGCGCTCGGGCGTGCCGTTGGGGGGAGCGAGCTTCTTCTCCGGGACCTGGTCGGCGAGGTACTGGACGATCGCCGGCCCTTCGGTGAGCAGCTCGCCGTTGTCGAGCAGCAGCGCGGGGACATAGCCCTTGGGGTTGGTCTTGGTGTAGTCCTGCCCCGATCCGGTGACCTTGGTCTGCAGGTCGACGGTTTCGGTCTCGTACTTGAGGCCCGCTTCTTCGAGAACGATGTGCGGCGAGAGCGAGCATGCACCGGGTTTCAAGAACAGCTTCATCGATAGGCTCCTTGGCCGGGTTATTGATGGGGGTGGTCGGAAAGCGGTCCTTCGCGCGTGGGCGCCCGAGTGGGCGAAACCGCGGCGCGGCGGGTGGCGTTCCGTGATGGGGGTGCCCGGGGGATGTTTCTGCCACGGCAACAACGGCGCAGCGTCCGGACACACCGCAGAGACTCCCGGATCGTGCCGGGGTTCCGCAGAGCCTACGCGCGGGCCGCGCACAAGGCAATCCTGATGGTCGTGTCCCGGTTGCCGCTCCCTGCAGAGGGCGGGAGTTTGCGATACTCGCGGGTCCCGATCACGCCCCCGCCGCAGCACATGAACCACCGCGACCGCCTTCTCGAACTGCAATCCCTGCTGCACGGGCACGCGGCGTTCTGGCGGCCGTCGCCGTTCCACGAGCAGCGGCCCGGCTGGTGCGATGAACAGCCGGCGCTCGCCGCGGCGGTGCTCGGCGTCGACGACGCAATGCTGGAACGCTTCATCGCCGATCCGGAGGCGTGCCGCGCGTGGCTTGCGCCGCAGCTGCCGGTGGTCGGCCTGCTGGAGGCGCTGTGCGAGGTGGCGCCGCTCGCCGCGCGCTCGATGCCGCCGCGCGATCCGCGTGCCGACCTGTTCATCCCGGGACGCAAGCGCGCGCAGATCGACGCCTTCGCCGCGCACGGGCCGGCGGCACCGGTGCCGGTGCTGGAGTGGTGCGCGGGCAAGGGCCATCTGGGGCGGCGGCTGGCGCTCGTCGATCGCGTGCCGGTGCGCCTGCTGGAGATCGACCCGTCCCTGTGCCGGGCGGCCGAACGGCTGGGCGAGGGAAGCGGGCTGGCGCAGCAGGTGCTGTGCGGCGATGCGCTGGACGAGGCCTCGCGCCGCCACGTGCGCGGCCATGCGGTCGTCGCACTGCATGCCTGCGGCGAGCTGCACCGCACGCTGGTGCGCAACGCGGCGCAGGATCACGCGCACAGTTACCGCATCGCGCCGTGCTGCTATCACCTCGGCGCGGGCGACGCCTATCGGCCGGTGAGCCGCGCGGCGGCGCTCGCGCTCGACGACCGCGCGCTACGCCTGGCCGTCACCGAGACCGTGACCGCGCCGCGCAACGTGCGCGAACGCCTCGCGCGCGATCAGGCCTGGAAGCTGGGATTCGTCGCCCTGCGCAAAGTGCTGCAGGGCGAGGGCGCGCGCACCTTCAAGCCCGTGCCGGCGCACTGGCAGTCGCTGGGGTTCGAAGCCTGGTGCCGCTCGCTGGCGCAACGCGAGGGTGTGCGCCTGCCTGGGGCGGTGGACTGGGCGCACTGGCGCGCGGTCGGCGAACAGCGCCGCGCCGAGGTCCGCCGCCTCGAACTCGTCCGCCACGCCTTCCGCCGCGCGCTGGAAATGTGGCTCGTGTCGGACCTCGCGCTGGGGCTGGAGGAGGCGGGTTTCGACGTGCAGGTGGGTACCTTCTGCGCGCGCACCCTCACGCCGCGCAACCTGATGGTATCCGCGCAGCGCGGCGCGTGAGGTTCGGAAACGCGTGATCGCCAGCGGAGTCGCAGGTAATATTCCGGCGAATTGATCCCGGCATGCCGGTTCGTCGGACCGGCGGTCCGCGATCCCTGGTTCAAGCCGTATTGAGGGCATGGATATGCACAAGAATCTCATCGCCGCTGCGCTCGCGGCGCTGGTGCTCGGCGGGTGCGTCGTCGCGCCTGCGGGCCGCGGTCCCGCGGTGGTCGTGGCGCCGGCGCTGCCGGCGATCGTCGAATTCGACGCCGAGCCGTATTACTACTACCGCGGCTATTACTACTACTACGACAACGACTATTGGCGTTACTCCACGTCGCGCTCGGGTCCGTGGGTGGAGCTGCCGCGCAGCTACTATCCGCGGGAGATCCGCTACAAGGGGCGCGGCGATGGATGGCGCGACCGGGAGCGCGACCGCCGCTGGGATCGTGATGACGAGCGTCGCCGGGACAAGGACGACGACCGCCGCTCCGAGCGTCGCCGCAAGCGCAACGAAAACCGCCAAGGCGACGACGACGATCGTTGACGCGACCCGGTGACTGCGCAGGCAGTCGCGCCGGATACGGCGAATCGCCCGTTCAGGCCTCGATCAGCCCCGATCTCACCGCGATCAGTGCGAGTTCGGCGGCGTTCGCCGCGTTGAGCTTCTGCTTGATGTGGTACAGGTGCGTGCCGACCGTGCTCGGGCTGAGCTTGTGCGTATCCGCGACCTGGTTCACCGAACTGCCTTTGGCGAGCTGCAGGAACACCGCGAACTCCTTGTCGGTGAGCGCGTCGGCGGGATCGTTGCTGCCGCCGAACTGCGCGAGCGCGAGCTGCGGGGCGAGTTCGGGGTCGACATAGCGCTGGCCGCGCGCGACCTGCGCGACGGCGCGCACGAGCTCCTGCGGCTGGGCGCGCTTCGACAGGTAGCCGGTGGCGCCCGAGCGCAGCGTACGCATCGGGATCTGCGAATCCTCGTGCGCGGAGAGCATCAGCACGCGCGCGCCGGGGTGGTGGGCGAGCAGGCGCTCCAGCGCGCCGAGGCCGCCGATGCCCGGCATCGTCACGTCCATCACGAGGACGTCGGGCTGGTGCTCGGCGAAGGCGGACAGCGCGCTTTCGCCGCTGTCCGCCTCGGCGACGATGCTCGCGCCGGCCCCTTCGAGGAGCATGCGGAAGCCCATGCGGACGATGGCGTGATCGTCGGCGAGGACGAGGCGGAGGTTTTCAAGAACGCTGGCCATGGATGCTCTCCTCGGATGAGTGGTGATGGGGCAGGCGGGCGCTGACGCGCAGTCCGCCGCCGGGGGGCGTGTCGAGATGCAGTTCGCCGTGCAGTTCGGCGACCCGCTCGCGCATGCCGGTGAGGCCGTAGTGCCCCGGGGGCGTGTCGGCGACGAGGCCGCGGCCGTTGTCGCACACTTCCAGCGCGACGGCGTCCGGCGCGAAATCGAGGCGCACATCGACCTGCGAGGCGCCGGAGTGGCGGGCGACGTTGGTGAGGCTTTCCTGCAGCAGGCGCAGCACCGTGAGGCTCAGGGTTTCGTCGGTGGGGGCGCTGGCGGGTGCCGTGCGGCAGTCGACGCGGATGTGCGGGTGGTGGCCGGACCACAGGTGGCAGTAGTCGCTGACGGCCTGGTCGAGCCGGCCGCCGCCGTCGGTGCTGGCCGGGCGCAGGCGCTGCAGGATCGCGCGCACGCCGTCCTGCATCTGGCCGGTCATCGCGAGGATCGCCTGCGCGCTGCCGTGGATCTGCGGCTGGTTGTCGCAGCGCTGCAGGATCGCGCCGGAGATCGCGCGCACGGCGGTGATGGCCTGGCCCAGCTCGTCGTGCAGCTCGCGTGCGATCACGCGGCGCTCTTCTTCCAGCCGTGCCTGCACGGCGCGGGCGAAGGCCTGGTCTTCTTCCAGGCGCAGGTTCTGCGCGCGTGTGTCGTCGAGCGTGTCGGCAAGGCGGTTGTAGCTGGCGGCGACTCGGTCGAGCTCGGCGACACGGTAGCCGGGCAGGCGCACGTCGAAACGGCCGTCGGCGCCGCGGGCGAGCGCCGCGTCGATCTGCGCGAGCGGGGCGAGCGCGCGGTGCAGCGCGAGGCGGGCGCCGAGCGCGACGATCAGCAGCAGCGCAAGCGCGGAGCCGAGACCCGCGGCGAGGTCGTCCCAGGCATCGAGGACGGCGCGCGAGGCATCCGGCCGCAGCACGATCTGGCGGTCGCCGGCGTCGAAGTGGCGCACCGGCAGCGACGGCGTGAGCCAGTCGGCGAACCAGTCCGGCGCGAAGCGGCCCGGCTTGTACGTCGATTCGGGCGACAGGTACAGGCGGGCGCCATCCGGCCCGAGCACTTCGAGCTGGTTCGCGCGCAGCCGCCCGACCGCGCGCAGGTGGGCCATCAGGCGGTCGGGGCCGTCGGTGCGGTCGCGCAGGGTCTCGGACACCAGCACCGCGACCCATTGCTGCGCGACGTGGCTCGCGGCGAGCACCTCCTCGTGGATGGACTTGCGCGTCTCGCGCACCCACCAGCCGGCGCCGGCGAGCAGCACGAGCGCGAGGACGGCGGCGAGCACGAGGCCGATGCGGGTGCCAAGGGTAGTCGATCTAGCGCGCATGGGCTTTCTCCAGCACCGCCTGTTCGGCGGCAGGGAAGAGGTGGACGACGGAGCGGCGGTATTCGCGCTCGACTTCGGCGAGGCCGCGGAAGCGCGCGGGAATGGGGCGGGCCAGCATCTCGGTCATGTCGAGCCCCGACTCGGCGCCTTCGCGCATCGTTGCTGCGATCCATTCAAGATAGTCGCGCGTCTGGGCGATTGCAGCCGCGTCGCGGGTGACGTCACCGTGGCCGGGCACCCATTGCCGCGCGGGGAGCGTTGCGAGGCGCTCCAGCGCGGCGAGCCAGTGCGCGAGGTCGGCGTGCGGCGTGGTGGCGGCGCGGTCGTGGAACAGCAGGTCGCCCGCGAACACGGTGCCGCTCGCGTGATCGATCAGGACGAAGTCGGCCGGCGTGTGGCCGTCCAGCGCGACGATCTCGATGTCGCGCCCGCCCACCGTGCGCCGTCCTGCGGCGAGGGGCTGCGTCGGCGCGACGCGCTCGGTGCCTTCCATCCAGTCGCCGGCCATGCGGTACAGGTTCTCGTTGAAGGCCTCGCCATCCTTCTGGATGCCGCGCTGCGTTTCCGGAAGTGCGGCGAGGGTCGCCGCGGGGAAGGCCTGGTTGCCGAGGAAGTGGTCCGGGTGGTGGTGCGTGTTGATCGTCAGCACGACCGGCAGCGGCGTGACGCGCCGGATCGCCGCGAGCATCTGTTCGCCGTAGCGGCGCGAGGGGCCGGTGTCGATGACGATGACGCCGGTGCTGCCGACGATGAAGCCGGTATTGACGATGTTGCCGCCGTTGGCGGGCGAGAAGTCTTCGCGCAGGCCGGTGAAGACATGCACGCCCGGCGCGATCTCCTGCGGCGCGAGGCGGTAGTCGAAGCGCGTGGCCTCGGCCGCGGCCGGCGCAGGCGCCGGGAGCAGCGCCAGTGCGCAGGCGAGCAGGGCGGGGAAAGCCACATGCCGCGTGCTCATTGCGTCACCCATGCGTCGATGCGGTTGCCGTTGTTGTCCCGCCCGCGGGCGCGGACGCGCGTGCCGGCGGCGGGCATGTCGATCGTGAACAGCGGGTTTTCGGACACCGGCTCGTAGGTCTGGATGCGCATCAGCTCGGCGCCGGATTCGTCCGAAAGGGTCAGCTCCTCGATGTGGAACACCGGGATGCCCTGCGCGAGTCCCGTGTCCATGGGATGGATCACGCGCATGCGCAGGCGCTCGCTGCCGTCGCTGCGGGGAAAGATCCTGCCGCTGACCTGGTTCAGGCGCTCCTGCCATTCGGGCGAACCCGAGCCGGTCGACGGGGCCGTGCACCCGCCGCCCGTCGCGGTCACCCACGTGCCGCCCACGTGCCACACGCCGTCGGCAGTGCGGGCGGCGGCGCGCACCGGCGACGACTGCTGCAGCTTGAGGCGGAAGCCGAGGGCGGGTTTCGCCTTCACGGGCCGGAAGCGCAGCACCGCGAGGATGGGGTTGAAGTCGGCGAACACCAGCACTTCCTCGACGCCGGCGAGCCCGCTCGCGTCGACGGAAACGGGGACGTTGAGCGAGTCCTCCGCGATCGCCGGCGCGACGACCTTGACGCGCGCATCGAACACCACCGTGCGGCCGGCGAAGAAGGTCTTCGCCATGTCGCCCCAGCGGGCCGAATCCAGCGGATCGGTGCTCGCGTGCACGGCGACGGGCACCGCGGCCGGGGCATCCGCAACGGAACACAGCCACAGCGTCGCCAGGGCGAGCACGGTTGTAGGGCGCATCGAGTCTCCTCCGCGGGCGGTCGAATGCCGCCCTTGTTTGTTCCTCAGTGCAGCAAAAAATGTTCCATGCGCATAAGGGACACATCTGTGCGACGCGCGACGGGTGATTGCTCCAAAACGGAACAGGTGCTGTCAATCAGAGCAGTGAAAATCGCGAGATCGCACCGTCGGCCCTTGAAAAACGCGCTGCCTGAGCCATGTTTCAGGGAGCCGCGGCACTTTTCGCGGTGCGCGGACCGGTGGCACGCCCTTTGCGAAACCGTTGCCGAATCCGGTCGCCCGGTCAGGGAGGCGGTTTCCAACAATACGACGAGATTCCACAAGGAGGATTCAAATGGAGCAGATCCGCAAACGCGCAGGGCTGTCCGTCGCGGCATCCGTCCTCGCGCTGTCCCTGGCAGGCCTGGGCAGCGTGCAGGCGAAGGAGGTCACCGACGCGGACATCCTCGCCGACGGCACCGGCAACACCTCGCAGGTCGTCACGCACGGCCTCGGCACCAAGGGCCAGCGCTTCAGCCCGCTCGCGCAGATCAACCCGCAGACGGTGAAGAACCTCGTTCCCGTGTGGTCGTTCTCGTTCGGCGGCGAGAAGCAGCGCGGCCAGCAGTCGCAGCCCATCGTGTTCGACGGCAAGATGTACGTGACCGCCTCCTACAGCCGCATCTTCGCGCTGGACGTGAAGACCGGCGAGAAGCTGTGGAAGTACGAGCACCGCCTGCCCGACGGCATCATGCCGTGTTGCGACGTGATCAACCGCGGCGCGGCGATCTACGGCAACCTGGTGATCTTCGGCACCCTCGACGCGCAGCTCGTCGCCCTCGACAAGGACACCGGCAAGGTCGTGTGGAAGGAGAAGATCGAGGACTACAAGGCCGGCTACTCCTTCACCGCCGCGCCGCAGATCGTCAAGGGCATGGTCATCACCGGCAACTCGGGCGGCGAGTTCGGCATCGTCGGGCGGGTCGACGCGCGCGATGCGAAGACCGGCAAACTGGTGTGGACGCGCCCGGTCGTCGAAGGCCACATGGGCTTCAAGTACGACAAGGAAGGCAAGCAGATCGAGAACGGCACCTCGGGCACGGCCAACGCGACCTGGCCGGGCGACCTGTGGAAGACCGGCGGCGCGGCGCCGTGGCTGTCCGCGTACTACGATCCCGACGTCAACCTGATCTTCATCGGCACCGGCAACCCGTCGCCGTGGAACAGCTGGTTGCGTCCGGGTGACAACCTGTACTCGTCCTCGACCGTCGCGATCGACCCCGACACCGGCAAGATCGTGTGGCACTACCAGACCACCCCGCACGACGGCTGGGACTTCGACGGCGTGAACGAATTCGTCTCCTTCGAATACAAGGATCCGAAGTCCGGCAAGATGGTCAAGGCCGGCGGCAAGGCGGACCGCAACGGCTTCTTCTTCGTCAATGACCGCACCAACGGCAAGCTGCTCAACGCCTTCCCGTTCGTGAAGCGCATCGACTGGGCCAAGGGCATCGACCTCAACACCGGCCGGCCGATCTACAACGAGGACAAGCGTCCGGGCAACCCCTTCACCGAAGGCGGCGGCGACGGCAAGAAGGGCGCGGTGGTGTTCAACGCGCCGTCCTTCCTCGGCGGCAAGAACCAGATGCCGATGGCGTTCAGCCCGAAGACCGGCTACTTCTACGTGCCGGCCAACGAGTGGGGCATGGACATCTGGAACGAGCCGGTCTCCTACAAGCGCGGCGCGGCCTACCTCGGCGCAGGCTTCACGATCAAGCCGCTCAACGACGACTATATCGGCGCGTTGCGCGCGATCGATCCGGTCAGCGGCAAGATCGTGTGGGAGGTCAAGAACAACGCGCCGCTGTGGGGCGGCGTGCTGACCACCGGCGGCAACCTCGTGTTCTACGGTACCCCCGAGGGCTACCTGAAGGCAGTCGATGCCACGAACGGCCAGGAAGTGTGGAAGTTCCAGACCGGCTCCGGGATCATCGCCCCGCCGATCACCTGGGAGGACAAGGGCGAGCAGTACGTCGCCGTCGTGTCCGGCTGGGGCGGTGCGGTGCCGCTGTGGGGCGGCGACGTCGCCAAGCGCGTGAACTTCCTCGAGCAGGGCGGTTCCGTGTGGGTGTTCAAGCTGCACAAGTCGTAAGCGTGCCGCGGGACGGTTTGCCGCCGTCCCGCACGCAGGCCCCCCGGTTCGCCGGGGTGGTCCGCTGAGCCTGCCTGGGCCTGCCCCACGGCGCCCGGGCGGGTTCAGCCGACCATCCCCCACTGTCGCGAATATTTCGCTACCTGCTTTTCCCATCTTCGCCTGAGAGGATCCGTACGTGAAACGTCTGCCCCTGAAGTCGCTGCTTGGCGCGACCCTGCTTGCCGTCGCGGCCCAGTCCGCACTCGCCGCCGACCGCGGCACCCCGCGTGAGGCCCGCACGCTCTTCGACCAGGCCGTGAAGTACATGGAGGCCAACGGCGCCGAACGCGCCTTCGCGGCCTTCAATGACCGCAAGGGCGAGTTCGTGCGCAAGGACCTGTACGTCTTCGTGATCGACGACAAGGGCGTCTACCAGGCGAGCGGCGCCGCGCCCGAGGCGCTCGTCGGCCTGACCGTGCTGAACACGACCGACGCGGCCGGCAACCCGCTGTTCCGCGAGATGATCGACAGCACGCGCGTGACGCCCGAAGCCACCGTGCGCTACATGTGGCTGAACCGCGTCACGAACAAGGTCGAACCCAAGGTCAGCTACGTGCGCAAGGTCGGCACCTACGTCGTCGGCGTGGGCTACTCCGCCCCGCGTGCGAGTGCCGACGACGCGCACGCGATGCTCGGCCGCGCGGTCGCGCTGGCGAAGGCGGACGGCTCCGCGAAGGCGGCGGCCGCGTTCAACGACCGTCGCGGGGCCTTCGTGAAGGACGACCTGTACGTCTTCATGGTGAGCCTCGACAGCGGCAAGTTCGAGGCGATGGGCATGAACCCGGCGCTGTCCGACACCGACGCGCGCGGCCTGGCCGATGCCGAAGGGCACAAGATCATCGCCGAGATGATCGAGAAGCTGAAGACCGCCGACGAGGCCACCGTCGACTACGTATGGCGCAATCCGGTCACCAACCGCGTGGAAAAAAAGCGCTCCTACGTGCGGCGCGAGGGTGGTTCGATGATTGGCGTCGGCCACTACACGGAGTAGATTGAACGTTCGTGGTGCGGCAGCGAGGGGCGTGGCGGTGAGGATGCAGGGCGCAGGCGGGGGGATGTTCGCGCGATGCCTGCTCGTCCTGGGGGCGCTGTTCGCGGCCGTGCCGAACGCGCGCGCCTGGGAACCAGGGGCGATTTCCGGCCTGTCCGGGCTCACGATCCGCGTCGAAGGCGAGGGCTGGGGCAGTGCCGAGCGCGACGAGATCGAAACCCTGCTGTACGCGGTGGCGGACGAACTCACGCGCGGCGCAACGGCGGCTCCGGTCGATCCCATCGTCGTCACCCATGCACCCGGCAGCCCGGTCACGCTGTTCGACAAGGGCAGCCAGGGCGAATACCGCGTGCGCCTCTCCGCGCGCAATCGCGGCTGGGCGCAGTATGCCTACCAGTTCGGCCACGAGCTGTGCCACATCCTCTCGAACTACGAAAGGCGCGCACACGATGCGGGCCGTCGCGAGACACAATGGTTCGAAGAGGCGCTGTGCGAGACCGCAGGCCTCTACGTGCTGCGCAGCATGGCGCAGCGCTGGCGGACCGACGCGCCATACCCCGGCTGGGACGTGTACGCGCCCAGTCTCGCGGCCTACGCCGACCGCCTCGCCGCCGAGCCGCATCGCCAGCTCCCGTCCGGCATGTCGATCGCCGCGTGGCTGGAGTCGAAGCTGCCGCGCCTGTCGGCGGATCCCTATCGCCGCAGCGACAACGAGGTCGTCGCCAATCTGCTGCTTCCCCAATTCGAGCAGGGGCCGGGGCGCTGGGTCGTGCTGCGGTATCTCAACCTCGCCCCTGCAGCGCCCGGCGGCCTTGCCGGCTACCTCGTGCAGTGGCGCAACAGCGCCCCGGCCGAGCATCGCGGGTTCATCGATGCGCTGGCGGGATCGCTGGGGCTGCACCAGGCTGCGGTTGCAGCCTTGTAGGAGTCGCTGCCTGGTGCAGCCGCGGGTGCTTCTCCGTGTCAGTGGAACCCGCCCGGATCGCGGTCCGAGATGGCGTTGCGCAGGCGGATCTCGAGCGCGAGGCGCTGCACGTAGCGATCGAGTTCGCGATCCCCGACGGCACTCGCGCGCGGCCCTTCCTCGCCGCTGAGTCCGGGTCGGCCGAACACGCCGGCGTCTTCCTTGAGCTTCGCCCCTTCATCGAGCGCCCGCGCCTGCCGGTCGAAGGATTCGTCGCTGACGGCGTCGGCTGCGACGGTGGACGGGAGCGCCAGGATGAGCACGGCCCCGATCACTGCGAGAGCGGCTGATTTCCGCGTCATGAGCCTCTCCTGAAAGTGTTGCTCCCTGAAATCCCTTGTACTTGTCGGCCTGTTTGTACTGCACAGATCCACTATAGGCGAGGGTGGGGAAAAGACCTGCGGAAAGCGTCTCGGATTCCCCACCAGACATTCCCCACCAGACGCGGGGAAGAGTGGGTGAAAACCCCCGGAGGAGTTCCCCGAAAAGCCCGCTCCGCAAATGCTTGCAGGGTGAAAGTATAAAATAATCAAAAACTTACGAATCTGGTACGAAGAGTGCCTTGGTGTGCTCACCCACAGGAGATGTGGCGCCCGCCGGGTTGGCTTGCGCCCCTGTGCCTCAACGGGAGCACACCATGAAAATGCTAAAACGTAAGGCCATTGCCGCAAGCTTGCTGGCGCTTTCGCTGTCGTCCGGCACGAGCCATGCGGTCCTCGAGCGCGTCGGTCCGCCGGACAACTCTCCGCCGATCGGCGGCTTCCCGGCCTGGTATCAGGACACCACCGGCCTTGCGCTTGAATTCTGCAGCCCGATCAACGCTGCCGAAGTCGCGGGCGGCTGGTGCCTGCTGTTGCCTGGCGACGTGCCGAACCCGCCTGAAGCCTTCCCGACCAGCTTCTTCGACGAGCACTTCTGGTTCGCGGCGGATGCCTCGATGACGCCTGCAACCGGCGGCAGGGCCTTGCTCGTGCTGGCCGTCGAAGCGGCATTTTCGGCCGACGTGGTGCCGGGCGGGCAGATCGCCTTCTCCCGCATACGGATGGTGCTCAATCCCGTGCCAGTGACCGGCTCCTACCGTTTCATCCACCCGTACGGGGAGCAGGTGATCGAGGCGACCGCGGGGGACAGGATCTTCTTCACCGACGACGTGGGCATCAACTGCCCGCCGGGGCAGTTCGATTGTGCGACCCAGGGCGCGCTCGGCCCCTTCCTGCTGCCCGCCAACGCGCCGGGAGGCCCCGAACTGCCGCCGGTTTCCGGCCCGGTGCCGGGCAAGCTCTACATCGCCGATCCGGCGCGTGTCGGACCGGTCACCGGTAGCCCGCTGACGTCCTTCACGGATTCGTCCGGCGCAGTGCGCAACCACAACATCTACCGCATCGAGGGGCCGGCCGGTTCGGGCCTGGGGATCGATCCGGTCAGCGGCGCGTCGGTCGATTACCTTGAAACCACGGACTTCTCGCTGATGGGCCGGATATTCTCGGGTACCCTGCCGGGCCGCGTCACCGTCGAACGCGCAACCTATGAGCGCGATCCCGCCACGGGGAACAAGCTCGATGTGTTTGCCTCCGCGGTCGGTACCTCGCAAGGCCGCGTGCCCGCACAGCCGCGTCCGCCTACCGTCGTGCCGCAACTGTCCTTCTTCGATGCCGCATGCGCGGGCACCGTCGACCCGGTGACGGGCGAAGTGCTGCCGCCGTTCGGGGCGCCTGCCGCCGCGACCGAGACGCAGATGCTGGCGGCGAGTGCCGGCACGTACTGGGGGCAGATCGCGCCGGCCACGATTCCTGCCGCGGTGTGCGTGAAGGATCTCACCGCGCGCGACATCACCGGCAACATCGTTCCGGTCTACCACCCGTACCAGGTGGCCGACGACGTGTTCATCACCTCCGCGCTCTTCGACCGCGCAGCCGGCACCCTCACCGTGAATGCGGAGTCGACCGACAAGGTGGTCCCGCCGACGCTCACGCTCACCTACGGGACCTTCAGCGGCGTCATGACCGCCGGCACGCTCACGGTGCCGAACCTGCTGTCGCCGCCGTCCAGGGTGCGTGTCCGTTCGAGCGCCTTCGGTACCAGCGAGGAGCACGTGCGTACCACGCTGGCGACCGCTACGCCGGTCGGTCAGACGCTGGCGGTGAACGACACCTTCTCGCTGCTCGAGGACGCGCCGCTCACGAGCTTCAACGTGCTCGCCAACGACACCGGCGCCGCTGGCGGAACGGTTGCGCTGACCGGCCTGCCGCGTCTTGGTACGGCAGTCGTGAATCTCGACGGCACGATCGGCTACACGCCCAATCCCAACGCCAGCGGGACCGACCAGGTCAGTTACACGGTAACGGTGGCGGGGCGGGTGTCCAATGTGGCCGTGGCGACGATCACCATCACACCGGTGAATGATCCGCCCACCGCGGTGAACGACTCGGCGACCGCCATCGCCAACGTGACGCAGGCGATCAACGTGATCGCCAACGACACCGACCCGGATGGCGCAGCCAACATCGTCGGGGCAACCAACGTCAGCCAGCCGGTAGGCGTCCCCGCCACTCCGGGAGCCATCGCCCCGACGGGCGCGACGGTCACGGTGGCAGGCGGCGTGGTGAGCTTCCGGTCGCCCGTCGCCGGCAGGTTCACCTTCACCTACAACGCGATCGATACGGCGGGCGCAATCTCGGCCACGCCGGCAACGGTCACGGTGCAGGTGGCGGCCGCGGAAACCGTCTCGATCACCCGGTCCGAGTACGTCTCCAGCAAGGGGCGTCTGCGTGCGGAGGGCCTCATCGGCCCGGCAGCCGGCCAGACGGTCACGGTCGAGTTCCTGAGCTCCACCGGCGGGGTGCTGGGCCTGGCCGGCACGGCGACTCCCGATGCGGTCGGCAACTGGGCCGTGGATGCCGTGGTGGCCCGTCCGGCCGCTGCCTCGCGGTTGCGTGCCACATCGTCGAACGGTGCCACGACCGTGACCACGCTCACTCTGAAGTAACAGCCCGGTGTGCGGCGGGCGTCAGCTCGCCGCGCAAACGCTCAGCCCGGCCTCATGGCCGGGCTGAGCGTTTGTAGCAGGTGTCCCAAGCCGTTCGCGCAGTTCCTGTGCCGCCATCGGGCGGCCAAACAGGTAACCCTGGCCTTCATGGCAGCCGTGGCGACGCAGCAGCGCCGCCTGCTCGGCGGTCTCCACGCCTTCGGCAATCACTCGCCGGTTCAGCGAGCGGGCGATCTGGATGATCGCGCACGCAATCGCCCGATCCTCCGCATTGGTGCATACGTCGGTCACGAAGGAACGGTCGATCTTGAGCTTGTTCAGCGGGAAGCGCTTCAGGTACGCGAGGCTCGAATAGCCGGTGCCGAAATCGTCGATCGCGAGCCCGTAGCCGGCGCGCTTCAGGGCGTCGAGCACCTCGCGCGCTGCATGCACGTCTTGCATCAGGGTCGATTCGGTCAGCTCGATCTCGATCATGCCCGGTGGCACGCCGGTATCCCGCTGCACGGCGGCGAGCGTCGCCACGAGGTCGGAGCGGTAGATCTGCAGCCCCGACACGTTGATGCCCAGCTGCAGCTGCAGCCCCGCATCGCGCCAGCGGCGCGCCTCGCGGAAGGCTTCCTGGATCACCCACTCGCCGATCGGCAGGATCAGGCCGCTTTCCTCCGCGACGGGGATGAACCGGGCCGGGCTCACGGGCTCGCCGTCGCGCGGCGTCCAGCGCAGCAGCGCCTCGGCGCCGAAGATGCGGCCGGAGCGCAGGTTCACCTGCGGCTGGTACGCCAGGCTGAGTTCGTCACGTCCGAGCGCCTGTCGCAGGCGGTTGTGCAGCACCAGGCGCTCGGCCGCCTTCGCGTTCATCCGGTCGTCGAAGTAGCTGAAGGTGCCGCGCCCGCACTCCTTGGAGTGATACATCGCGGTATCGGCCTTCTGCAGCAGCGTATCGAAATCCTGGCCGTCGCCGGGGTAGATCGCGATGCCGATCGAAGCGCCGATGCTCAGGACCTGGCTGGCGATCTCGACCGGCGCATCCAGGCAGGCGTCGATCTTGCGCGCGACGGTGACGGCGTCCTCGGGGCAGGCGACGTGTTCGAGCAGGATCACGAACTCGTCGCCGCCGAGCCGGCTGAGCGTGTCGGTGCCGTACAGCGCATGGCGCAGGCGGTCGGCAACGGCCACCAGCAGCGCATCGCCCACCGGGTGCCCGAGCGAATCGTTCACGCGCTTGAAGTGGTCGAGATCGAGGAACAGCAGGGCCAGGTGGCGCCCCGTGTGGCGCGCGTGCTCGGCGGCCTGCGCGAAGCGCTCGCGCAGCAGCGCCCGGTTCGGCAGCCCGGTCAGCGCGTCGTGGCGTGCAAGGAACTGCGCCCGCTCCTCGGCCTGCTTGCGCCGCGTGACGTCCGAGAAGGCGCCGACGAAGTGCGCGACCTGTCCGGCCTCGTCGCGCACGACCGAGATCGACAGGTGCTTCGGATAGATCTCGCCGTTCTTGCGCCGATCCCAGATCTCGCCCTCCCAGCGGTTCTCCGCGAGCAGCGTTTCCCACATCCGCTGGTAGAACGCGCCGTCGTGACGCCCCGACTTGAGCATCGCGGGCGACTGGCCGATCACTTCGGACGCCGCGTAACCGGTGATGCGCGTGAAGGCGGAATTGACGCTCACGATGCGGTTGTCCGCATCGCACATCATCAGCGCTTCACCGCTGTTCTCGAACACCGTGCCCGCCAGTTCGAGCTGGCGCTGCTGGCGCTTCTGCGCGTCGATGTCCGAATACACCCAGATCGAGCCGCCGTGCGGCTGCTGCGGGTCGAGCGGGCGGCCGACGCGGTAGCACCACACGGGACTGCCGTCGCGGCGCCGCAGCAGCACCTCGTCCTCGCTGAAGCCCTGGGTTTCGAGCCGGTGATAGAGGCGGATGCCGTTCTCCCGCCAGTCCTGCGCCGACGGATAGAGCATCGCCGTCTTGCGCCCGACGAGGTCCTGGGCGCTGTCATGGCCGAAGATTTCCGCCATGCGTGGGTTACAGCGCAGGATCACGCGGTCCTGGATATAGGCGATGCCGACGTGCGCGTTGTCGAAGATCACGCGCTGCTCGTCGAGCAGCTCCTGCAGGCGGCGTTCGGCGTCCTTGCGTTCGGTGATGTCCTGCAGCGTCTCGATCGCGCCGATCACGGCGCCGTGCTCGTTGCGGATCGGCGCCGCGGTGAAGTGCAGCCACATCCCGCCGCGGCCCAGATGCGGGAAGAAGTCCTCGGCTTCGTAGCAGCCGGGAATGCTCTTCGACGGCCGGTACTTGCCGGCGTAGTACGTCGGGATGAGCGTCTCGATGCACCCCGAGGCGACCAGATCGGCCATTACGGGCCGCCGCTCGGGGTAGAAGGGGCGCCACTGGTCCGAGGTGCCGATGATCTCGTCGGCCGACAGGCCGACCATCAGTTCGCAGGCGCGATTCCAGTAGCGGACGCGGTGCTGGCTGTCGATGACAAAGCTTGCCACCGGCGAACCGCTCACGAGTTCGCCGACACGTGTCTCCAGGGTTTCGATCATCGGATGAGGCGGGAAATCTTGTTTATAGAAGTTATTTATTCATTTATACACGAAACGGCTTACTGACAGCTTGCAGGCTTTGATGCAGGGCGCATCCCCGTGGCCCGGCGGGCTGCGAAACCCAGACATTCCGCGGCATTCGCGCCGCGCCGGCGACCCCGGATGACAGTTTTGCGACATTTGCTATCAGCTTTGCCCCCCTCGGAGCGTCGGCGTCGCCTGCGGACGGACGCGATTGACAACGGGAGAGCCTTGTAGCAATGGGGGTTTGCGCGGACTTCATATTTGCCCGCGCGGACATACTGCGCCGCAATAACGGCGGAGAACCCGGATTGAGGCCGAGAGCATTTTTTGCCACCATTCGCTGCGCTTCGTAAGGTTGTAACTTTCCTGTAGTGGTCTTTCCCGCGTCCCGCACCGTGGATGCGAAATTGCTGCGAAACTCTCACAAGGAATACCGGATGAAAAAGACTGCACTGCTGTGCGCGATGCTGGCCCTGACTGCGGGCAGCGCCTTCGCCAAAGACTGGACCGAGATCCGCCTGGCGTCCGAGGGCGCCTACCCCCCGTTCAACATCACCGCCGCTGACGGCTCGCTGCAGGGCTTCGACGTCGACATCGGCAATGCGCTGTGCGCCGAGATGAAGGCGAAATGCACGTGGGTCAAGCAGGAATGGGACGGCATGATCCCGGCGCTGGTCGCGCGCAAGTTCGACGCGATCATCGCGTCGATGTCGATCACCGACGAGCGCAAGGCCAAGGTCGATTTCACCGAGAAGTACTACGCCTCGCCGCTGGCGCTGATCGCCAAGGGCGGCTCGCCGCTGCGTCCCGACCCCGCCTCGCTGAAGGGCAAGAAGGTCGGCGTGCAGCGCGGCACCGTCTCCGACAACTTCGCCACGAAGTACTGGGACGCCAAGGGGCCGGAGCTGGTCCGCTACGCCAAGCAGGATTAAGCCTACCTCGACCTGAAGTCCGGCCGCCTGGACGCGGTCTTCGCCGACTACCTCGAAGCCTGGGGCGGTTTCCTCACCAAGCCTGAAGGCAAGGGCTACGAGGTCGCAGGCGACCGCCTGTTCGGCAAGAACGCCGAGGAAAAGGGCGTCATCGGCGAAGGCATCGGCATCGCCGTGCGCAAGAAGGACAAGGACCTCACCGCCCAGTTCAACAAGGCCCTCACGGCCATCCGCGCCAGCGGCAAGTACGAGGAAATCCGCAAGAAGTACTTCCCGATGGACATTTACGGCAACTGATCGCCACCTGGAAAGAAGCGCCGGACTGCATCCGCAAGCGGCGCTTTTTCTTTTCCCGTTTTCCCGGAGTCAGTGAGTCATGGATGCCCTGATCGAATACTCCCCCAGCCTGCTGGGCGGCGCCTGGGTGACCCTCAAGGTCGCGCTGCTGTCGCTCGCGCTGGCGGTCGCGACCGGGCTGCTGGGCGCAGCCTTCAAGCTGTCGGACTTCCTGCCGCTGCGCCTGTGGACCATGTTCTACACGACGATCGTGCGCGGCGTGCCCGACCTCGTGATGATGCTGCTGGTGTTCTACGGCGGGCAGCTGCTGCTCAACGAGGTGGTCGACTACTTCGAGTGGGAATTCATCGAGATCAACCCCTTCGTCGCCGGCGTGCTGACGATCGGCTTCATCTTCGGCGCCTATTTCACCGAGACTTTCCGCGGCGCCTTCCTCGCCGTTTCAACCGGCCAGCTCGAAGCGGGCAGGGCCTACGGCATGACCGGCTGGCAGGTGTTCTGGCGAATCATGTTTCCGCAAATGTTGCGCTACGCGCTGCCCGGCATCGGCAACAACTGGCTCGTGCTGCTGAAGAGCACCGCGATCGTGTCGCTGATCGGCCTCTCGGACATGACCTCCCTCGCCGACCAGGCGGGGCGCTCCACGCACCAGCCCTTCACCTTCTATCTCGCCGTCTGCGCGCTCTACCTCGCGATGACGGCGGTGTCCGGCTACGTCCTCAACCGGCTGACGGCGCGCTACAACGTCGGCGTCCGCGAAGCCCACGTCTGAGGGAGCCCGAATCGTCATGGAACTGCTCGATTTCAATGTCATCACCACCAGCCTGCCGGAGTTCTGGCGCGGCCTGCTGATGACGCTGCAACTCACCGGGATCGCGCTGCTGTGCGGCTTCATCGCCGCCGTTCCGCTCGCCGTTGCGCGCGTGTCGAAGAATCACTGGGTCAGCGGCCCGGTCGCGGCCTACACCTACTTCTTCCGCGGCACGCCCATGCTCGTGCAGCTGCTGCTGATCTACTACGGCGCGGGGCAGTGGCAGTGGATGCAGAACGCGTGGGCGGAGGGGCATCCGCTCTGGTCGCTGTTCCGCGAACCCTTCTTCTGCGCGCTGCTCGCCTTCGGCCTCAACACCTGTGCCTACACCATCGAGATCATCGCCGGGGCGATGCGCAACACCGCGCACGGCGAGATCGAGGCCGCCAAGGCGATGGGCATGAGCCGCTACAAGGCGCTCCAGCGCATCGTGCTGCCGTCGGCGCTGCGCCGCATGCTGCCTTCCTACAGCAACGAGGTCATCCTGATGCTGCAGGGCTCGGCGATCGCCAGCGCGGTGACGCTCGTGGACCTCACCGGCGCCGCGCGCAACGTGTACTCGCGTCACTTCGCACCCTTCGAGGCCTTCATCTTCGCGGGCCTCATCTACCTCGTGCTCACCTTCATGCTGGTGGGTTTGTTCAAGTACGCCGAACGCCGCTGGCTCGCCCATCTCGCGCCGCGCAAGGCAAGCAGGCGCAAGGAGGCATAATGAACACCACTGCGACTTTCGATCGGCTCTGCGTCGATGCCCCGCACACTTCCCGCACCGGGCACACCGCACCCGACGACGCGCTGCCCGCCGTCAAGCAAGGAACCGCAATGAACCAGATGACCGCCATCGTCGAGCAGGTCCGTGTCGAGGATCTTCACAAGTCCTACGGCAACCACGAGGTGCTCAAGGGCGTCTCGCTGTCCGCGAGTTCCGGCGACGTCATCAGCATCATCGGCTCGTCCGGTTCGGGCAAGAGCACCTGGCTGCGCTGCATCAACTTCCTTGAGAATCCCACCTCGGGCCGCATCGTCGTCGGCGGCAAGGAAGTGGGCCTGAAGCGTGACCGCAGGGGCGACCTCGTAGTGGCCGACGCGAAGCAGCTGCAGCAGATCCGCACGCGCCTGTCGATGGTGTTCCAGCACTTCAACCTGTGGAGCCACATGACGGTGCTGGAGAACGTCGTCGAGGCGCCGATCCACGTGCTGGGCATCCCCAAGGCCGAGGCGCTGGAGCGCGCCGAGCGCTACCTCGAGCGCGTCGGCGTGTGGAAATTCCGCGACAGCTATCCGGCGCACATGTCCGGCGGCCAGCAGCAGCGCGTCGCGATCGCCCGCGCGCTGGCGATGGAACCGTCGGTACTGCTGTTCGACGAGCCGACCTCGGCGCTCGACCCGGAGCTCGTCGGCGAAGTGCTGAAGGTGATGCGCTCGCTGGCGGAAGAGGGGCGCACGATGCTGGTCGTCACGCACGAAATGGGTTTCGCGCGCGAAGTCTCCAACCACGTGATCTTCGTCCATCAGGGCCGTGTGGAGGAAGAGGGCAATCCGCGCGAAGTGCTGGTCCGGCCGCAGAGCGAGCGCCTGCGGCAGTTCCTGTCCGGCAACCTGAAGTAGGCGCGGCCGCGGCGGCAGGCGAGTCGTCGGGCACGGGGCCGCGCATGCGCTGGGACAGGTCTGTCGCCGACAGCGGGGCGAACCCGCTCGACATCGCCGTGCTGCTATTGCCGCCGGTGTCGCTCGGCACGCTGGGCGCGATCGTCGACCCCTTCGTCGAAGCCAACCGGCTCGCCGGGCGGCGCCACTACGACGTGCATCTCGTCTCCGCCGATGGCGCGCCGGTCGCGCTGCCGGGCGGCGGGCGGCTGTCGGTCGGCGGTGCACTGGCGGCACTGGTGCGCTGCGACGCGCTGGTCGTCGCCTGCGACCTGCACCAGGCGGGCGCCAATGAATCCGACATCCTGATGCAGCTCAACCGCCTCGCGCGCGCCGGCGCGGCCTGCTGCGGCAACCGCGGCGGCACGGGCTGGCTGGCGGCGGCGGGCCTGCTGGAAAACCGCCGCGTCGCCGTGCATTGGGAGGACATGACGCTCTACCGCGAGCGCCATCCCGGCCTCGTGCTGTGCGCGAGCCTGTACGAGATGGATGCCGACCGCCTCACCGCGTCGAGCAGCCAGGCGACGCTCGACATGATGCTGGGCGTCATCGCGCAGCAGGTCTCGCCGCAGCTCGCGGACAATGTCGCGCGCCAGTTCGGCCTGGACCGCATCCGGCCGGGCCACGAAAAGCAGGCGGTGCCCGCCACCAGCCGCATCGCACAGCATCCGCCCAAGCTCGCCGAGGCGCTGCTGGTGATGGAAGCCAACCTGGAGGAGCCGCTCGGCGCCGACGAGATCGCCGAATGCGTCGGCGTCTCGCGCCGCCAGCTCGAGCGCCTCTTCAAGCAGAACCTCGACATCCTGCCTTCGCGCTACTACCAGGAACTGCGCCTCGAACGCGCGCGCCAGCTCATCGTGCGCACGCAGCAGTCCATCGTGCAGATCGGGCTGTCCTGCGGCTTCTCGTCCGGCTCGCACTTCGCCACCGCCTACCGTGCCCACTTCGGCATCACGCCGCGCGAGGACCGTTCGCGCGCCACGCTTACCGGCAGCACCCCAGCCACGGAGCCCCCATGCTGACGATCCGTCCCGCCCAGCATTCCGACCTCGACGCCCTGGCCGCCACCGCCGCGCGCGTCGCCGCGCCCGACGTCTCGCTGCCGAACGACCCGAAGCTGCTGGAACGCCTCGTCGCGCAGAGCGAGGAGGCGCTCGCGGCCGACATCGACTTCCCGGGCGACGAGCAATACCTGCTGGTCGCGACCGACAAGGGCACGCTCGCCGGCGCGATGCTCGTCGTGGCCGCCGCCGGCCATCCGGGCGCGGACTACTCCTTCCGCAACGAGACCATCATCCACGCCTCGCCCGAGCTGGGCGTGAACCACCGCATGTACGCGCTGACGCTGAGCCACGACCTGTCCGGCTTCACGCTGCTGCGCCCGCCGCTGGTGCTGCGCGACGAACGCCGCGGCGTGGTCGAACGCGCGCTGCTGCAGGCCGCGCTCGGCTTCATCGCCGAGCACCCCGAACGCTTCGCCGAGGACCTGATCGCGCCGTTGCCGGGCATGGTCGACGACGCCGGCGAATCGCCGTTCTGGTATGCCGTCGGCAGCAAGTTCTTCGGCGTCGCCTACCGCGAGGCCGAGCGGCTGGCGCTGGGCAGGGACCGCAGCTTCATGGCCGAGCTGATGCCGCACCATCCGATCTATGTGCCGCTGCTCCCGGATTCCGCGCAGAACGCCCTCGGCCAGACGCGCGCCGAATATATGCCGACCTACGGACTGCTGATCGACGAGGGGTTCGAGGCGGAGCGCTATGTCGACGTCTTCGACGGCGGGCCGACCTTCCTCGTGAAGCGCCCGCTCGCGCATTCCATCCGCATCGCCCAGATGCTTCCGCTCGCGGTCGACGCGGCCATCGGGCGCGGCGAGCCCGACGGCCTGCTGATCAACCGCGAGACCAATCGCTTCCGCGCCGTGCTCGCGCCGGCGGTCAGGCGCCCCGACGGCCGGGTGGCGACCACCGCGGAAGCTGCGAACCGGCTCGAACTGATCGACGACGACGAGGTGCGCTGTGTCCTTGCCTGAACCCTTGCCCCTTTCGCCCGTGCCTGGTGAGCGCTTCGTCGTCCGCGTGGCGACCGGGCGCGACGTCGACGCCTTCCATGCGCTCGTGATCGAGTCCGACGGCGCGCTCGAACGCCATGCCGAATCGATCGAGGCGAGCCGCGCGACGATCGCCCGCACCGTGCGCAGCCTCGCGGGCGAAGCGGGCGACACCGAACGCGGCTACGTGCTGCTGCTCGAGGATGCGGCCAGCGGCGAGGTTGCCGGCTGCGTGCAGCTCGTGTGCCGCATCGGCCTCGATCAGCCCTTCTACGACTACCGGCTGGGCAAGATCGTCCATTCCAGCTCGCGCCTGAAATCGTGGCGCTGTCACGACGTCCTGTACCTGTGCAACGACCTCACCGGCTGCAGCGAACTGCACAGCCTGTACGTGCGACCCGGCGCGCGCGACTTGGGTGGCGCGGCACTGCTGACGAAGGCGGCGCAGCTCTTCATCGCCGGGCGCCTGGCGGAGTTCGCGCCGCGCACCATCATCGAGATGCACGGCGTGCGCGGCCGGGATGATGCCTCGCCATTCTGGGAGGCGGTCGGGCGGCAGTTCTTCAAGGTCGGCCAGCGCGAGGCCGAGCGGCTCGTCGCCGAAGGGCGCAAGGCCTTCATCGCGGAACTGATGCCCAAGCACCCCGTGTACCTCGGCCTGCTGCCCGAGGCCGCGCAGGCGACGGTCGGTGGCATCCACCCGGTCGTCGCCGGCCTCGTGCCGCTGCTCGAACAGGACGGCTTCCACTTCGAGAACCACGTCGACATCTTCGACGCCGGCATGGTGCTCGAAGCGCACACGCGCACCTTGAACGGCGTCGCCAACAGCCGGGAAGTCGTCGTGGAGACGGGTGATCCGGGCGCGGGTGCGCCGTCGTGGTGGCTCGCGGCGGGGGAGGGCGAAGGCTTCCGCATGACGGCCGCGCGCGGAAGCCTCGCCGCGGATCATCTGTCCCTCGGGCCGGACGCCCTGCGTCGGCTGGGGACGACGGCGGGCGGATGCGTCCGCGTGCTGGCGGCGACCAATGCCTGACCGATGCAGGCGCCTCTACGCGACAGCCTTCTTGCGCGGGCGACCGCCGCGCTTGCCGTTCTCGCGTGCCGCGGCGGCCTTGGCAGGCGTAGTGGCTTTACCGCCGCGCTGACCCATCCTTGCGGCCATCCACTGCTTCGTCCCCAGCAAACCTTCCAGCAGGGCGGGGATGTAGATATCGGCATCGAGCTTCGGGAAATGCACCCCGAGGCCGGACGGGCTGATGCAGGCATCCGCCAGGTCGGCCGGGTGGGCGTGCTCCAGTCCCTGTGCGTCGCGTGGGGCGAAAGCGATTTGTACGCCGGAGGCGAGCGTGATCACGACGCGGGCGATGCGCCGGTCGTAGCGCACGGCGACCGCCGCCGGAAAGGCGGCCAGTGTTGCCGTGCCCCGCAGATTTGCATCTTCGAAGGCGGTGTCAGTAATCGTCATGCAGTTGCCTCCATGCAGCGCACAGTGCCGCCAGATTCCGCGCGAGGCCCTCGGCGACACGCGCCAGATCCTTTTGCGTGAACCCGTAATTTTCGCGTAATGCGGGCGGTCCGTCCGGGCAGCACAGCTTGAACACCGCCTCGCAACCGTTACCCTGAACGTGGACGTGCGCCGGCCGGTGATCGTTCGGATAGACGACCACACGCAAGCCGAAAAGTACCAGTATTGTTGGCATTCTAGCAAACCGAAACGCTTGGGTTATTGTTCTGCGACGGCTCGCGTAGGTCAGATCATTGCCCGGTTGCGGCCGATTGTCGAAAATATTCTAAATGAATATTTTGGAGTGGCCTGCAGGAAATCGTGCAAGAAAAGCAGCTTTCGGAGATGCCGGTCTTGCTTTGGCCGGATGCAGTACAACGCCGCTTTCCCTCGCTTCCCGGGTGAGCGGCCGCTCACCCCAAAGGTTCACCGGGCCGGGATTTCACCGTCCCGAGACGAGATCGAGCGTGCGCCGGTAGGTCGGCAGGCGGGGCCCGCCGGTGGCGATCGCGCGTTCGGCGGCGTCGCGTGCGGCCGCGTCCTGACCGCGCTCGTGCAGGACCTGGGCGAGGTTGTTCCAGGCGTCGCCGGCCTCGGGGTGATCGGCCGCCGCCTGGCGGAAAGCGGCTTCCGCGGCGTCGCGGTCGCCGCGCCGATAGGCCGTGTTGCCGAGGCCGATGCGCGCGAGCAGATTGCGCGGCCAAGCCGTCAGGGCCGTGCGGTACGCGGTCTCGGCCGCCGCGGGAGCAACCCGTTCCAGCGCCACGACCGCGGCGACATAGTCGGCTTCGTCGGCACTCGCCGGGAGCCGGTCGGGCGGCAGCGCGACGAAGGCCCAGCGGTCGGATTTCGCCCAGCTGCGGTCGAAGGCGTCGAGGCTCATCACGAGGCGTTGCTCGCGCCCCGAGCGCAACACCACCTGCTGCGCCGGCAGGTCGTAGCCCACCGCCACCGCGTAGTGCCACACGGGCGCCCAGTCGAAGCGCAGGTTTTGCAGCACCACCACCGGATGCCCGGCCGCCAGTTCCTTCAGCAGCGCCTGCGGTTCAGGCGCGAGGCGATAGGCGACGGTCCCCGAGCGGCGCGCGGAGGCCAGCATTTCCGGCTGCAGGCTGCCCTGCCTCGCGGGCAGATACACCTCGTCGCGCAGTTCCTCGGGGCTGCGCCGCAAGCCCGCGCTCCCCAATGCGGTCGCCAGGGCCGCTGGGCCGCACTGATAGTCTTCCTGCGGGTAAAACGGTGCATCCGCCCGCTCGGCCCGCTCGGGAAGCGGGCCGGTCGCCGGAGCACCCCATTGACCGGGCGGAAGGCTCGTGCAGGCAGCCAGGGCGAGCGCCGCGAGGGCGCCCAGGCAGCGTTTCACCTCAGAGGGCGACCACCACGAGGATCGCGATCATGACGATCAGGATCCATTCCATCGTGGAGATCGCGCCGCCGGCCGGCATGGAATCGATGCGCTGCGCGAGGGCATGGATTTCCTGCTGGTCCAGCGCCGCGACGCGCTCGGTGGCGGCAAGGCCGTCCACGCCCATGGCCTGGAGCCGTTCCTTCACGTTCGCCTGCTCCATGAACTGAAGCACCTTGGCGCGATCGGCATCTTCGGTGTTGTGGGTGGCCGCGTCGGGTGTCGTCACCATTTCGGCGCGCACGATGGGCGCCTGGAAGCCGACAGCCAGAGCAAGCAGGGAGGTGGAGACGAGACGAAGGGCTGACTTTTTCATGATCTTTTCCTTCTTGTGGGACAAGTGTCCGTTCGACATTCAACGGCGGAAAAGATTTTCACCGATCGGTTGCGAAATGTTCGTAAGCAAGTGCGTCCGGCCTTGATGCGGGCCCGTCTCCGTCGCTTCGTGACGTTCCGTGCATCCCCGCGGCATTCCCCCACGGGTTAAACTCGCCCGTTTCATGCAGCCCGGAAGCCCCTCCGTGACCCCTCCCGCCGTCGACCTCTTCATCCAGCGCTGGCAGAAGGCCGGCGGCAGCGAGCGCGCGAACTACCAGCTCTTCCTCACCGAACTGTGCGCGCTGCTCGACCTGCCGCAGCCCAAACCCGCGGGCGACGACACGCGCGACAACGCCTACGTGTTCGAGCGCCGCGTCGTCATGCGCCAGCCCGACGGCGGCAGCAACAACGGCTTCATCGACCTCTACCGCCGCGGCTGCTTCGTGCTCGAAGCCAAGCAGACCGGCAAGGCGCTCGACTCCTCCGGCTGGGACAAGGCGATGCTGCGCGCCCACAACCAGGCCGACCAGTACGCCCGCGCGCTGCCCGCCGACGAGGGCCGCCCGCCCTTCATCCTCGTCGCCGACGTCGGCCGCAACATCGAGCTGTACGCGGAATTCAGCCGTTCCGGCGCCACCTACACGCCTTACCCCGACCCGCGCAGCCACCGCATCCGCCTCGAAGACCTGCGCCGCGAGGACATCCGCGAACGCCTGCGCGCGGTGTGGCTCGACCCGCAGGGCCTCGACCCGGCGCGGCGCTCGGCGCGCGTCACGCGCGAGATCGCCGACCGCCTCGCCACCCTCGCCAAGTCGCTCGAAGCCGCCGGCCACGCGCCGCAGAAGGTCGCCGGTTTCCTGATGCGCGCGCTGTTCACCATGTTCGCCGAAGACGTCGGCCTGCTGCCCGCGCGCAGCTTCACCGAGCTGCTGCATAGCCTCAAGGATTCGCCGCTCACCTTCGCGCCGATGCTCGAACACCTGTGGCAGAACATGAACGTCGGCGGCTTCTCGCCCATCCTGCGCGGCAACGTGCTGCGCTTCAACGGCGGCCTGTTCGCCGAGGCCACCGCCATCCCGCTCGACCGCGACCAGCTCGATCTGTTGCTGAAAGCCTCGGAAGCCGACTGGCGCTACGTCGAACCGGCCATCTTCGGCACGCTGCTGGAACGTGCCCTCGACTCGCGCGAACGCCACAAGCTCGGCGCGCACTACACCCCGCGCGCCTACGTCGAACGCCTCGTGCTGCCCACCGTCATCGAGCCGCTGCGCAGCGAATGGAAGGAAGTGCAGACCGCCGCGCTCGCCTTCGAGCAGCAGGGCAAGCACAAAGACGCCGTCGCCGAGATCCGCGCCTTCCACCGCCACCTGTGCGAAGTGCGCGTGCTCGACCCCGCCTGCGGCAGCGGCAATTTCCTGTACGTGACGCTGGAGCACATGAAGCGCCTCGAAGGCGAAGTGCTCAACCTGCTGCACGACCTCGGCGAATCGCAGGGTTTGCTGGAACTCGAAGGCGTCACCGTCGACCCGCACCAGTTCCTCGGCCTGGAGATCAACCCGCGCGCCGCGAAGATCGCCGAGATGGTGCTGTGGATCGGCTACCTGCAATGGCACTTCCGCACCCACGGCACGGTGAACCCGCCCGAGCCGGTGCTGCGCGACTTCCGCAACATCGAGCACCGCGACGCGCTGATCGCCTACGAGCGCGAGGAGTTCGTCACCGGCGCGGACGGCCGCCCGGTCACGCGCTGGGACGGCGTCACGTACAAGGCGAGCCCGGTTACCGGCGAGCCGATCCCGGACGAGACGGCGCAGGTCGTGCAGATGCGCTACGTGAATCCGAAGAAGGCCGAGTGGCCGCAGGCGGATTACGTCGTGGGGAATCCGCCGTTCATCGGCGCCGCGACGATGCGCCGTGCGCTCGGCGACGGCTACGTCGATGCGGTGCGCGGCACCTGGCCGGAAGTGCCGGAGTCGGCGGATTTCGTCATGTACTGGTGGCACATCGCGGGCGAGCGCGTGCGGGCGGGGGAGGCGCGGCGCTTCGGTTTCATCACGACCAACAGCATCAAGCAGACCTTCAACCGCCGCGTGATCGAGGCGCAGTTGGGGGCGAAGAATCCGCTGTCGCTGGCCTTCGCGATTCCGGATCACCCGTGGGTCGATGCGGCGGACGGCGCGGCGGTGCGGATTGCGATGACGGTCGGCGCGGGCGGTGAGCAGGAAGGTACGCTCTTACAGGTGACGGATGAGCGCGAGACAGATCGTGATGCCGTGGATGTGACACTTCAGGCGCGAACCGGAAAGCTGTTCGCGGACCTCAAGGCGGGGGCTGACATTGCCGGCGTGCAAGCGCTGCGCGCGAATCTCGGCGTCAGTTCTCCCGGCGTCAAACTCCACGGCGCGGGCTTCATCATCACGCCCGACGAAGCGGAACAACTCGGTCTCAGTCGCTGCGAGGGGCTTGAGAATCATATCCGCGCGTATCGGAACGGCCGCGACCTCGCCGACCGCCCGCGGGGTGTGTATGTGATCGACCTTTTCGGACTATCTGCCGAAGACGCGCGCTCCAAATATCCGTCGGTCTACCAGTGGGTACTGGAACGAGTACGCCCGGAACGCGAAGCCAAGGGGCACACCAAGGATGGCGCGGGGTACGCGAAATTCTGGTGGTTATTCGGCAAGCCCCGACAGGAGCTACGCAGGATGTTGGGTGGCTTGCCGCGCTACATTGGGACGATCGAAACGACGAAGCACCGCTCCTTCCAGTTTCTGGGCGCTGACATCTTGCCGGACAACATGCTGATCGGAATCGCCTCGGACGACGGTTTTCCGCTCGGCGTTCTGTCCAGTCGCGTACACGTCGCGTGGGCTCTCGCCGCCGGAGGTCGCCTTGGCGTCGGCAACGATCCCCGCTACAACAAGACCCGCTGCTTCGAAACCTTCCCCTTCCCC